>NZ_CP028365.1:1506750-1808100 GCF_003033925.1 Tannerella serpentiformis
CCCTCCGCGGCGTGCAACAAGAAGACCCTCGAAACGCTGGCCATCTCAGGCGCCTTCGATAGCCTCGGCGTCGACCGCGAGCCCTTCTTCGTGGAGAACGATCGCAAGGAGACCTTCACCGACGTCCTCCTGCGCTACAGCAACAAGTTCAAGCTCGACCGTCAGAGCACCTCCTTCTCCCTCTTTGGCGCCGACGACGCCGTGCAGATAGCCCGCCCGGACATCCCGCGCTTCGACGCCTGGAGCGCCCTGGAGCGCCTCAATCGCGAGAAGGAGCTGGTCGGCATCTACCTCTCGGCCCACCCCCTGGACGAGTATCGCATCATCCTCAACCACGTCTGCAACATGACCATGCAGGACGTCGACAGCCGCGAATGGGAGAGCTTCCAAGGCCGACAACTCTCGCTCGGAGGCATCGTCACCGGCTATCGCGAAGGCCTCACCAAGAACGGCAAGCCCTACGGCATCATCCGTATCGAAGACCTTTCCGGCAGCGGTGAGATCCCTCTCTTTGGCGATGACTACATCAACTTCGGCAAGTACGGCCGCGAAGGGCTCTACCTCTTCGTCAACGCCACCGTGCAGCCGCGGCGCTGGAAGGAGTCCGAGTTCGACTTCCGCATCTCCACCATCCGCCTCCTGCAGGACGTCAAGGACAGCCTCGTGCAATCGATCCGCATCAACGCCCCCATCGACGCCCTGAACGAACAAACCATCAGCGAGCTCTCAGCCATCGTCAAGAGCCATCCCGGTAAGACGCAGCTCAGCTTCTACATCCTCGGTCGCGACCACGTGGCATTGAATTTGTATTCCCACGACGTCCGTATCCGCGTCACCGAGGAGCTTGTCGACTTCATTCGCGAGTCTGGCAACATGGACTTCACCATCAATCAATCATAATTCAACATCAAAAAACAGTATCAATCATGTCAGTAGTAAACGTATCAGATGCAAACTACAAGGAAGTGTTAGCAGCCGGCCAGCCGGTAGTACTTGACTTTTGGGCCGAATGGTGTGGTCCCTGCCGCATGGTCAGCCCCATCATCGACGAGCTGGCCGAGGAGTACGACGGCCGCATCACCGTCGGTAAGGTCAACGTAGACGAGAACGACACCGTCGTGGCCGAATACGGTATCCGTAACATCCCCACCGTCCTCTTCTTCAAAGACGGACAGGTGGTCGACAAGCAAGTCGGCGCCGGACAGAAAGCCGCCTTCGTGGAGAAGATGAATAAGCTGCTTTAAGCCGATCTCGTCTTTTCCCCCACACCTCATCGCCATCCGGGGACGGCGCCTCACTCCACCTATGAACAGGAGCGAGGCCCGTCCCCGGATTCTTTTATGCCCCCGTCTCCGGAAGGCTTTGAGACAGCGACTCCGAGCCAAACTCTCGCTTATCGGCCCCGAAAAACACTGGCAGGCCGCCTGCCAAGACCATCGGACACTTCGGTGACGTTGTCAGGCCGCCTGCCGGGGCTACCGGACACTCCGGTGACGTTGTCAGGCCGCCTGCCAGGGCTATCGGACACTCCGGTGACGTTGTCAGGCCGCCTGCCAGGGCTATCGGACACTCCGGTGATGTTGTCAGGCCGCCTGCCAGGGCTATCGGACACTCCGGTGATGTTGGCAGGCGGCCTGCCAGAGCTATCGGACACTCCAGTGATGTTGTCAGGCCGCCTGCCAGAGGCAACCGCTCAAAAATGGGCCAGAAAGTCGCCGCTTAGAGGCGATTCCCCGCCTCCCATAGGCCTGACCGCAGGCCTGCGCCTTGGATTGCGTATGTGGCGAAAAGGTCTACTTTTGCGACCCGATTATTATCAAACGTGTTAAATGATTCGTCTTTAGCGTCTTGCTGAATGCTCACCCCAGTGTCCGGGAGAATCAAACGGCAGACGAGGAAAGACCCCATTGTAGATTTTCTAATTAAAAGGTAAAGCAAGTGGATACGTTAAGTTACAAGACCATTTCTGCGAACAAAGCAACCGTAAACAAGGAATGGGTGGTCGTCGATGCAGACGGCCAAACGTTGGGACGCCTGTGCTCCAAGATCGCCAAGTTGCTCCGGGGCAAGTACAAACCCAACTTCACTCCGCACGTGGATTGCGGAGACAATGTCATCGTGATTAATGCCGACAAAGTCGTTTTGACCGGCAACAAGTGGAACGATCGCGTCTATTTGAGCTACACCGGCTACCCCGGTGGACAGCGCGAGACAACCCCCGCACGCCTCAAGGCCAAGGGTGAAGATCGCCTCTTCCGCAAAGTGGTAAAAGGCATGCTGCCCAAAAATCGTCTGGGCGATAAGCTGCTCGGCAACCTCTACGTGTATGCCGGCACCGAACACAAACATGAGGCGCAACAGCCCAAGTCGATAGATATTAATTCACTCAACTGAAGAATTCATGGAAACAGTAAATGCAATCGGAAGGCGTAAAGCCGCCATCGCACGCGTGTATATCAGCGAAGGAACGGGCAAGATCACGGTCAATCGCCGCGAACTGGCCGACTATTTCCCCTCCTCCATCCTGCAGTTCGTCGTTAAGCAACCCCTGAACACCCTCAGCGTGGCCGAGCAGTACGACATCAAGCTCAACCTCGTAGGCGGAGGCTTCAAAGGACAATCCGAAGCAGCCCGTCTGGCCATCACCCGTGCATTGATCAAGATCAATCCCGAGTCGAAGCCTGCACTGAAGGCTGAAGGATTCGTCACCCGCGACCCCCGTGAGGTGGAACGTAAGAAACCGGGACGTCCCAAAGCACGCAAGCGCTTCCAGTTCAGCAAACGTTGATGTATACCTATATATACACCTCCCAAACAGGAAGTAGACAGAGAGAAGACGTTTAGTATCTAAATCATGCGGATTCTCAGCCCATACATGCTGAGAGGCAGATAGAGACTACCGCACGATTGATCCTACGAACAGAGAAAGTAAACGATCATAACACCCCAAGAAATGTCAAGACTTAGTTTCGAACAGTTATTAGAAGCAGGCGTACACTTCGGACACTTAAAAAGGAAGTGGAACCCTGCCATGGCTCCATACATCTTCATGGAGCGCAACGGTATTCACATCATCGATCTGTATAAAACAGCCGCCAAGGTGGACGAGGCCGCCGATGCCCTCAAGAACATCGCCGCCGGTAAGGGACGCATCCTTTTCGTGGCCACCAAGAAGCAGGCTAAGCAGATCGTAGCCGAAAAGGCCTCCTCCGTAGGTATGCCCTACGTCATCGAGCGCTGGCCCGGAGGCATGCTTACCAACTTCCCCACCATCCGCAAGGCCATCAAGAAAATGTCCACCATCGACAAGATGAGTAAGGACGGCACGTTTGATAACCTCTCCAAGCGCGAAAAACTCCAAATCACCCGCCAGCGCGCCAAGCTCGAGAAGATGCTCGGCTCTATCGCTGACCTCAACCGCTTGCCATCGGCACTCTTCGTCGTAGACGTACTCAAGGAGCACATCGCCGTACGCGAAGCACAGCGCCTCGGCATTCCCGTCTTCGCCATCGTCGACACCAACTCCGATCCGAGCAATATCGACTTCGTCATCCCCGCTAACGACGACGCCACCAAGTCCATCGAGCTGATCGTCGGCACCGTCTGCCAGGCCATTCACGAAGGCCTCCAAGAGAGCAAGGCCCGCGATAAGGAAGAAGACGAGCGCAACCACGCCGCTGAAGAGGGAGCCGGCGAAGACAATCCGCGTCGCGATCGCCGCGCCAAGTCGAACGCCCGCCGCTCACGTCGTGACGACGAGGCTCGTCCTGCAGCCGAAGCTGAAGCCTCGGCCGCCGAAGGACAAGCCACCTCAGAGGAATAACGAATCCACATAAACCAAACAAAGGAGAATCATAGCAATATGGCAGTAACAATGGCAGATATCACCCACCTCCGCAAGATGAGCGGAGCCGGGATGATGGATTGCAAAAAGGCTTTGGAAGAAGCCGACAACGACTTTGAAAAGGCAATGGAGATCATTCGCAAGAAGGGTCAGGCTGTGGCCGCCAAACGCTCCGACCGCGAGGCCGCCGAAGGCTGCGTGCTCGCAGCCGACGAGGGCGGATTCGCCGCCATCGTGGCCCTGAAATGCGAAACCGACTTCGTAGCCAAGAATGCTGACTTTGTGGCGCTGACACAGGACATCCTGAACGCCGCCATGACCGGCAAACCCGCCTCGAAAGAGGCCCTTCTCGCAGCCACGCTGCAGGGAGGCCGCACGGTAGAGAACCACATCACGGACCGCATCGGTGTCACCGGCGAGAAGATGGAGCTCGGATACTACGAGTCCGTCCAAGGCGCCGCCACCGTCTCCTACATCCACCCGGGCAACAAGCTCGCGTCGATTGTAGCCTTCAACGAGCCGGTCGACCACCACGTAGCGCGCGAGATCGCCATGCAGGTGGCCGCCATGAACCCCGTGGCTGTGACCCCGGACGAGGTGCCCGCCCATGTGCTCGACACCGAGCGTGAGGTGGCCCGCGACAAGGCCCGTCAGGCCGGTAAGCCCGAGAATCTGCTCGACCGCATCGCCGAGGGCGCCCTCCAGAAGTATTTCAAAGAGAACACCCTCCTGCAGCAGGAGTACGTCAAGGATGCCAAATTGACCGTCCAACAATACCTGCAGCAGCAGAGCAAGACGCTCACCGTAACCGCCTTCAAGCGTGTCACGTTGAACGTGGACTAAATAACTGGACTTTCGCATACAAGAATTCAGTTTAGTAAGGAGAAGGAGCTGCCTGTAAGGTGTGGCTCCTTCTTTTTTGCCATAAAGGGAGCGGCGGTCGGCCGATCTCTTGACAAAAGGCCCCGTCTGCATCTGTAGGCGGGGCTTTTCATTTCGTCAAAATGACGGCAGCGCCTCCGACAGCCGATTATTGCCCGTCGAAGCCCAATAGGACTGCAAGGAAAGCATTTTTCCATGAGAAATAGGACTTTTATATGCTATGAGAGTAAATGAACAATCGAAAATCTATTCTTATAGGCTATGATAGTTTACTTTCAATTGGATATCTATTTTCATAGACTATGAGGATACGTTTTTATATGTAATCGAGAAGTTATCGTATAGGTGAGGAGTATTTATACGAAGTATATTTTTTATAGACGATGTGAGATGTTGTTCAGATAATATCAAGTTATTATATGGTATATGAGATAGTTCTCTTATGGGAAATGATTTTCATAGCTGATGAAGTATTGGATAGAGGTAAATAGAATCTGTCATAGACTGTGGATATAGCTTTTCAAAGAAGGAAGAATGTTCATAGTCTATGAAAGTTGGTTTTTAGATGAAATACGATCATCATAGCTGATGAATTATTGTATAGAGATAGAGTCAATTCGTCATAGAGTATGGCTATGGCTTTTCAAAGAAGGAGTGATATTTATAGTCTATGGAAGTTGTTCTTTATATGAAATATGATTTTCATAGCTGATGAAAGTCGTGTTTCGATTGAAAGAATGGTTTTATAGCAGTATCTGGCCAATGGAAAAAAGAAAAAGCCTCGACTCCGGGTGGAGACGAGGCTTCGACAGTTATAAAAGAGGCGTCAATCGGGGGTGGCGCCTGTGGGACGGATCACTTTCTGCTTGCCCGAGGCGCAGTCGATGTCGATACGGATGATCTCGGTGCGGTGGAAGGACTTTTCGGCGTACTTCAGTCCGACGACCTTGTCGTTGGGGCTGTACTTATCGATGAGGAGCTCGAGGGCGTGCATGCGCTCCTCGGGCGGGAGGCCGCGGAGGGCACGGCCGCGCAGGAGGACGCTCTCGTAGGCCGTGGTGAAGCCGGCGGGGACGACGCGCGTGTGGCCGACGACGGTGAAGGTGACTAATGGACGGAGGTCGAGGCAGCGGAGCTTGTGGCCCTCGGGGCCGCAGTGCAGGTAGATGCGGTCGGTGGAGGGTTCGAAGACGTAGCTGATGGGGATGCCGTAGCCAGCGACGGCATCGGCGCGGGTTTCGACGAGGGCCAGAAAGCCGTATTCGCCTTCGTGAAGGATTTGCAGGGCGCGGGCCTCGTCGAGGAGGCGGTCTTGGCGCCGGACGGATGTGTTGTCGTAACGCATAATGGGTGATGGTTTTAATGAGGTGAATGAATGTCTTCCTTTTCTTGCCTTGATGCAAGGGCCTCTACCGAGGCCGGAGAAGCTGGCCGGGCGCCGGGCAAAACTTGGCGGGCGGCCTTGATGCCCTATT
This sequence comes from Tannerella serpentiformis, assembly GCF_003033925.1. Classification (NCBI taxonomy): domain Bacteria; kingdom Pseudomonadati; phylum Bacteroidota; class Bacteroidia; order Bacteroidales; family Tannerellaceae; genus Tannerella; species Tannerella serpentiformis. The sequence goes on from NZ_CP028365.1 coordinate 1,512,952, forward strand.
TTTGGCGCCGATATTTTTAATGCAAACACTAATGATCAAGTTACTTATGTCATTATTCTCGGTATGGCTCTCGATGGCGTGCGCGCCGTCGGAAGGGGCCGAAGGTGGAATCACGTCGCTGACGGCGGCGGAGTTTGAGGCACTGCTGGCACGCGATCAGGCGGTACAGTTGGTGGATGTGCGTCGGCCGGACGAGTTCGCGGCGGGCCATATCAATGGGGCGCAGCTGATCGACGTGACGGCGTCGGACTTCCTTGACCGTGCGCAAAAGTCGCTCGACGCGCAGCGTCCGGTGGCCGTCTATTGTCGCAGCGGAAAGCGAAGCATGCGGGCGGCGCAGATGCTGCAAAAGGCGGGCTTCCGGGTGATCTACAATCTGGACACGGGCTACTTAGGCTGGGCCGAATATCAGGCCGGGAAGAAGCGCTGAACGCGGGCTGCGGCCTGTGCTTTTAAGCGTAACGAGGGGTGGTGTCAATCGATAATGACGCCATCCCTCATTCGTATCGTGCGATCGGCTTGGGCGGCGAGGGATTCGTCGTGGGTGACGATGACGAAGGTCTGGCCCAGGTCGCGACGAAGATCGAAGAAGAGACGGTGAAGCTCGTCCTTGCTGTGCGAGTCGAGGCTGCCCGAGGGCTCGTCGGCCAAGACGACGCTGGGCCGGTTGATGAGGGCGCGGGCCACGGCGACGCGTTGCTTTTCGCCGCCGGAGAGCTCGGCCGGCTTGTGGGTGATGCGGTCGGAGAGGTGGAGGAAGTCGAGCAGTTCGCGCGCCTTACGTTCGGCTTCGGCGGCAGAATCGCGGGCGATGAGGGCGGGGATCATGACGTTTTCGAGGGCCGTGAACTCGGGTAGGAGTCGGTGGAACTGGAAGACGAATCCGATGTGTTGGTTGCGGAAGGCGGCCATGCGCCGTTCGTTGAGGGTGAAGGGGTCGACGCCGTCGATGATGACGTGGCCCGAGTCGGGTCGGTCGAGCGTGCCGACGATCTGCAGGAGGGTTGTTTTGCCGGCGCCGCTGGGTCCGACGATGGCGACGATCTCGCGGTCATGCACCTCGATGTCGATGCCTTTGAGGATCTGTAGCCGGTCGAAGCGCTTGGTGATGGCGTGGGTTTGGATCATGTTGTCTCGATATGAATGAAAGTTTTCAGCGTCTCACCCTCGACTGTCGCGCAGCTCTTCGACGATGAGTAGGGTTTCGGCTTTGAGGGCGTCGGGCAGGGCGATGTCGCGGAGTTGGAGGCTGCGTATCCAGCCGGGCACCTCGTCCTGGCGGAGGGTGTAGAGCACTTCGCGAAACTCCTCCACGACGGGTTCGGCATAGGCATCGGAGGGTGTGCCACGGTAGGCGTCAAGCTCTTCGTCGTCGTAATACTCGGCCTTCCGACCGGCGGCAACGGCAGCCAGGAGGCTGTCGCGCTCGCACGTTTCGTGCTGTCCACAGCAGCCCTCGGGAATGACGGTCTGAGGCGTTTCATCCTCCATCGAGGCGATCTCGCCCCGCTCGAATCGTTGCCGACGACGGCGGCGATCCCATTGCCCCAGGCCGGCGGCCACGAGGCCTAACACTACGATACTGATCAGGATATACCACATGGTGAAACAAATTTCTAAGAAGCGTAAAGTGAAATATGAGGGGGGGCGAAACGAGGGCGTCAGAACCGGAAGCCGGCGGCGCGGAGGTCGTCCCAGAAACGGAGGTAACTCTTGGTGACTACTTCGGGGTGTGCGATGGTGACGCCACCCGGACGGACGAGTGCAAGGGGTGCGAAGGCCATGGCCATGCGGTGGTCATCGTAGGTGGCGACTGTGGGCGTAGCTTCGGGCGGGCAACGCGTGCCGTCCCACTGGAGGGTACGGCCGTCGTGCTCCGTGAGGACGAAGCCGAAGCGGTGGAGCTCGGTTTGTAGGGCGGCCAGCCGATCCGTCTCCTTGATGCGCAGGCTTTGCAGGCCGTCGAAGCGGAAGGGCAGGCCGAGCGCGGCGCAGGTGACGACGAGCGTTTGGGCCATGTCGGGGATCAGGACGCAGTCGCACGTGAAGCGCTCGGGCTGGCGATGGCCGGGCAGCCGGTCGAGGCGTAGGCCGCGGTCGGTGAAGGTGGTGCGTACGCCGAGGCGCTCGAATAGCGCAGCAATGGCGGCGTCGCCCTGCAGACTGTCCGGCGTGAGGCCCAACAGCTCTACCGTGGCCGTGGTATCCCGAGCGAGGGCCACCATCTCGTACCAATACGAGGCCGCGCTCCAGTCGGCCTCTACGGTGAAGGGCACGGCGCGGATCGGCTGCGGTGCCACGCGGAACGTCCGCCCGCCATCGGACTCCTCTACCACAACGCCGAAGCGACGCATCAGCCCGACGGTCATCCTGAGATAAGTCTCCGACACGGTGGCACCCGTGAGCCGAAGCTGCAGGCCGCGTTCCATCGTGGGCGCCACCATCAGCAGGGCGGAGAGGAACTGCGAACTGACGCCGCTATCCATCGTCACCTCGCCGCCGCGCAGCCTCTGGCCGACGATCCGGAGCGGCGGATAGCCCTCGCGCTCGGTGTAGGCGATGTCGGCCCCGAGTCCCCGGAGGGCGTCGACCAGGAGGCCGATGGGGCGCTGACGCATGCGGGCGCTGCCTGTCAGCAGGCGGGTGCGGCCGGGCCGGGCGGCGAAGTAGGCGGTGAGGAAACGCATGGCTGTGCCGGCGGCGCCGATGTCGACGGTCTCGTCTGCCGACCGAAGCGCGTGTTGCAGGGCGCGGCCGTCGTCGCTGTCGGCCAGGTTGATGAGGGGCGCGGCCTCGGGGGCGAGTGCGCTGAGTATCGAGACGCGATTGCTGATGCTCTTCGAGGCGGGCAGCGTGACGGTGGCTTGCAGGTGGTCGGGGGCTTTGAGGTTGTATTGCATAGAGGGTATAGAGGGTAGAGAATAGAGGGTAGAGAATAGAGGGTAGAGAATAGAGGGTAGAGGGTGGAGAGTAGAGGGTGGGCCGGTTATTTGCCCAGTCGGGGTGCTCCGGCGGCGGAGAAGAAGCCTTTGCGTTTGGAGCGGATGTCGGTGATCACGTAGAAGGCGTTCGGGTCGAAGGTGGTGACGAGGTTGACTACGCGGCGCTCGGATTTCCGACTGACGACGGTTTCGATGATCGAGACTTCGGAAATGGCGCCTTCACCGCGGATATGGGTCGAGCCGAAGCCGTTCGTGTTCAGTTCGTGGATCAGCGCGGCGCTGCCCTTCTTGGTGTAAATGCGAATGAGGAAGTAGCCGAGGGCGATCTTGTTTTCGACCAGTATGCCGACGAAGTTGCCCGCCGCGTAGCCGCCGGCGTAAGCCAGGTAGGCGGTGAGGTCGTTGGCGTGCGAAAAGATCTGCGAGATGACCACGACCCAGATGAAGACCTCGAAAAATCCGACGATGGGCGCCTTCATCTTCTCGCCCTTCGATACGAAAATGATGCGCAGCGTGCCCAGTGTCACGTCGCAGATACGCCCGAAGAAGATCACGAGCGGCAGTGCCCAGGGGTAGGCTTGTAGGAAATCAAACATGATGGATGGTTTTGGATGTGAATAATCGAATGAAAGCAACGTCTCGTTCGGGAGACGCGGACAAAAGTACGCCAAAGACCCACGGAGGGGCTCCGGTGGGCAATTGACTCAGTCAAACGGCCGAAAAAGTTTTTTTCGTGCGATTGTACGATACAATGGGCCGAAAGGGTTTCTCGCGATTGTACGATACAATGGGCCGAAAAAGTTTTTTTCGTGCGATTGTACGATACAATGGGCCGAAAAAGTTTTTTTCAAGCGATTGTACGATACAATGGGCTGAAAAAGTTTTTTTCTCGTGATTGTACGATACAATGGGCCGAAAAAGTTTTTTTCTCGTGATTGTACGATACAATTGGCCCATAACAACAGAAGGAGCCGATAATCGATCGATTATTGGCTCCTTCTGTTTGGGATGATTATCAGCGATAAACAGCCCGCAACTACTCCGGTTGTGCTTCGCTCAGCACGTCCGGGGTGGCCCTGGCCTCGAGGACTCGTTGGCGGAGTTCGGCAAGCAGCGTCTGCGCCTCGCGGTCGTACCGAATCTTTTTGATGGCCTTCTTGGCCGCTATCTGTTGCGATTCCTTTTTGGTGTATCCGGAGCCCGTTCCGAAGGGCATGTCCTCGATATGGACAGTGCTTTGGAACATGCGGTTGCCGTTCTGGTCGGTCGACGTCTCGTTCAGGACAAAGGCGATGCGCAGCTTCGCTTTCTGCCCCCATTCTAAGAGGTTCGACTTGAAGTTCACTTCCTTCTGCGCCACCTTATCCAGGGGCGTGTATCGGTCTATCATGCGCTCCTGCACGAAGCGTCGGCAGCGTCGGTAGCCCTGATCCAGATAGATGGCGCCGATGAGCGCCTCCAGAGCATTGCCGAGGATGTAACTGTTGTGCGTCTGTGGGCGCACGGTGGAGACCATCATCTTGTCCAGTCCCATCTCGAGGGCGATGCGGTTGAGCGTCTCGCGCTGCACGATCTTCGACCTTGTGCTGGTCAGGAAGCCCTCCTTTTGGTTGGGGAAATGCTTGTAGAGGATGTCGGCCACGGCGATGCCCAGCACGGCGTCGCCTAGGAACTCCAGTCGCTCGTTGTCGTTCGAGCGCTTGCCCTCGGGCGTGTTGTGCGACGAGCGGTGGGTGAAGGCCTGCTCGTAGAGCCACATGCTGTTCGGATAGAATCCCAACATGCGATACATCGATGAATAAGGCTCCTTGTTCCTGAGAACAAAGAGCCTTGCTATCATTTGGAAAAAACGATTCACCGTTACTTCTCGAATTTCTTGACGATCACGCTGGCGTTATGCCCGCCGAAGCCGAACGTGTTAGAAAGCGCCGCGCGAACGGTGCGTTTCTGGGCCTTATTGAAGGTGAAGTTCAGCTTGTAGTCGATCTCCGGGTCGTCGTCGCCCTCGGCGTGGTTGATCGTCGGCGGCACGATGTCGTTCTTCACCGCCAGCACCGATGCCAATGCCTCGACGGCTCCGGCGGCGCCGAGCAGGTGGCCCGTCATGGACTTCGTCGAGCTGATATTCAGTTCGTAGGCATGATTACCGAAAACTTGCTTGATAGCTCGCACTTCGGAGATGTCGCCGATTGGCGTCGAAGTCCCGTGCACGTTGATATAATCGATGGCGTCGGGTGTGAGATCGGCGTCTTCCAGCGCGTTTTGCATCACTAAGATGGCGCCTAAGCCTTCTGGATGACTGGCCGTCAGGTGGTACGCGTCGGCCGAGAGACCAGATCCCACCACTTCGGCGTAGATCTTCGCTCCGCGAGCCACGGCGTGCTCCATCTCTTCCAACACCAGCCCCGCGGCACCTTCGCCAAGCACGAATCCGTCACGGCTACCGCTGAACGGACGTGAGGCGGTCTGCGGCGAATCGTTACGCGTCGAGAGCGCATTCATGGCGTTGAATCCGCCCACGCCCACGATGGCCACGGCTGCTTCCGCTCCGCCGGCTACGATGACGTTGGCCTTACCCAGTCGGATATAGTTGAACGCATCGGCGATCGCATTCGTCGACGAAGCGCAGGCTGAAACGGTGGCAAAGTTTGGCCCCCGGAAACCGTATTTGATCGAGATATGTCCCGCTGCAATGTCTGCAATGATCTTAGGGATGAAGAAGGGGTTGAAGCGTGGTCCACGCTCCTCGTTGTAGTCCCGCACCTCGTCCTCAAACGAGCGGATCCCTCCGATACCGGCGGCGAAGATGACCCCGATCCGGTTCAGGTCTTCCTTCTCCAAGTCCAATGCGGCGTCTTCGATCGCTTCGGTGGCCGATACGAGCGCCAACTGAGCGTAGCGGTCGTATTTGCGCGCCTCTTTTCGGTCAAAGTGTTTCGATGCATCGAAGCCCTTCACCTCGCAGGCAAACTGCGTCTTGAATTTGGAGGCATCAAACTGAGTGATGGGCCCGGCTCCGCTCACCCCGTTCAGTAACGCCGCCCACGTTTCCGGGGCGGTGTTTCCGATCGGAGTGATGGCTCCAAGGCCCGTCACTACGACTCTTTTTAATTCCATGACGAATAAAAAGCGTGGGGATTACTTCGCGTTTGCTTCGATATAAGCAATGGCGTCTCCTACCGTGGAGATCTTCTCAGCCTGATCATCCGGAATCGAAAGACCGAACTCCTTCTCAAACTCCATGATCAACTCTACTGTGTCGAGAGAGTCTGCACCCAAGTCGTTGGTGAAGCTCGCTTCGTTTGTTACTTCCGATTCCTCGACACTCAACTTGTCCACAATAATCGCCTTTACGCGAGATGCTACATCAGACATAATTCTAAGTTTTAAAGATTAGTGTAATACTACATTTTTACATTTGCGCCGCAAAGGAAAGTATTTTCCCCCGTCACTCATTGGTTTTGTCCTATAAAAAACCCCAAATCCTGCACATTCGCGCTTTGTTTGTGCACTTCATAGCTCCACAATTGATCCATAATCGAAATGAGACGAATAGCCATCCTCGCTTCGGGCAACGGTAGCAACGCCGAAAACATTGCCCGATATTTCTCCGGAAATAGGTCCGTAGACATCGTTTTTATCTGCTCCAACAATCCCCGCGCACGGGTTCACGAACGGGCCGCACGCTTAGGGATCCCCTCCATGACCTTTTCCAATGCAGACTTCGCCGACGGTACAGCGGTGCTCAAGAAACTCTCCGAGGCTGCGATTGATTTCATCGTCTTGGCTGGATTCATGAACAAGATCCCCGACGTGATACTCCAGGCCTATCCGGAGAGAATCCTGAACATTCATCCCGCCCTCCTGCCCCGCCACGGAGGCAAGGGTATGTATGGCATGCATGTGCATGAGGCCGTGATCGCAGCTGGCGACAGGGTGACGGGCATCACCATACATTATATTAATAGCTGCTACGACGAGGGACGTATCGTCTTTCAGGCGCAATGCCCTGTATTGCCCGGCGACAGCGCCTTAGAGGTGGCTACGCGGGTGCATGCACTCGAATACGCTTACTATCCGCAGGTGATTGAGCATGTGCTATGTGGAAGTCCCCTTCCTGATCAGGCCTAATCGTCAGACCACACGTCTATGGCAAAGACGCTCATCATCCGACTCTCGGCCATCGGCGACGTGGCTATGACTATCCCCATCATCTATTCCGTCGCACGTGCTCACCCAGAGGACGCGTTTACGGTGCTGACGCAGCCCTTCCTTACTACGCTTTTTATTCACCGTCCGGAGAATGTGACCCTCGTCGGGGTCGATACGAAGGGTGCGGAGCACTCGCTGTGGGGCGTTGTGCGATTGGCCCTTCGGCTGACGCATGAACGATTTGACCGAGTGGTGGATCTGCACAATGTGATCCGTAGCCGAGCGATTGGACTCGTGTTTCAATTGCGGGGAGTACCCGTCTATCGGCTGGACAAGATGCGGCGGGAACGTCGGGCATTGACGGCACGTCCGCCTAAAATGATCCGCCCACTACGGCCCGTAACAGAGCGCTATGCTGACGTCTTTCGGGCAGCTGGACTATCGTTTTCACGCACGTTCGTGTCGCTTTTTGCAGCTCATCCGGTTGACGAGACGGTGATCAGCGAGATGGCTGGAGAGAAGACGGGCCATTGGGTGGGTGTTGCGCCCTTCGCCCGCCATGTGGGCAAGATCTATCCGCCTGCGCAGATGGAGCGGGTGATCGATCTGCTATCCGGACGTGAGGACATCACCTTGTTTCTATTTGGGGGAAAGGGGGACGAGCAAGCGGTGCTTGACCGCTGGGCTGCGGCGCGGCCGCGGGTGCGGAGTATGGCCGGCCGGTACACGCTCAATCAGGAGTTGGCCTTGATCAGCCGCTTGGACGTATTGCTCTGCATGGACTCGGCCAACATGCACTTTGCTGCGCTTGTTGGCACACCGGTCGTCTCTGTTTGGGGCGCCACGCACCCTTTCGCCGGCTTCTATCCGTACGGACTGTCGCCGGAGGACGCCATCCAAGAGGATCTGGATTGTCGCCCCTGCTCCACCTTTGGCGACAAGCCCTGCCATCGTGGCGACTGGGCCTGCATGACGCGTATTGCTCCCGAGCGGATCGTGCGCCGGGTCGTGGAGCGGCTCGGGGGACTCAAACCCTAATCACATTTCGCTTTCGAGCTGCAGGGCCATGGCTTCTTCCGCTTGATTCTCATTCAGCAGCTGTTCAATAGATGGGTGCGTTGGCCGGTTGGTCTTGGTTGCACCTGCACCGGATTCAGCCTGCTTGCGGCGGTTGCATTCGGGGCACAGTCCACGCATATTGAGGCAAACGCTTTCAACAGAATATTCTTCTTCTAACGAAATAGTCGAATACAGGCCTGGAATGGCCAAATCGAAGATGCGATTGCATGAACGACATTGAAAATGAGCGTGCGTAGAGACGTCGCCGTCGAAGCGTGCGTTACGGCCATCGATATCGATCATGATCGCCACACCCTTGCGGATAAACAGTTTCATGGTGTTGTAAACCGTTGTTTTGGAGAGGGAAGGGATCTTAGGCAAGAGCTTCAGATGGATCTCTTCGGCCGTAGGGTGGGTATGGTTGTCTAATAGAAATTGCATGATGGCAATTCGCTGCGTAGAGGGCCTGATGCCATGATCCATCAGGTATTTTCGCGTTAATCTTGATTCTGGCTGCTTCATGTAAAATCTCTTTTATTGGGGGCAAAGATAGAAGGAATATCTATCTGCACCCCCTCGCAATGGGCATACATGCTGCGAACTATACAAAAAATCTGTACGAAACACATTCCAAACGCGAGTTCGGCGAAAGAATGAGGATCCGTATCCCGGAAGAATGTCTTTGATAGAGCGCTAAAGGCAGCGCAGAGCTTTTGGAAATGCTTGCAGCAACGCTGCAAATGCCTCGAGAAACTTTTTGGTGTTTGCAGAACTTCTGCAAACGCCAAAATGGGGAAAAGCGCGCTTGCAGAAGTCCTGCAAACGCCAAAATGGGGAAAAGCGCGCTTGCAGAAGTTCTGCAAACGCCAAAATGGAGAAAAGGGCCTTTGCAGAAGTTCTGCAAACGCCAAAATGGGGAAAAGCGCGCTTGCAGAAGTTCTGCAAACGCCAAAATGGAGAAAAGGGCCCTTGCAGAAGTTCTGCAAACGCCAAAATGGGGAAAAGCGCGCTTGCAGAAGTTCTGCAAACGCCAAAATGGGAAAAAGGGCCCTTGCAGGAACGCTGCAAATGCCCCGAAAAACTTTTTGGCGTTTGCAACAGTGTTGCAAGTCTCACGAAAAACTTTCTGGCGTTTGCAACATTGTTGCAAGCATTTCCGAAAACGATTAGACCATCGCATGGCTCCCGTAGAAACTCTCTGCGGGCTTTATTCTGACGTCGAGCCCCACGCGTGATCATTCGCCTCGTTAACATTCGGATATACGTAATGTTACGTATAGGACGGCTGGAAGAGGTAGGCGTAACTTTGCCCTCGAAATCAAGACACGGTTACGATGGAAACGGAAAAGATGAGCAGAGAAGATTTGGTGATGCGAGCTAAGCGACTGGATCGCTATTGCGAGTTGCTCATTGAGCAATGCGACAATTGGCTGGCAGCTCCGGATTATGAATACAAGGAGACGCTGTGGGGACAAAAAGGGGTGGCACGGAAACGGGGCGAACCCTCGGATCAAAAGCCGAAATGATGCGGGGAGAAGGGAGACAGACCATACATTTTTAATCTATACGAATCATGGCTTATACTGAGACAACAAGCACGAGCTACGGCCAACGCCTGGCCGGCTCAGCGAAGGGAATGATCGGCGGGCTGATGATGTTCATCATCGGCACATGCCTACTGTGGTGGAACGAGGGACGGACGGTGAGAACGGCCAAGGCCATCGGCGATGCGGCATCGCACGTGGAGTCTGTGGCGGACGTCTCGAGGGTCGACGCCTCGCTCAACGGCAAGCTGATCCATGCGTCAGCCTTTGCCGACACGAAGGACACGCTCACGGACGACCTTTTCGGCGTGCGCGAGCAGGCTATAAAGCTTGACCGCAAGGTGGAGTATTACCAGTGGGTGGAGCACTCACAGAGGAAAAAGCGCGATAAGGTCGGCGGCGGTGAGGAGACGATCACGACGTACACCTACGAGCAGGAGTGGGTCAAGAAGCCGGTCAACTCGAGTAACTTCAAGGAGTCGCGATATCGGAACGCCAACCGGGTGTTGAGCGAGGTGGAGGAGCGCAACGAGATGGCGCAGCACGTGACGTTCGGGGCCTACACGCTGCCCGAGTCGTTCGTCGCATCGATCAGTGGTAGCGAGCCCGTCGAGGTGCGCATGACGGAGGAGCAACGCTTTACGTGGAATGAGCGGCTACATATGCTCAGGCCGAAGGTGAATACTGAGACGTCGTTAGTGCACACGAGCGCGAACACGGTCTACTTGGGACTCTCGCCCAACAGTCCGCAGGTCGGTGACGTACGCGTGACCTTCACCAAGGTGCCACCGGCGGACATCTCGCTGATCGCCCAGGTGGACGGCTCGACGTTCAAGGCTTACAGGGCCAAGAACGGGCAGAGCTTCTCGCGGTTGCAGATGGGTACGGTGAGCGCGGACGAGATGATCGAGCAGGCTCGGTCAGAGAACAACATGTTGACCTGGGTGCTGCGTCTGGTGGGTGTACTGCTCATCGTGATCGGCCTGAAGGGCATGTTCGGATTGCTGCCGATGCTGTTTAAGGTGCTGCCGTTCTTGGGTAGCATAGTCGATGCCGGTGTGGGGCTGGTCAGCTGGATATTAGGGCTGGCGTGGTCATTTATCATCATCGCCATCGCATGGCTTGTCTTCCGGCCGATCATTGGCATCTCGCTGCTTGTGCTGGCCATTGCGGGCATCGTGTTCCTGAAGCGCCGTGGAAAGAAGAACGAAGAGAAACAACCTGCATAAACCCTATAAACCATTCATATGAAACGCTATTGCATCTCCCTATTGGCTGTGCTGACGCTGTCAGCATCGGCCCAGACGAAAGAGTTTACGATTCTGGCCACGAACGATATGCACGCGGCGGTGGAGAACTTCTCCCGCTTTGCGGCCATCGTGGACAGTGTGCGCGAGTTGCACCCCGACCTGCTGCTGCTCTCAGGCGGCGACAATCGCACGGGCAACCCGATCAACGACATGTATCCCATCACGGGCTATCCCATGGTGGCGCTGATGAACCGCATCGGCTTCGACCTCTCGGCCGTCGGGAATCATGAGTTCGACTCCAAGCTCGACGGCTTTCGCGAGCTGATCAACCTCTCCAACTTTCGCTACGTATGCGCCAACATGTATCCCAACGATACGCTCCGGCTGCACATCGAGCCATACAAGTTCTTCGAGCGCGATGGCATCCGCTTCTGTATCCTCGGGTTCATACAGGTCAATCGCAACGGCATTCCAGACGCTCACCCGGACGCCATGCGGGGCATCACCTTCCGCTATCCCAACGACGTGGCGCCGGAATACAAATGGCTGCGTGACCGCTGCGACGTACTGATCCTGCTTACTCACAACGGCTATGAGGCGGACATAGAGTTGGCCAAGGTCTTCCCCGAGGCTGACCTCATCGTCGGTGGACACTCGCACACGCCGCTCGAGGGCAACCATCTGCACAGCGGCGTGCTGATCACGCAGGCGGGCAAGAAGCTGACGAACGTCACCGAGATCAAGCTGAAGCTGCAAGACGGTAAGGTCATCGACAAGCAGGCGCACCTGATCCGCATCGCTGACTGCCCCCGCATCGATACGGCCATTCAGGCGATGGTCGATAAGTTCAGCGACAACCCCTTCCTCAACCGTGTGCTGACGCAGGTGCCTAACGGATTCTCCTCGAAGCAGGAGCTGGGCTGCATGATGGCCGACGCGCAACGTGCCACCACGGGTGCCGACATTGCCATACAGAACTGCGGCGGTGTGCGCTACGAGACGCTCCCCAAGGGAGGCATGACGGTGGGCGATGTGCTCCGACTCGATCCCTTCGGCAACGAGATGATGATCTTCAACCTCACCGGCGCCGAGGTCAAGGAGCTGCTGAAGGCTATCTGCCGCGCTGACGACTACGGCCCCGCCTACGTCTCCGGCATCACGTATCAGATCGACCTGGGCCGCACGAATCGCGAGGTGAAGGCCATCAAGGTGAGGAATGAGAAGGGCGGCAAGTTCGACGAGAATCGCACCTACAAGGTGGCCGTCAACAGCTATGTGGCCTCCGTGGCCGACTATAAGCGCGGCGATAAGGACGGCACAAACCTGCACGTCAAGTCGGCCGACGAGATCATGAAGTACCTCGAGCAGCACCCCTCGATCGACTACAAGGGTGCTGTCCGTCGCACTTACACGGGCGGTGAGGACATGGAGAAATGAACGAGTAAAAACGGTCGTCCTAACGCGCTGTTGGTCGTGAAAAGAATGGAACGACCGAATACAAGAAGGGGCCTCCTCTTGGTGAGGAGACCCCTTCTACTTTTTGTATGCTTGTCTGTTGAGGGCTTACCCCAACCTTCTTTTCTTCCCTTGATGAAAGAAAAGAAGCAAAAGAAGATCAAGGCGCCAGGGGCGCCAGCCAAGTTGGCTAACTACATGATGTCGGGCGTCCCCTCTGTCGGAGCCGCCACACCATCGCCACCATTGTCCGTGATGTTCACGATGCGATCTACCACGTAGCGCGAATAGCCGCGCCAGGGCAGGGCACCGAGATACTCCGTGTAGTGCAGCTCGACGGTCTGGCCTCCGGCGTTCATCAGCTGTTCGGCCACCTCTTTGTCAGAGACGGAGAAAACGAACTCGTTCGACTGGAAGCCGCCCGTATCCGCCGGACGAATGCCGGCCTGAATCAGTCTTCCCTCGTAGGTCTTGAACACGATGCCTTTATAGACAACGTAATTCAGTCGGCCCGACTTCATGCCCGTGGCAAACGGGAAGTAGTAATAGAATCCGCCCACGATCAGTAAGGCGATCAGCACGATCGGCACAGCGACACGGAGCATTCGGCGCAGCTTGCGACGACGCTCTTCGGCGCGTTCCACTTTATCAACTAACGTCTGCATATGCGAGTGAGGGCTTTATTTGATTCCCAGTTTCGTGCGCAACGCCTTGGGCAGCGCGTCCTTGTGTACGGCGATGTTGATCGTCTTGTAGGCTACGAATGCCTCCGTAACGTACCAGATGCCTTTATACTTCGTGTCCGTGCCCCAGGAGTTCTTCACCATGTAATACTTACGACCCGTCTGATCCTTGGCGATGCCATAGATGAGCATGCCGTGGTCGTCCGTGGTTTGGAAGTTGTCGTAGGCCTGCTGGCGCAGCTCCTGCGTGACCTTGATCTCCTTGCAACCCGGGGCCTCGATCATCTTGCGCAGCTCCTCGTCCTTGGCCGAGCGAGAGAGGCCTACCCAACGCGCCTGATCAGAACCGGAGGTCTCGAGCGCCTTCACGTCGGCTGCGATGCCGATCCCATCGCGGGTGAAGCCCTTTTCGCTCACGTCGGTGCCCCAAGCGAGCGTATAGCCGGAGTTGATGGCGTTGTCGATCACCTCCATCAGTTCGTTGATAGGCACATTGTAGCTCTCTGACCAGCGCCAGTTATCCTCGATCTCGAGTGGGAACTGGGTGTAGAAGGGGTGGTGCGTGAAGGAGGTCAGTGAGACGTAGTCGTCGAAGTTCAGGCCCAGCGATTCGCCGTAGCTCTTGGGGGTGTACTGCTTGCCTTTGTAGGTGAACTTCTCGGGGATCTTGCCCAGATAGGCGTCGATCAGGGCGTCGAAGCCCTGCCTCCAGACGGGCGAGAGCTTGCCATTCTTGTTACCCACGACGGCTTTGACGTAGGCGGTGGCGATCTCCGCCAGCTCGTTGTGCACGTGGCTGTCCTCGCCATACTCGAGGCCGGTGTAGAGTTCGTTCGGCATAGCGCCGTAGTGCTTGAAGGCGTAGAGCACATCGTAGAACGATCCGCCCTGGGCGAAGTTCAGCATGCCATGCAGGCGCACATACTTGTCTGCCTTGTCCTTGTAAGAGTGGTTGACGATGAACATCTCCGAGAGGTCCACCTCGCCCTTGCCCGTGCGGAGCAGCTCAGACTCGATAAAGCCTACGCCGGAGAACGACCAGCACGTGCCCGTGCGGTTCTGGTTCTTAATCGGTGTAATCTTCAGCTCCTTGACGGTGGTAAACTGTAGGCCTTCGGTCTTGGCCTCGTCCTTCTTTGCATCCTGTGCATACGTTGCTGTGAGGGCCGTCATCATGACGCCCACGCCAGCCATAGTAATCCATCTTCTCATGTTATCTATCTGTACTTTTTATGATTGGTGCGCAAATATAGACAGTGCGACCAGAGGCGAAAGCGCAGCGACGAATCGGCGGCCGGTTCAGGGGGCTATTCGCAGCGCTCGAAAGTGAAAAGCCATGATTTTCGGCCCCACGCGCAACGCAGGGAGCAAAAAAGGGTCTCTTTCGGAGCCCTGCGCAACGCAGGGAGTGAAAAACAGCGCGTTTCGGTCCGTGCGATACGCGGCGGGTGCCTCGATCATTGATTTCGGTTTATGTGAGACCTTTGCGGCAGTTTCATCACGCGTAACACCCCTTCCTTATGAAATCGACAACGACCCGCAACCTGCTGCGACGCCGCGCCTTTCTCTTCACCCTCTTCCTCCTCTCCGTCGCCCTCTCCCTGCAAGCCCAGATGCTCTTCTCGGAAAACATGACGATGAAGATCGACAGCAGCAAGCCCATCCAAGGCACATTCTCCGCCATGGTCAACTTCAAGACCGAACACGAGGAACTTTTTGAGGTCAAGACCTTCTCAAACCTCAACATTCTGCTCGGGCGTCGCCATGTGATCAACCTCATGGGGCGCTTTGAATTCACCACCTATGGCAGCAAGATCACTGTAGACGAGGGCGATCTGCATGCCGAGTACCGCTACCTGTTGCAGCCCTCTTTTGAGGTCTATCCCTACGTCGAGGCCCAGTGGGCAGGCACGCGCGGTCTGATTCGCAAAGTATCGACCGGTGTACAGGCGCGCTATCGGCCGATTAATACTGAGCACAGCCTGATGTTCCTCACTACCGCGCTTTTTTATGAAGCCGAGGACTGGAAAAACCTCTCCGGCGACACCCTTAGCCCTCCGTACGGCTACAACCGCAACATCCGCCTCCATCTCTCGACCAGTTATCGCCATCGTCTCAGCGACAAATGGGAGATCACTGCCACAGCCATCCATCAGGCCAATCCACGTTATTACTTCAGCCGCGCACGCTTCGGAGGTGCCTTGGATCTGAAGTTTCACCTCTCGAAAGTCGTTGGACTGCGCGGCACGTACCGATTCATCTACGACACCTCGCCCGTAGTCCCTATGCGCAAGATGTTGACCTTCACGAACGCCTTCCTCGACATTGCGTTTTGAATGCGTCAGGTGCCGCAAGCTGAGGACTGGAAACGCCGATCGAGGCGAGACTTCCGACTTTCGTTTTCTGCCTTTCGTTTTTTCGTTTCCACCCCCGCCTATCTTTGTCGCCCATTTTTCAGCCTCAGAGAGGCCATACATATATAGATACACCCACAACCCCTACATCACACCACAATGACGGACAAGAAAGGATTACATCTGTTGCTGATCGGATCTGGCGGGCGCGAGCATGCGTTGGCCTGGAAAATGGCGCAAAGTCCGCGCCTCGGTAAGCTCTTTATTGCGCCCGGAAACGCCGGTACGGCCCATCTGGGTACGAATGTCAACCTGCCTACAGGAGATTTCGAGGCGCTCGGGCGCTTCGTGGAGGCGGAGCGGATAGACCTGATCGTCGTCGGGCCCGAAGATCCGCTCGTGGCGGGCATCGCGGACTACTTTGACAGCGATCGTGCGCCGCGGCGCGTGCCCGTGATAGGCCCGAAGTGCGCCGGCGCACAGCTCGAGGGCAGCAAGGATTTCGCCAAGGCCTTCATGCGTCGGCACAACATCCCCACGGCACACTACCGCAGCTTCACGGCCGACGAATTGGACGTCGCAGAGCTCTATCTGGCCACCCTTCGCCCGCCCTACGTGCTCAAGGCCGACGGATTGGCCGCGGGAAAAGGCGTATTGATTGTCGAGTCGCTCCATGATGCCCGCGAAGGACTCCGACGTATGCTCCACGGACAGTTTGGGGCCGCCAGTCGCACGGTTGTGATTGAGGAATACCTCGATGGTATCGAGTGCTCCGTTTTTGTGCTGACCGATGGCGACGGATACTTCATCTTACCCGAGGCGAAGGACTACAAACGAGTCGGCGAGGGCAATACGGGGCTCAACACGGGGGGCATGGGTGCCGTGTCTCCCGTCTCGTTTGCCAATGAGGAGTTCATGCGTAAGGTGGACGAAAAAATCATCCGTCCCACGCTGAAGGGACTTTCCGCTGAGGGCATTGACTATCGCGGATTCATCTTCTTTGGACTCATCAACGTCCAGGGCGAACCGATGGTGATAGAATACAACTGTCGGATGGGCGATCCGGAAACGGAGGTCGTGATGCCGCGTCTGATGAACGATCTCTTGGAATTATTTGAGGCTACGGCCCACCGTCGATTGCAGGACTATACGCCCAAGATCGACCCGCGGGCAGCCACGACCGTCATGCTGACCAGCGGCGGATACCCCGAGGCCTACGAAAAGGGCAAAACGATCTCCGGATTAGACGACCCGCGGCTGGATGGTGCCATCGTCTTTCACGCCGGCACTTCGGTCGGCTCCGATGGTGCGATTGTCACCTCAGGCGGGCGAGTCATAGCCGTCTCAGCCCTGGCTGACACGGTCGAGGAGGCCCTCCGACGGTCTTATCGTGGCGCCGAAGCCATCACGTTCGAGAAAAAATACTACCGCCGAGACATCGGCTTCGATCTCTAAAATACAAGTCCGGGGGGAGCAGCTACTCCCCCTCTTTTTTTGATTCACCCATAGCTTTATACCCCCAATGGAAACGGCAGGAAGGCGACGAAAACCACAGAGTAGGCTGCGGCGCGCGATTAAAATGGATGTCACGAGCATCCCTAACCTTTTGCTTTCAGCGGCAGTATGTCTGTTGTGCTGGATGATGGGTTATACCTATTCGGCAGGATATCCGGTGGCCACGAGGCCCGAAAATTTGCCCACCTGGCAGTCCCTCATCGGCCTATTGCCCGATCGCCTGACGACTTACGTCATCGGGGCCTCGCTCTATGCCTTGGTGGCTGGAATCGTGCAGCGCATTAACTACAAATACATCATCGTGCGCGGTCGGCGAGCCCTTCCAGCCCTCTTTTTCTTCCTCTTTGTCAGCACCAACCTCGACACGTTTCCCTTGAGGCCCGTCTCCCTCAGTTTGATCGGCTTAACGTTAGCCTTGAGTCAGCTTTTGAGATCTTGGCAACGGCCCGACGATATCGGGAGGACCTTTAATATCTCCGTTTGCCTATCGCTGGGAGCCCTCGTCTGGCCCCACATGGTGTGGTTCATACCGCTCTTTTGGTATGGCATGTATCGTTTCGGATCCTTGTCAGCTCGCGGACTGCTGACGTCCGTCTTGGGCCTCCTGACGGTGTTCGGGTTTGTCTTCGCCTGGTGCCTTTGGCAAAACGACTACCGCCTGCCTCAAGCCTTCTATAACGCCCTCGCAACGCCCGATGTCCCCTTTCTCCATGCTGTCTTTGAGCCCAATTGGATCAGTTCGCTGTGTGTCGTTTGCCTCGTCATCGTCACCAGCATATACCTCTCGCTGCACAACACGGAAAATTCAGTTCGCACACGCCAAAACCTATCCTTCTTATCCGTCTTCGTCGGCTGGGCCTTCACTTTACTATGCGTCTATGCTAACGACGCGCCCGATATTTTGTGTGTACTCTATGTCCCAGCTTCTATTTTGGTTGCCTATTTCTTCTCAGACAAGCGCAACCTGCTGACGTATCTCTTTTACATACTTATCCTCACCTTTCTGGTCTATCTGCTCCTCACACGGCTATGGACATCCTAATCAGTTATGGATATATCGGCGTTTTCATCGCTTCCTTCCTTGCGGCAACGGTCTTGCCGTTTAGTTCGGAGGTAGTCCTAACGGGCGTCTTGCTTGCCGGCGGCTCCTATTGGCCTTGCATGGTGGCGGCAACACTCGGAAACACGCTCGGAGGCATGACCTGCTACGCTTTGGGTCGTCTCGGCAAAATAGAATGGATCAAAAAATACCTCCGACTCGACATTACACGTCTCCAACGAGTTCAGCATTGGATTGAAGGCCGTGGATCGTGGACAGCCTTTTTTGTCTTCACTCCCGGGGTAGGCGATTTTATTGCCGTAGCACTTGGCTTCCTTCGTGCACGCATTGGCCCCGTCATTTTTTGGATGCTCATCGGCAAAGCCCTCCGTTATTGGGTCTGGATGGAGCTCGTGTATAAGGTGCAGGGCAACTGAATATGAATCCTTGACCATCAATAGGTCATGATCTGCGATTGATGATCAAAAGAAGGCATCAAGATACACCGCAGGTCATATACCTATATATAAATGTACCCGGGTAGGGGCGTATTGCATACGCCCCACAAATGTCCCCACAGGGGACAAACAAATAGCCCTATACGAAGCGATAGGCCGATGTGCCGTTTTGTTCTAACCCCATAAAGACCCGAATTATTTATATCAAACAATTTTCGATCTATCCCGAGATCGTTTGTGGGGCGTATGCAATACGCCCCTACCCTACCGGATGAAAAAAGAAGGTCTCAAAATGCTTTTGAGGTGCTTTTTGAGGCTCAAAATCGAGTCAAAATACTTTTGCGGTGCTTTTTGAGGCTCAAAATGGAGTCAAAATACTTTTGTGGTGCTTTTTGAGACTCAAAATCGAGTCAAAATACTTTTGCGGTTCTTTTTGAGGCTCAAAATGGAGTCCAAATGCTTTTGAAGTGCTTTTTGAGGCTCAAAATCGAGTTCAAATGCTTTTGAGGTGCTTTTTGAGGCTCAAAATCGAATCAAAATGTTTTTGAGGTATTTTTTGAGGCTAAAAATGGAGTCCAAATGTTTTTGAGGTACTTTTTGAGGCTCAAAATGAGGTGAAAGTGTTTTTGATGTCTATCTTTTGCGGAAGATGGGAGATAAAGAAACGGCCGGGCACCTTCTTTTGAGGCATCCGGCCGTTAAGCAAACGTTTTGAGTCCTACTTAGGGTTCAAAACGCAGTTGTGAACTATTTGCTGCTCATCGAAACTTCGATGCGGTTGCCTTGAGAGAGCAGTTGGTTGGCAAAATCGCGGACAGATTCGATGGTCAGGGCGTTGACCTTCTTCTCGTAGTCGGCATTGAGATCAATGCCAAAGACGAGGTAACGCCATGTGGCGCGAAGGGTGTAGCCGTTTTCCTTGAGGTTGTCGGCGTGCTGTTTGAGCATATATTCTTTGACTTTGGACAGCATCACGGCGTCCGGACCGGTCTTGCGCATACGCTCGGACACCTGATTCATGGCGTTGGTCAACTCCACGCGACGATCGGGGGCGCAATCGTATTGGAATTGGAGGCTAAAGCCTTCCGTGGGCAGCTTCTGCGCATTGCTGCTGACACTTACGCCATACGTGCCGCCTAACTTCTCGCGAATTTTATCGACAAACTCCATGTTGAACAGCTGTTCGAGGGCAGAAAGAAGGATCAAGTTGTCCGCCGTATAGGCCATATCGCCAGAGTAATAGATGGAGGTTGTTGCCTTCTCCGTTTCGAGCTGACGGGAGAAATGATTTTCGAACTGACCTTTACGAACCGGCAAATAATCCTTATTAAAGGCCTTCGAAGGTTTGCCATTCGAGGGCAGCGAGGCTACGTATTGCTCCACAAGTGGGCGAAGAGTGGCTTCGTCGACATTACCTACGAAGGTAAATGTGTAATCTGCTGCATTAGCAAGTCGAGCACGGAAAAGATCGAGCAATTTATCGTAATTGACCGCATCAATCTCCTTTACGGTCGGAATGCGCATGAGCGGATTGTCTTTATAGATGGCCATCATCACGGAATCATTGAAAGCATAATCTGGATTGTTGGCCAACATGGGTAAAATGCCCTTGAGACGGGTTGCGAGGGCCGCGTAAGCCGTTTCGTCTTTTCGTACGGCCGTAAATTGCAGGTAGAGCAGCTGCATGAGCGTTTCCAGATCCTTCACGCTACTCCTGCCGCCCACGGATTGATTGTATTCGCTGATCGAGGCACTCACGTCGGCATTCTTTCCGGCCAAAACCTTCTTCAGGTCTGTCGCACTAAACTTTCCGAGTCCGCCCACGGACGATGCGTCATCCATCAACTTCTGCTCCGCCGCGTAACGGGGATCCATGAGCGACTTACCTCCGTAAGCAAATCCTGCGAGGAGGATCTCGTCTTTTTTGAAGTCCGTTTTTTTCACAGCCACCCTTGCGCCATTGGATAAAGTCCAAACGGTGACGCCGCGATCTGTCAATTTTTCCTCTTTAGTGATCTTTCCTTTGTTGGGAAGGGTTGCGATAAGGGGCTCATTGATCGATTTATCGGCGTAAGCCGTTAAGTGCTCACCGTCAACCTGTGCGATAATTTTTCGGATCCTATCCGGCGTTGGGTAAGTGGGGCGTTGCTCTTCATTGCCCATCAAGACGACGGCGCGATTGTTGTCCGAAATAAATTCCGCAGCCAATTGATTGATGGCCTCCAAAGGAACCGAGGGGACGACCTGCGACATGATTTGATAGTATTCCTCGAGCGACGGAATGGGCTCCCCGAGCAGGAAGTGCTCCACATATTGCTGCACGTAATAGTTGTTCTTTTGCTTGTCTCGCTCGTTGTAGAGCTTTTCGATGTCGCTGAGCCAATCGGCCTTCGCGCGCTCATATTCGCTGGGGGTAAAACCAAAATCGTGCACTCGTTTGGCTTCGCGAAGAAGGGTCAAGAGGGTCGTGTCGGCCTGCCCCGGTTTAATGACGCCCGCCAACTGCATGGCATCCGTCGTAGCCACGCCAAAAAAGGATCCATTGCTCGCTCGAGCATATGCAAAAGGCGGATTTTGGTTCTGCATCATCTCTTGAAATCGATCCGTCAACATCCTGTCGATCATATCCGTAGCGAAATCGTAAACGAGATAATCGATCACCGTTTTTTGCTCTTTGGGAAGGGCGTCACGCTTATAAGAGACCATAAAATAACCCGTGGGCTGCTCCTTATCCGTCACCACGGCTACGGCAGGCGCTTCGTTATCAGGTATTTTTTCGTACACACGCTCGGCGGGGTTCACCGGTTTGGGAATACTGCCAAAAATGCGCTTCACGTCTTTCTCGACCTGCTCGGCATCGAAATCTCCGACGATGATAATGGCCTGGAGGTCCGGACGATACCATTTATGATAGTAGTCGCGCAACTCCTTCGGCTTAAAATGATCCACGACGCTCATCAAGCCAATCGGCATGCGCTCGGCGTATTTACTTCCGGCAAAGATGACTGGCGCGATAGAGTCGATCAAACGCGACGAGGCACTGCGACGTGTCCGCCACTCCTCGTGGATTACTTTTCGCTCCTTGTCGATATCCTTGTCACGCAGAAAGAGTGAATTTGACCAGTCGTGAAGGATCAGCAGACACGAATCGACAGCGCCACGGCGGTCCGTAGGCACGTCATCAATGTTATACACCGTTTCGTCCATTCCCGTATAGGCGTTAAGGTTTCTCCCAAATTTCACACCGATTGTTTCGAGATAGGAGATGATTCCGCTGCCCGTTTGATCCTCTGGAAAGTGTTTGGAACCGTGGAAAGCCATGTGTTCGAGGAAGTGGGCCAATCCGCGCTGGTTCTCCTCTTCAAGAATCGACCCCACGCGTTGCACGATGTAGAAGTTCGCCCTGTTTTCGGGCAATTTGTTAGCACGGATGTAGTAAGTCAATCCGTTTTCGAGGTGTCCGATGCGCACCTGTTTGTCCACCGGAACAGTGGGCATTTGCTGCGCCTTTGTAGCCGTAAAGCAAAGCACGGCCAGTCCCAGCAGCATGTGTTTGAATTGCATTTTCATTCTATATAAATGTTGATTTAACGCGGGCAAAGATATACGCCCCTCTGAGGGGACAAGGTTAATCTTGTGTTAGATTTAAGCTCACGTCGCAAGGAGGCGAAGAGATGAATGAGGTGTATTCAAATCGGGGCATGCCACTTCGGCTCACTCCGCAATTCCCATTGCGGTCGAAAAAAGCACCTCAGGCCACGCGGCAACTTCTATCGGAATCGTAAAAAGGACCTCCGGAATGTCCGAAAATAAGAACGGGCGTGAACCGAGGGGTTCCGCCCGTTTTGAACACGATGGGATATGAATTTTCGCCTTACCCGACACTTTCGCCCCATGTGCCGCGATCGAGCGTACGGTATCCGATAGCCTCGGAGATATGCTCGGGACGAATGTCGGACGACGCGTCGAGGTCGGCTATCGTTCGGGCCACTTTCAGGATCCGATCATAGGCGCGAGCTGAAAGATTCAGCCGTTCCATGGCCCGCTTGAGTCGGGCAAGGCTCTCCGCGTCGGGCACGGCATAACGGTGCAGCATGCGGGAGCTCATTTGCGCGTTGCAATAGATGCCGTCCTCATCGACATAGCGCTGCTGCTGAATTTCGCGCGCCCGAACGACCCGCACACGAACATCTGAAGAAGGTTCCGATGGACGTTGCTCGGAGATCTTTTCGAAAGGCACGGGAACAATTTCCACCTGTATGTCAATGCGATCGAGCAGCGGACCGGATATTCGATTCATGTATTTACGCACCGCTCCGGAAGTGCAGACACAAGGACGCGTTGGGTGATTGTAATAACCGCAGGGACAAGGATTCATCGAGGCTACGAGCATGAAGCTGGCCGGATAATCGACAGATAAGCGGGCTCGTGAGATGTGTATGTTGCGGTCTTCGAGAGGTTGGCGGAGCACCTCGAGCACGTTGCGATTAAATTCGGGCAATTCGTCGAGAAAGAGTACCCCATTATGCGCCAAACTGATCTCACCGGGTTGCGGAAATGACCCTCCGCCCACCATCGCCACGTCCGAGATGGTGTGATGGGGTGCACGAAAAGGGCGCTGGGCCAAAAGCCCCGTCCCAGCTCCTGTCTTACCGGCCACGGAGTGTATCTTGGTCGTCTCAAGTGCTTCCTGAAGCGTAGGCGGGGGTAAAATCGACGGCAGACGCTTAGCGAGCATGGATTTCCCACTTCCCGGCGGTCCCACCATGATTAAATTATGTCCGCCCGCAGCTGCCACCTCTAAGGCACGCTTGACGCTCTCTTGCCCACGAACATCGGCAAAGTCGAGGTCGAAATGTTGTTGGCTGAAGAACTCCGCGTAGGTGTCGATCACCGTTGGCTCCAGCTTGCGTTCGCCGGCAAAGAACTCCACCACCTCGCGAATGTTATTCACGCCGTATACGGTCAGTCCCTCCGTCACAGCCGCTTCGCGAGCGTTCTGCTGAGGCAAGATGATGCCCTCAAATCCTTCCTCGCGGGCCTTTAAGGCAATCGGTAAGGCTCCGCGAATGGGCATGAGGCTACCGTCGAGTGATAGCTCTCCCATAAGCAAATAGCGATCGAGCAATCCGTCAGTCTTGAGCTCCCCGGACGCAGCCAAAATGCCGATGGCGAGAGGCAGATCGTAGGCCGATCCTTCTTTTTTGATGTCGGCGGGAGCCATGTTAATCACAATGCGATGACGAGGGAAGGGATAGCCATTCACTTGCAGGGCAGAAACGATGCGTTCGTGGCTTTCGCGTACAGCCACGTCGGGCAATCCGACGAGGAAGAACTGTATGCCTTTCGTACAACTAACTTCGATGGTAATGATGGTGGCGGAAATGCCGTATACGGCTGCCGAAAAGGTTTTAATGAGCATGAGTGAGTGGAATAGGGGGATAAAGGTGGTTAGGACGTGTATAGAGTGTATGCGAGACTACGCGCCAAACGGAACGGCCGTCAGAACCATTTCTTCCGCTTGAAGTACCAGAGGATGCCGATCACGCCGCAGATCATAAGCACGATGGCAAACGGATAGCCGAACTTCCACTCCAGCTCGGGCATGAACTTGAAGTTCATCCCGTAGATGCTGGCTACGAGCGTGGGTGGCATGAAGACGACGGAGACGATGGTGAAGATCTTAATGATCTTGTTCTGCTGGATGTTGACGAGGCCCAGGAACGTGTCCTGCATGTACTCCAGACGATCGAAACTGAAGCGCAGGTGCTCGAAAAGCGAGTTGATGTCCTTGATGAGGATGCTCATCTTGGCCTTGGCGTCGGCGGGGATGAGGATGCTCTTGATCATGTTGGAGCAGACGCGCTGCTTGTCGACGATGTTTTCGCGGATGATCATCGTGCGCTCTTGCAGCTCTTTGATGGCGATGAGGATGGCGTTGTCGACGTCCTCTTCGGATTTGAGGTGGCTGCTCAGTTCGGTGATCTCACGGGTGAGATCCTCGATGAGGTCGGCGTCGTAGTCGACTCGGGTCTCGAGCAGTGTGGTGAGCACGTGGTAGCCCGTGGGATAGCTGCGGGGGCTGGCGAAGAGCTTGCGCATGGTGTCGTTGAACGAGGGGAGCTCTTGGCTGCGTACGGAGACGAGGGTGTTATCCTTGATGATGAACGAGACCGTCTCCTCCTCGAAGTTTGACAGCAGGAAGCGCGAGTTGGCCACGAGCGAGTTCTCGGTCTCCATGTAGCGCGAACTGATCTCGATCTCTTCCATTTCTTCCTCCTCTTGGATGTAGATCTTGAGGAACTGCTCGAGGCGACTTTCGGCCTCTTCGGGCACGTCGTTGAGGTCGATCCAGAGCAGGTTCTCGCGGGGTGCCCGTTTCAGCACCTCGATGTCCTTCGATAGTTTCAGGCGATTGTCTTCACGATAGAAAATGCGAATCTCTGACATGTGAATAAGTTGTTAGAGGGGTGAGAAGAATGTTTGAACTGGGGGTGGGGCGGCTTAGTCGCTTAGATCGCGCCGTCTGCGGCTGCGTGGGTGCGCTGGAGGTACGCCTCGGTGAGGTGGGTGAGATGGATGAAGTCGTCCAGCGTGAGTTGCTCGGCGCGGAGGCTGAAGAGGCGGTCGTCGCGGCCCTCGAAAGTGCGTCCGAGCAGGGGTTCGAGGGCGTTACGGAGTGTCTTGCGACGGCGGTTGAAGGCCGTCTTGACGACCGTCTTGTACAGCCGTTCGTCGCAGCCAAGCTCCTGCCGATCGTTGCGTGTCAATCGCACCACGGCGCTCTGCACCTTGGGCGGCGGATTGAAGGCCGAGGGGGGGACGGTGAAGAGGTATTCCACCTCGTACCACGGCTGAATGAGCGCCGAGAGGATGCCTGCCGTGCGGGTGGCGGGTCGTGCAGCCAGTCGTTCGGCCACCTCCTTTTGGATCATGCCCGAGCAACACACCACGCGGTCGCGCTCCTCGAGCACTTTGAAGAAGATCTGGCTCGATATGTAATAGGGATAGTTGCCGATCACCATGAAGTCCGACGGGTAGCGTGTGCGGAGGTCCATTTGCAGGAAATCCTCATCCAGGATGCGCCCCTCCAGGGCCGGATAATGGGTGCGGAGGAAGCTGATCGATGCGGGATCGATCTCGACTACCGAGAGGTCGTGGCCGGCAGCCAGCAAGTGGCGCGTCAGCACGCCCGTCCCCGGCCCCACCTCCAGCACAGGCCGCCCGCGGTAGTCGGCCAGCGTGTCGGCTATGCGCGCCGCGATGGAATCATCTATGAGGAAATGTTGGCCCAGCGCCTTTTTCGGTCGGATCGTCGTCATCGTGTTCGTATTTATAATGAATGCCGCAAAGGTAAAGAGGGATTAGAGGCGGTCGGTAACAAAGATCGGCCCCCGTGTGTGGGAGTGTGAGGCCTTTCGCACGGCAGAACAGGCCCGAAAGAGGTCGTTGGGTCGGCTATCTGGGCCAACAATGCCCTTTTGATGGCGCCTTTTTGTGTGAAATGAACTTCGACAAGCCCGCTTCCTGAGTCAGAAATCGGCATTGTTCACCAGCAAAGCATTTTCCTGACCCAGGAATCAGCATTGCTCGCCAACAAAGCATTTTCCTGACCCAGAAAAGGGCATTGTTGGCCAACAAAGCACTTTCCTGACCCAGAAATTGGCTTTGTCCGTCAGCAATGCCCTTTTCTGCCCCAGGATGCAACCGCTGCGTCACCCCCGACGGACGATCAGCAGCGAGAAGTACGGGAAACGGCGCTCGAGGATGGCGTCGCGACGGCAGCTGTAGAACGCCCTCTCCGCGTCGGCGCCGGCGTGCTCGAAATAATGGAAGGCCACGCCGTCGGGGGCCTGCGCGAGGGCCTCCTTGACGGCCGGGGCATAGCGCGAGGGCTTCATCAGCACCACGCTACGCCCCGCAGCCACACGGCCGAGCAGCTCGTCGGCCGAAGCGAGGGTAGTCAGTACGTCCGTCTCCTCCGTCTGCTCGGCAATAACGACGCCTTCCGACGCTGCACAGGCCACAAAGGCGGGTATGCCGGCGATGCGTTCCGTCGAGAGTCCCCGCTCAGCAAGCAGTGCGCTGACGTAGCCCGACGAGGAGTAGAAGCCCGCATCTCCCTCGGCCGTGACGGCCACCCGACGCCCCTCGGCACATTCGGCCGCGATCCGCTCGACGGCCGCGCCATAGTCCGCCAGCGCCGCCGCTCGGTCGTCGCGCATGGCGACGGGGAACGGTCGGATGGCCGCCAGGTCGATATCGAGTGCGCGAAGGATGTCGGCCGCGCGAGAGGCGAGTGAGCCGTCGGGCTGGACGGTGGCAGGGCAATAGATGGCGTCGGCCTGGCGCAGTCGGCGTAGGCCTTTGAGGGTGATCAGCTCGGGGTCGCCCGGTCCGAGCGAGATGATGGAGATGGGGTGCATAACGGGGGGATGAGTTAGGGGTAATGAAAGGGAGAGACGTACCGATCCATCGTGCAGGAGAGGCGTCGCTACCTGTTTGAAGGCCGCAAATGTAAGGGCGAGGCTTGTGGTTGCTTCAACCGAGCGGCATCCAATACACTGACTCCTCCCTCTTCAAACTCGATGGCTCCGGAACTGCAAACCCGCTCTTTGAACCGACGCTTTGCTTTTTCCGTGAGGGGAAGCAGACCCACCATCACCCGGTTCTTTTCTGAATCAATTCCGCTGCCGGTCCATCCCAGCTCGCGGCACAAGGCCTCGTCTTCAAACGGAATCCCCAAGCTGTCATTCAATGCGACCAGTTCATTGTAAGCGTAGTCGCAGCGTTGGACAATCACATTATTGCTCTTCGTACGCACCCGTACTTCATCGAGATAAGCGTCGGGATCTCCTTTCACAAGCACCACCGCATGACCCTCTGCATCGTAATATCCCCCACCATAAAAGTCGGGAAGCCTTGGATGGATACCCATACCTGCCGAGCGGATTTGTGTGCCTCCGGAATCCACAAGGGGCATTTCCGCCTCAAAAGAAGCATCCAGATTGTCAAAAATCTCCATGGCGGACAATGTGGGGAAGTCCTTCTGTCCGTCGCTTTTTTTGTTCAAAGTCTTCTCTGTGCAGGCTGATGACAGACAAACAGCAAGCAAGAAAAGTCCATTCAATAAATACGTTTTCATATCGATCATCTTTATCGTGTAAGAATCAGGCCAAATATCCATGATTTGATGCAGTACAGGGAGGCAATCAATGCATTCACTGAGATTTTGCCCTTTCTTTGCCGCCGCTCTGGGAAAAAAGGGGGGCTTATCCCCCCAGGATCCATGCAGAGAGAGAACGAGAACGACAGTGAAGACGAGTTTACAAGGCAGAATACGGATCGCATGGTTGCTACTGGCAACGCTCATGCCCTTCTTCGCGGTGAAGGCTATCCATCACCACGAGGTCGTGCCGTCGGCCATCTGTCAGACGACGGACGCCGGGCAGTCGCAGTCAGCCTGCGGCGACGACAGCTGCCCCATCTGCCACTTCTCCCTCGAACCCTTCACCCCGGGCGAGAGCCTCACACTCTCCGTCACCCTTTCTTACACCCATCACGAACCGGGCACCCTCCGCGAGCCGCTCTTTGGCCAGCCCGTCGCTTCGTACAACCTCCGGGCACCGCCCGCCTGCTGAATCTCCACCCCCAGAGGCGCATCCATCGTTCGACGGAGGCGCGGGGCACGTATTTCAGCCATTCATTATCCATTCATTTTTTAAGCAGAATACATGCGTATCCAACTCCTTTCGGGTACGCTGGGCATACTGTTCGCAGGGGCCATTCATGCGCAGCAGTCGGCCGATTCGGTTCGTACGGTAGCACTCGACGAGGTCGTTGTCTCGGAGAGTTACCGCACGCGGCAGGAGAAGCTGACGGCGCTGCCCGTCGATGTGGTGCGTAAGGACTTCCTTTCGCGCCATTTCTCGGGCAATTTGGTGCAGACCCTCGAACAAATACCCGGCGTGCATTCGATGGATATCGGTGCGGGATTCTCCAAGCCCGTCATTCGCGGACTGGGGTTCAATCGCATTGCGGTATCCGAAAACGGCATCAAACAGGAAGGCCAGCAGTGGGGCAGTGACCACGGGCTGGAGATCGACGCCTTCAATATCGACGAAGTGCGCGTCCGTAAAGGGCCTGCATCGCTCCTCTTCGGTAGCGATGCGATGGGCGGCGTGATTGAGGTATTGCCTCCCGTGACGCCCATCCTGAACGGACTGGCGGGCGAGGCGGTGTTGCTCGGCAAGACGGTCAACGGCACGCTGGGCGGATCGCTCATGCTGGGCTGGAAGCGCGGCGCATGGTACGTCAAGGGGCGTTATTCGGAGCAGCGATACGGCGACTATCGGGTTCCCACGGACACGGTCGTCTACCTGACGCAAAAGATGCCCGTCTACGGGCGGCGACTCAAGAACACGGCTGGCGTGGAACGTAACGCATCGCTCTTCTCGGCCTACGCTCGCGGCCATTACCGCATGAACGTGGCCCTGAGTAATGCCTACCAGAAGATGGGCTTCTTCGCCGGTGCACACGGCGTGCCCGACTTGGCCCGTGTGCAGGACGACGGTGATTCGCGCAACATCGACCTGCCCTTTAGCCGCGTCAACCACCTCAAGCTGACTACCCACCAGGAGCTTTTCGGCGAGCGCTTCATCTTCTCCGGCGACTTCGGTTGGCAATACAACCACCGCGAGGAGTGGAGCGCCTTCCACACCCACTATGACACGCAGCCCCTGCCCGAGCGTGACCCTGACAAGGAGCTGGAGTTCCGACTCCACACCCTCAGTGCTTCGCTCCGACTCCGGCTGCTGCCCTCCACCACGTGGGAGCACACCGTGGGGCTTGACGCCCAAGCGCAGCGCAACGACATCGGCGGATACACCTTCCTGCTGCCTGAATACCGACGCCTCACCACGGGGGCCTACTGGCTCACGATGTATCGGCCCAGCAATCGCTTCATGGTGAGCGGTGGCGCGCGTTACGACTTGGGACGTGTACGCGTGGCGGCCTCTACGGATCCTTACCTCGCGGAGTACCTCCGTCGGCAGGGGTATGAGGAGGAGAAGGTCAAGGCGTACGAGCAGCGGAGCGTGGGTGCCGATCGCACGTATGGCGACTACTCGCTCTCGGCAGGCATCGTCTGGAATCCTATGCCGCAGCACCTCGTGAAGGTGAACCTCGGCCGCAGCTTCCGTCTGCCCGGCGCGAATGAGTTAGCCTCTAACGGCGTCCATCATGGCACTTTCCGTCATGAGCAGGGCGACCCCTCGCTCGGCTCCGAGCGCGGATGGCAGTTGGACGCCTCGTACAGCTTTCGCCGCGGGGCACTGGAGCTGACCGTCTCGCCCTTCCTCAGCCTCTTTGACAATTACATCTACCTGCGCCCCACGGGCGAGTGGTCCGTCTTGCCACACGCCGGACAGATCTATCGCTACACCGGTGCGCGAGTTGTCTTTGCCGGAGGCGAGGTGACCTGCGACGTGCCTCTGCCGGCCAACCTGAGCTATCGCCTGGCCGGCGAGTATGTCTACACCCGCAACCGGGATGAGCGCACGGCATTGAGCTTCTCGCCCCCCGCCTCCATGCGCAACACGCTGACGTGGGAGCGTGGCCGCGTGCGCCTCTACGCCGAGTGGCAGGCCATTGCCAGCCAGCGGCGCATCGCCCGGAACGAGGACGAGACGCCTGGGGCCAACCTGCTCCACGTCGGCGGCAGCCTCCGCCTGCATGCCCTCGGTACGCACGTGGAGGTGGCGCTTGATGCCCGAAATGTGTTCGATACGAAGTATTACAACCACTTGAGTTTTTATCGGAAAGTGGAGATCCCCGAACCGGGTCGAAACTTCCAATTATCCATCAAAATCCCCTTTAATCAACATTCAAAATGAAAGCGAAGATTTTTTCCGCAGCCGCGCTCTGCCTCTTGGCCGTGAGCGCCGTCCTTTTCACCGCCTGTGAGAAGGAGAATTCTGATGTAACGAAGCCTGTGATCAAGCTCGAAGAGCCTGAGAACGGCGACAGCCTCCTGATCGGTGACACGCATGGTGTCCATCTGGAGATGGATCTTTCGGACGACGTGATGCTGAAGTCGTACAAGATCGATGTGCACAACAACTTCGATGGCCATAGCCACACGCGTGCAGGAGATGGTACGACGCCCTTCAGCTTCAAGAAGGAGTACGATCTCACGGGCAAGCGTGAGGCGCACATCCATCATCACGACATCAAGATCCCGGCTACTGCTACGCCGGGCAAGTATCACCTGATGATCTATTGCACGGACGAGGCCGGTAACGAGTCTTACGTGGCTCGCGACGTCGTGCTCAGCAAGACGGCTAAGCCGCACGACCACCACGACGATCACGATTGATCGCCCCTCCTCGCGCCCATCCGTGGGTGTTGTTCCGAGAGCCCCTCTGCCCCATTCCCGCGGGTGGAGGGGCTTATGTTTTTAGTGGCGAATCAGAAGCGGATTGAGACGTGAGTTCGATCGTCATGCGGCACGACGGCGTCTCAATGGGCATTTTGGTCTCGTCATGCGGCACGACGGCGTCTCAATGACCATTTTGGTCTCGTCATGCGACACGACGGCGTCTCAACGGCCATTTTGGTCTCGTCATGCGACACGATGGCGTCTCAACGGCCATTTTGGTCTCGTCATGCGACACGATGGCGTCTCAACGGCCATTTTGGCCTCATCATGCGACATGATGGTGTCTCAATGGCCATTTTGGTCTCATCATGCGACACGACGGCGTCTCAATGGCCATTTTGACCTCATCATGCGACATGACGGCGCCTCAATGGCCATTTTGGTCTCGTCATGCGGCACGACGGCGTCTCAACGGCCATTTTGGTCTCGTCATGCGACATGCCAGCGTCACTTTTGACCCAGCGGCCCCGTCATGCGGCATGCCAGCGTTACTTTTGATCCAGCGGAGGCGTCATGCGGCATGCCAGCGTTACTTTTGATCCAGCGGAGGCGTCATGCGGCATGCCAGCGTCACTTTTGATCCAGCGGAGGCGTCATGCGGCATGACGAGGCTTTCAGATTCTGAGTGAATGATGATTCTCCTCTACACTCCCCCCTGTGAGGTATGGGCATAAAAAGCGCGCAGGCAAGGAGAAACCGGATGCGTTCTCCTCGCCTGCGCTCGATGTATGACCGGGGGATTCTCCCCGCCGTTTTTAGTTTTTCGTTGTTCCCTTCAGGAAGATGTCCATCATCTCCTTGGCGGCTACGAAGGAGCTGATCTCGTTGTGCAGCACCTGTTGTTCGACGATGGGCAGGCGCTCCTCGATGCCGGGGTGGCGATAGAAGGCGTCGCGGAGCATGTCGTGGATGCTCTCGTACATCCAGTATTTGGCCTGACGGTTACGCTTACGGTCGAAGTAGCCGTTCTGCTTGGTGAAGGCGATGTATTCGTCGATCATGGCCCAGACCTCGTCGATGCCGAGGCCGTAATAGCCGGAGTAGGTGAGCACTTTGGGGAACCAGCCGGACTCCGTCGGGGGGAAGAGGTGAAGGGCGTTGCGGAAGTGGCCCGCGGCCATCTCGGCACGGCGGATGTTGTCACCGTCGGCCTTGTTGATGACGATACCGTCGGCCATCTCCATGATGCCGCGCTTGATACCTTGCAGCTCGTCGCCCGTTCCGGCCAGCTGGATGAGCAGGAAGAAGTCGACCATCGAATGGACGGCTGTCTCACTCTGGCCCACGCCGACGGTCTCGACGAAGACGGTGTCGAAGCCTGCGGCCTCACAGAGGATGATCGTCTCACGCGTTTTACGAGCCACGCCACCTAAGGAGCCGGCCGTGGGGGAGGGTCGGATGAAGGCGTTCTTCTCGCGCGCCAAGGCTTCCATGCGGGTCTTGTCGCCCAGGATACTGCCCTTCGAGCGTTCGCTACTGGGGTCGATGGCCAGTACGGCCAGCTTATGGCCGCGCTTGAGGACGTGCATGCCGAAGACGTCGATCGAGGTGCTCTTGCCGGCACCTGGTACGCCCGTGATGCCGATGCGGACGGAGTGTCCGGTGTGTGGCAGGCAGTGCTCGATGATCTCTTGGGCCTGCTGTTGGTGTTCGTGGCGGGAGCTCTCGACCAGTGTGACGGCCTGGCTGAGGATGGAGGTGTCACCGCGGAGGATGCCTTCGACAAACTCCGTGGTGGTGAATCTGCGCGGGCGTCGGGCCGTGAGGTAGGGACTGACAGTCGGCGCGTAAGAGGTGCCGCTGTTCACCTTCAGCCCTTTGTATTTCTCGTCGTTCTCAGGATGATTCATGTGTGTCAGTGATTATATGAGTGGGGGGGATGAGGAGTAGTGAGAGGGTGGTAGTTAGGGGTAGCGGGAAATAGTGGGTTCTACGCTTGAATCCCCTCGACTACTTCCTACTACCCGCTAACAACTTATTCTGCCTTGATGCGCACGATGCGCACTGGGCCTTGAGGATCGTTGCAGACGATGTAGAGCTCGGTTGCACCCTTATACGCTTTGTCCTTCAGGGCAAAGGTGAGCGTCATCGATTCGCGTGGGCGAAGCTCCTTTTTCTTGTTGCCGCTCACCTTGACCCACGATGCGTCGCAGGTGATGCTGTGAAAGACAAGGGGGGCGTGGCCCGTGTTGGTTATGGTCAGCTGTTGCTTCGTAGCGCCCTTCTTGGCGCTGAAGTCGATGACGGTGGCGGAGAGTGAGAGCGCTGGCCCTGCGTCCTTATCGGCTTGCGAGAGGGTGCTGAAGTCGTCCACCACGTTCACGGCCACGGGGATCTCCCGCGAGGCGATCTCGCGGCCTTTGGCGTCCT
Source organism: Tannerella serpentiformis (assembly GCF_003033925.1). NCBI lineage: Bacteria > Pseudomonadati > Bacteroidota > Bacteroidia > Bacteroidales > Tannerellaceae > Tannerella > Tannerella serpentiformis. The sequence continues at coordinate 1,546,212 of NZ_CP028365.1, forward strand.
CAGACTTCCAGACCAAATAGCCCTCGGTGCGGCCCTTGCTATGGATGGCCTTGGCGTCGACGGTCACCTTGATGCGTTCCGCCTTGTGCGGTGCCAGCAGTCGGGGGGCATCTACGTGCACATAGGCGGGCAGATGACTGAAGGAGAGCCGAACGTCTTCGTCCGAGAGGTTCTCGATCCATACCTCTTGCGAGGCGATCTCGCGCTCACGGAGCAGGTAGAAGTCGAAGCGGCGCTGCTGGGTGCCGATCCGCCCGATGGTGTCGGGGAAGAGGATCTTCTGGCTGCGTGCCTTGGCGATCACTTCGCCGGTGATGGTCAGCTTGTGGCGGCCACCTTTGGCGTCGGAGTAGACGGTGATGTTCTTACGGAAGGGGCCGGGGCGGTCGGTGGGATCGTAGGTGATGACCACGTCGCCTATGCCACCGACGGGGATCGGTGTGCGTGTCCACTCCGGTTCGGCGCAGCCGCAGGACGACTGCACGTGGGAGATGTTCAGCGGCGCCGTTCCGGTGTTCTTGATGCGAAAGACGTGCATTGCAAAGCCGTCTTCCTCCTTGATCTTACCGAAGTCGAAGGTCCACTGGTCGGGCGAGAAGTCGGCCATCGGCTGCTTGGGGGCGTTCGGGTTGGGCTTCACGCTGCCCTTGATGACGAGTGCGGTGGCCTCGGATGAGGCACTACTGAGCACATCGATGAGGATGCTGAAGTCGCCCGAATGGCCCGCGGGATTGTAGGTCACCTCCAGGCGAGCCGTCTGTCCGGGTGCGATGGGCGTCCGGGACCAGCGGGTGATGACGCTACGGTTGGCGCAGGTGACGCGTTGCAGCTCCAGCGGCGCCTGTCCGTCGTTGCGCAGAATGAAGTCGTGCTTGACGGCGCCTTTCTTCTCGTCGATGCGTCCGAAGTCGTGAACCGTCTGGCCTATAAACAATTTTGCCTCTTTCTGGGCAGCTGAGTACTGCCACAGAAAGAGACATCCAATTGTCACCAGTAAACTAAGTGCGCGGTGAGGTTTACCGATCATCCCTGTCTCAGGAGTTTTGTATGACATTACCGCGGATGGTCAGCACATAGTTGCCTCCGTCGGCTTTACCATTGCTGTAGACTGAGATGGTCTTGACGAACTTACCGGGGCGTCCAGCGGGGTTGTAGGTCACTTTGATCTGTCCCGTCTTACCCGGAGCGATCGGTTCCTTGGTCCATTCCGGTGTAGTACAGCCGCAAGAGGCTACGACACGCGAGATAACCAGCGGCAGCTCGCCGTTGTTCATCACCGTAAAGACATGGCTGGCGGGGCCGGCCGATTCTTTGATGTCACCAAAGTCAAACGTCGCACTGCCTGTAGCTGTGATCGACGCGCTCTTCTCTTGAGCCGAGAGAGCTCCTGCCGTCATCATTAAGATGGCTGTCAATACAAATAAGATACGTTTCATTTCTGTCGAATGATTAATAGTAAATACCGGCCGCAAAAGTAGTACGCAAGGGGAGAGTAGCAAGCTGGCGCCCCAGCCACGGCCAGCTCATCCGCCAGCAACGACAAGCTCGCGCGCCAGCAGGATGATGCTCACGCGCCAGCTTACTGATGCTCATGCGCCAGCAACGACAAGCTCGTGCACCAGCAGGATGAAGCTCACGCGCCAGCTTACTAATGCTCGTTCACCAGCAAGACGAAGCTCGCGCACCAGCAAGACGAAGCTCATGCGCCAGCTTACTGATGCTCATCCGCCAGCAACGACAAGCTCGCGCACCAGCATGGTGAAGCTCACGCGCCAGCTTATCAATGCTCATTTGCCAGCAATGACAGGCTCGTGCACCAGTGAGATAAAGCTCACGCATCAGCTCTTTTCGCTCACGTTCCGCCTAAAATCGGCTTCGATAGAGCCAGAGACAAGGCTGTTGATGTGGATGATTGGGTTACTTCGGGGGATAACGAAAGAGGCGACCGAATAATCGATCGCCTCTCGCTCTTCCTCTTGGACTTGAACCAAGGACCCTCTGATTAACAGTCAGATGCTCTAACCAACTGAGCTAAGGAAGAAGGTGTCTGTTCCTCAAAAAGACGCCGCAAAGATAGGGGCAGATTGGAGACATGCAATACTTTTGCGAAAAAAATAAGCGAGACATGAGAATTATCGGAATCGGAAACGCGTTGCTCGATGTGCTGTTGCGCCTCGAGAGCGACGCTACGCTGCAAGCAATGGGAATGAAGAAAGGCGTCATGGAGCTGGTAGACGAATCTACGATGCGCGCCATCCAACAAGAACAATCGGGCCTTGAACGCTCGGACGCCCCGGGCGGATCAGTCTGCAACACGATGCGCGCGCTGGCATTGCTCGGCGCCTCAGTCGGCTACGTGGGCAAGGTTGGGACGGACGCCAATGGCGCCTTCTATGAGCAGGCCATTCGCGATGCTGGCGTGACGCCGCACATCGTGCGCTCAGAAGGCATATCGGGCTGCTGTACCGTGCTGATGTCGCCGGACAGTGAACGCACGATGGCCACCTTCCTCGGCCCCGCCGCCACGCTCACCTCTGACGAGATCATGGACGAGACACTCCGCGCCTACGATTGTATCTATGTCGAGGGTTACCTGATCTCCAACGCCTCGACGGATCGCCTCTTCCTCCCCATCCTACGTCGCGCGAAGGCCCTCGGGAAGAAAGTGGCGCTCGACCTCTCGAACTTCAACATCGTCAACGGCTTCAGCTACATGCTCCACCGGGCCATCCCGGAATACGTCGACATCCTCTTCTCCAACGAGACCGAGGCGGAGGCCTACACCGGCAAGTCGGCCGAGGAAGCGCTTCGTGAGATCATGAAAGAAGTGAAGTACGCCGTCGTTACCGTCGGGAAGGACGGGGCGCTGGCCGGTCACGCTGGCGAGACGGTCCATGTGCCGGCCGTGAGCAACAACCCCGTTGACACTACGGGAGCGGGCGACAACTTCGCTGCGGGCTTCCTTTACGGCTACTCACGCGGGGCCACCCTCCGCCAATCGGCCGAAATCGGTGCCTTGATGGCGGGGAACGTCGTCGAGACCGTCGGGCCGCAGATCGTGCCTGAACGATGGGCGCAAATCACGTCGAAGGTCAGCAGCATCCTCGGCTGATCGTAGACTTACTAATCATACACATCACATACATGTTACAAGTAAAGAGAGCGCAAGTCTTCTGCCTGGCTATTGCGCTAAGCATCGGTGGCCCACTTTGGGCGCAGAAACCGCAGACGGAGCGCCGCTTCGAAGTCAGCAAACAACTGGACATCCTGAACGCGATCGTGAAGGAAGTCGAAATGTTCTACGTCGATTCGGTGGAGACCGAGAAGGTCGTACGCCGCGGCATTGACGCCATGCTCAAGGGCCTCGATCCCTACACCGAATATTACCCGGAGCAGGAGACGGACAACATAAAAATGCTCGTCACCGGCGAATACGGCGGCGTGGGCGCCTATATCCGTGCCCGCGATGGCGGAGTGATCATCTCGGAGCCTTTCGAAGGCATGCCCGCCGCCCTGGCCGGACTGAAGGCCGGCGACCGCATCTTGATGATCGACACGGCCGACGTCCGCAAGGCTACCACCGAGCGCGTCAGCGAGCTGCTCAAGGGCACGCCCAACTCCAAAGTCGTGATCAAGATCGAGCGCCCGGGCGAGAAGAAGCCCCGCAAGGTAGAAGTCACCCGTAAACAGGTATCCCTGAAGCAAGTCGTGCACTACGGCGTCTATGGCGACGGCACGGGCTATATCTATCTCGAGGGATTCAAGGAGCGCAGCGCCGATGAGGTGCGCGAAGCCTTGGAAGATCTGAAGCAGAACCACCACATCAAGAGCCTCATCCTCGACCTCCGCGACAACGGCGGCGGCCTCCTTTCGAGCGCCGTGCAGATCGTCAACCTGTTCGTCCCGAAGGGTCGCGAAGTGCTCTCCACCCGCGGCAAGATGAAGCTTTGGGATCGCACCTACCGCACGACGCTCGATCCGGTCGACTCCGTCATCCCCCTCGCGGTGCTCATCAACGGCAACTCCGCCTCGGCCTCCGAGATCGTCAGCGGCGCCCTGCAGGACATGGACCGCGCCGTGCTGATCGGCAACCGATCCTTCGGCAAGGGGCTTGTGCAGACTCCCCGCGACTTGCCCTACGAGGGCCAGATCAAGATCACGACCAGTAAATACTACATCCCCAGCGGCCGCTGCATTCAGCAGCTCGACTATTCGCATCGCAACGCCGATGGTTCAGTCTCGGCTGTACCCGACAGCCTCACGTCCGTCTTCTACACCGCCAGCGGGCGGCCCGTACGCGACGGCGGCGGCATCCGTCCAGACTTCGAGATGGAGGAAAAAAAGACGCCCACGATGCTCTTCTACCTCGTCAACGATTTTGCATTCTTCGACTTCGTCACTGACTGGGTGCGGGCCCATCCCACCATCGCGCCGGCCAAAGATTTCGTCTTCCCCGACGCCGATTACGAGTCCTTCAAGAAGCGTCTCAAGGAGGCCAATTTCACTTACGACCGCCAGAGTGAGAAGGCACTCAAGAGCCTTCGGGAAGTAGCCGAATATGAGGGCTATCTGGCCGAGGACTCCGCCACTTTCGTCGCTCTTGAGGCGCGTCTGAAGCCGAACTTAGACCGCGACTTGGAGCGTTATAAAGACGACATCAAAAAGCTCATCGCCGCTGAAATCGTCAAGCGCTACTACTACCAGGAGGGCGCCATGATCGAGAACCTCAAGGACGATAAGACGCTCCAGAAGGCCCTCGACGTGCTCGCCGACCGAGAGTTGTATCGCAAGACCCTCAGCCGACCTGAAGAGAAGAAATAAGTACACCGGGGGGTAGCATAAAGCCGTGAAAAAAGGGACGGGCGCCGCCGCACCCAACCCTTTCTCGCCGCTTTTTGCTACCCCTCATTGTGTCGAATCACGAACATTTCAAATTCCACCCATCGCATGAAAAAGTTAGTCATCCTTACCGGCGCCGGTATGAGCGCCGAGAGCGGCATCTCCACCTTCCGCGACTCCAACGGGCTGTGGGAGAATTATCGCGTCGAAGATGTCGCCACGCCCGAGGGCTTCGCCAGCAATCCGCAGCTCGTCCTCGACTTCTACAACGCTCGCCGACGCGAACTGCTTCGCGCCGAGCCCAACGACGGCCACCGCGGACTGGCGGCCCTGGAGCGCGACTTTGACGTTCGCATTGTCACGCAAAACGTGGATAACCTTCACGAACGCGCCGGCAGTTCGCACGTCATCCACCTCCACGGCGAACTGATGAAAGCCTGTTCCGAGCGCAACCTCAATCGCCCGATCGACATCGATCCCGAGCACCCCGACATGCGCCTGGGCGACACCGCCCCCGATGGCGGCCGCCTGCGCCCGTTCATCGTCTGGTTCGGCGAGCCTGTCCCTATGATCGAGGAGGCGATTCGCATCGTCACGGACTGCGACCTCTTCGCCGTGATCGGCACCTCGCTCAACGTCTACCCCGCCGCAGGTCTGCTCAGCTACGTTCGCCGCGGCCAGCCCATCTTCCTGATCGACCCCAAGGAGGTGGCCGTTTACCGAAACGACGTTGAGTTCATTCGCTACGGCGCCTCCGAAGGCGTCCGAATTTTGACCGACCGACTGCAAGCCTTCCGCTAAATCTCCGCCGATAGGCGTGCGCATCAACAAAGGGCTGTCCGAGATGATGTCTCGGGCAGCCCTTTTTGTATTCCGATAAATGTTTACCTCAAAAATCATCTTCCTTTCTGGAGTCGGATTGCCATTCTTTTTATCATGGATCACCCTCCATTGCTGATCTTCCTTTTTGTCTGATATGATAGTTATTCATCGGATCAATGCATAGCTGTTTCACAAAGGAATAAGGAAGATTTGAGGAGAGGCATAGCTGTTGCATAAAGAAATAAGGAGGATTTTCAGAGAGGCATAGTCCTTCCGTGAATAAAGAACGAAGCGCTAATTAGAAGCATAGTCATTTAATTTGTCGGTGAAAATCATTTTGGCGGAGGCATGGCTATTTCATAAAGAAATAAGAGCACTTTTCAGAGCTGCATAGCCATTCCATGAATAAATAATGAAGCACTAATTAGAAGCATAGTCATTTAATTTGTCGGCAAAAATCATTCGGGCAGAGGCATGGCTGTTACATAAAGAAATAAGAGTATTTTTCAGAGCTGCATAGCCATTCCATGAATAAATAATGAAGCACTAATTAGAAGCATAGTCATTTAATTTGTCGGCAAAAATCATTTGGGCAGGGGCCTGGCAGTTGCATAAAGAGATAAGAGCTTTTTTCAGAGAGACATAGCCATTCCATGAATAAAAAATGGAGCGCTAATTAGAAGTATAGTCATTTCATTTGCCGGTGAAAATCATTCAGGCAGAGGCATAGCCGTTGCGTAAAGCGCTGAGAACCTCTCTGTGAGTTGGATGAGTATTGCGTAAAGCGCTGAGGGCCAGTATGTGGATTACATAGCTATTGCATAGTGCAATAAGAATGCTTCTGCAAATCACATAGTCATTGAGCATCTCAATAGCTATGTGATTCTGCGATCACACCCCATTGATGCTGTCAATATTAAGCGAACTATTCGATGGATTATTATTGATGTACGCGATATGGAGGATCCTACGCGAATACTTATTATTTCTGTGTGCGATATAGAGCGTCCTGCGAGGATATTTATTATAAACTCGCTCAATATTGAATGTCCTGCGTGAGGACTTATTAGTTACGTGCGCGATATTAAATGCTCCGCACGAGAATTTATTATCGCTGTATGCGATATTAAGTATCATGCGTGTAGGATTCATATCGCTGTGCGCGATAGCTATGTATCTATGAGCGGGCAGCTTTCTGCGTGATTCGATAGCGATGTTTCTGTGAGAGGGGAAGCTGTCGCATGGTACGAAGGTTATGAATCAGTCTGAGGGATAGCTTTCGATCAATCATTTGGGGAATAGCGGCGTCTGGGCGTATTGAATACGCGCTTTGATATGGACTGTAAGGGGTGAACGATTAGATTTTCAAGTACAGATGGCGGGGATGCAGTACGGATCTACCCTACCAACAGAAAAATTTATTCTGATGACGAATGGGCAATAACGATTGCGCCGCACAACAGCCTCCGATCCATGGGCGGAGTGGCTGTTGCGCGGCGCAACGATGAGGGTTCAAAAGAAATGGTAGATATTTCAGCGCGTGACGACGGCCGCCGGCTCCGTGCGGCCCTCGACGATGGGCCCGCTGCCGATGCAAAGGCGGTGGTCACGGTCGTAGACGACGGCAAACTGGCCCGGAGCGATGCCCTGAATCTTCTCCTCGCTGTCGATCTGGTATCCGCCCTCTACGCGGCGGATGCGGCCCCGTGTGAAGTCGGGCGTGTGGCGAATTTTGAACGTGATTTCACGCTCATCGTCGAACGCCCCCCAAGGGTCGGCGGTGATGAAGTGGAATCCGGCGGTGCGGATCGTCCGGCCATACTGCGTTTCGGGGTCGTAGCCATTGGAGACGTAGACGATGTTCGCGGCGGCGTCTTTGCCGACGACGAACCAGGGGCCGCCACTCATGCCGAGCCCTTTGCGCTGGCCGATGGTGTGAAACCAGAAGCCGTGGTGACGGCCGACGGTTCGGCCCGTCTCCCACTCCACGATGTCGCCGTCGCGGCGACCGAGGTAGCGCTCGATGAAGTCGTTGTAGCGAATCTTGCCGAGGAAGCAGATGCCCTGGCTGTCCTTGCGGCGCGCGCTGGGCAGGCCCGCCGACTCGGCGATGGTGCGCACTTCATGCTTCATCAGGTGGCCGATGGGGAAGAGGAGCTTGGCGACTTGTAGGCCGGTGATCTGCCCGAGGAAGTCGGTCTGATCCTTCACCGGATCGGCGGCCGTCGAGAGCCACGTCTGGCCGTCGACCTCGGTGGTGGTGGCGTAGTGGCCCGTGGCGATGCGGTCGAAGTGGTGGCCCCACTGCTCCTCGAAGCAGCCAAACTTGATGTAGCGGTTGCACATCATGTCCGGGTTGGGCGTCAGGCCGCGGCGGACGGCGTCGATGGTGTATCCCACCACGCGGTCCCAATACTCCTCGTGGAGGGGGACCACCTCCATCCGGCAGCCGTATTTGCGGGCGATGTAGGTCGTGATCTCGATGTCTTCCTCGGCGGGGCAATCGATGGTGCCGTCGCTCCGCTCCATGCCGATGCGGATGTAGAAGATGGTGGGCGTGTATCCGGCTTCCTTCAGCAGATGCACCACGACGGAGCTATCCACGCCCCCGGAGACAAGTGCGGCGATTTCCATTTGTTCTAATAAGTAGTTCGGGGGGAGTTAGAAGTAGTTAGAGGGTAGCTAGAGGCAGGCTGAATGCAGAAGAGTAATCGAATGACTACCTTTTACTCCCTCTAACTACCCTCTGACTACCCTTTTAACTGCCTATATTCTGTTCTGCCGCTTGCGTTCGATTTCGTCGAGGATGATCTTGCGCATACGCATATGGTGAGGCGTCACCTCGACGTACTCGTCCGCCTTGATATACTCCAGCGCGTCCTCGAGGCTGAAGACTAACGGCGGCGCCAGCGACACTTTGTCGTCCGATCCGGAGGCCCGCATGTTGGTCAGCTTCTTGGATTTGGTGACGTTGACGACCAGGTCGCCCTCCTTGCTGTGTTCGCCGACGACTTGCCCGGCGTAGACGTCTTCGCCCGGGGCAATGAAGAAGCGGCCGCGAGACTGCAGGTTGTTCAGTGCGTAAGCGAAGGCGTTGCCGGTCTCCATCGCGATGATGGAGCCGTTCTGGCGGCGCTCGATGTCGCCCTTCCACGGCTGAAACTCGAGGAAGCGGTGGGCCATGATAGCCTCCCCGGCCGAAAGCGTCAGCACGAGGTTGTTGAGGCCGATGATGCCGCGTGAGGGGATGTTGAAGACGAGGAAGACGCGTCCGTTCTTGCTCTCCATGGAGGTCATTTCGCCTTTGCGGCGGGTCACGACGTCGATGATCTTGCTGGCGCTCTCCTCGGGCAGGTTCACCGTCAGCTGCTCCACCGGTTCGTGCTTTACGCCGTCGATCTCCTTGATGATCACCTGGGGTTGACCCACCTGCAATTCGTATCCCTCGCGGCGCATGGTCTCGATCAACACCGAAAGATGCAACACCCCACGCCCGAACACGTTCCACGAGTCGGCCGAATCCGTAGCCTCCACCCGCAGCGCCAGGTTTTTATCCAGCTCCCGAAGCAGTCGCTCGTGGACATGGCGAGAGGTGACGTATTTGCCGTCCTTGCCGAAGAAGGGCGAGTTGTTGATGGTGAAAAGCATAGACATCGTCGGCTCATCAATGGCGATGGTGGGCAGGGCCTCGGGCGTCGCAGCGTCGGCTATCGTTTCGCCGATCTCGAAGCCCTCGATGCCGATCACGGCACAGATGTCGCCCGATGCCACAGCGTCCACCTTCTTGCGCCCCAAGCCCTCGAAGACGTCGATCTCCTTGATCTTCGACCGCACCGCGCTGCCGTCGCGTTTGCAGAGGACGATGTCCTGCCCCTCACGCAGTTCGCCCCGGTGGACACGCCCGACGGCGATACGGCCTACGTATTTGGAATAGTCGAGCGACGTGATCAGCATTTGCGACGCCCCCTCGAGCGTCTCAGGCTCGGGGATGTACTGGATAATGGCGTCGAGGAGTGGGTAGATGTTGTCCGTCGGCTTCTGCCAGTCGTCGGACATCCAGCCCTGCTTGGCCGAGCCGAAGATGGTGGGGAAGTCGAGCTGATCTTCCGTAGCGTCGAGGCTGAACATGAGGTCGAACACCATCTCTTGCACCTCCGACGGCCGACAGTTCGGCTTGTCGACCTTGTTGATGACCACGATCGGTTTCAGCCCCAGCCCGATGGCTTTTTGGAGCACGAAGCGCGTCTGCGGCATCGGCCCCTCGAAGGCGTCGACCAGCAGCAGGCATCCGTCGGCCATGTTGAGCACACGCTCCACCTCGCCGCCGAAGTCCGCGTGGCCCGGGGTGTCGATGATGTTGATCTTGTAATCCTTGTAGTTGATGGAGACGTTTTTGGCGAGGATCGTAATGCCGCGCTCGCGTTCCAAGTCGTTGTTGTCCAAAAATTGATCCGGCTCGGCTTGTCCCTCGCGGAAAAGTTTCCCGGCCAAAAGCATCTTGTCTACCAGGGTCGTTTTGCCGTGATCGACGTGTGCTATGATTGCAATGTTCCTAATTTTCTGCATCGTACTTATCTGTCGTATATATCTCTCGTTGAAAAATCGGGGGCAAAAGTAAGCGTCCGCTTAAATACGGGCGAAGTGAAATATAGGCCGCAATCCATCTTTTGGGGGGATGAAGCGGAAGTTCGGAACCGCATCTTTTCGCCAGAAACGACCAAAAAGAGGTTTTTGGCCATTTCGGGTCACCCGAAACGACTAAAAAGAGGTTTGCGGCCATTTCGGGCCACCCGAAACGGCTAAAAAGTAGTTTTTGGCCATTTCGGGTCACCCGAAACGACTAAAAAGAGGTTTGCGGCTATTTCGGGCCGCCCGAAACGACTAAAAAGAGGTTTGCGGCCATTTCGAGTCACCAGAAATGGCATTTCAGTGCCGTGACGCCGCTTGAAAGGGCCTGATCTCCATGCCCTCCCGGGTTTGCGCGTCCGGATCGAAGGAATACCTTTGCCGCGCTTAAATAATATGGTATCAATTTATTCAGAAGTAAAACGACATGTATTTAGATTCAGCGAAAAAGGAAGAGATCTTTGAGAAGTACGGAAAATCGAAAGCGGACACCGGATCGGCCGAGAGCCAGATCGCGCTGTTCACCTATCGCATCAGCCACCTGACGGAGCACATGAAGGCCAATCACAAGGACTTCAACACCTCCCGGGCGCTGAAAATGCTGGTAGGTAAGCGTCGCCGCTTGCTGGACTACCTGATCAAGATCGACATCGAGCGCTACCGCGCCATCATCAAGGAGCTCGGTATCCGCAAGTAATTCCGCGCGATCAGTCGGTGCGCTACCGCGCCGTACACGTTTAAGAGGGTGCGCTTCCCGCAAAGGGGGGCGCGCCTTTTTTGTTGTCCTACAATCAGCAGCCCCCGACCGCCCCGCTTTCTGTGTGAGGGGGGAGGCCGGGGGCTTGATGCTTCCTATATATAGGTCTCGCAGGGCGCTGCCTTTAGCGTACGACGGCGATCTTCGTCACGACGCCTTCGCTGCCATCAGGCGTGGAGGCGAGGACGAGATAGACGCCCGAGGAGACGGGTTGGCCGTTGGCGCCGCGACAGTCCCACGTGAACTGTCCGCCGGCGGAGCGACCCTGACGGATGAGGTTGCCGTTAAGGTCGGTGATCTTCACGTTTGAGTCGGCGATGAGGCCGGTGATGGTCACGCTGCCGTCATAGTCCGGGCGCACGGGGTTGGGGTAGGCGTAGACGTCGGAGTAGGTCTTGGGCGCTTCGGTGGCGTCGCCGCGGTAGGAGACGAGGCCCTTGTCGGTGCCGATGAAGACCTCGCCCGAGGCGTTGTCGATGGCCAGGCAGCGGATGTTGTCCGAGAGGAGCGGGGAGTTGGTGGTCGTGAAGTGCTCAAGCGTTTCGGTGCCGTCGGCATTGACGAGGTAGACGCCCGAGCCAGCCGTGCCGATCCATTTGCGGTTGCCGCCGTCGACGGCGATGGCGTTGATCTGTTCGCTGTCGAGGAAGTAGCGCGGGCGGCCGTCCTCGTCGTTGCGGATGATGCCGTTCCAGTAGCAGCGGGCCGGATCGCGGAGGGCATTGATGGCCGAGGAGCAGACTATCGGTCCGTGGTTCGTGCCGACCCAGATGTCGCCCTTGCGATCCTCCGCGAGGCAGTAGTATTCGCTCACGTCGAGCGACGTGCCGCTGGCATTGGAGAAGGAGGAGAAGAAGTGCGACTTGTCGTCCGAGCCGTCCGTCGGTGTGCCGTTGTCGTCGAAGACGAGCAGGCCGCCATCGCGGGGCACGTTCACCCACTTCTGCCCGCGGGAGGTGAAGAGGATACGGCCGACGAAGGTCTTGTTGGACACGCCTTGGAAGTAGAGCGACTTCCACGTGCCGTCGGGCGTACGCACCACGATGCCATTCTGCGCGCTGCAGTTGGTCATCCAGAGGTTCTTGTTTTTGTCGAACCCGATGCCGATGGCGCGCACATAGCGCTGGGCATCCTTCGCATTAGGCAGGGCCGATCGCAGCGGCGTGTTGGTGTGGTTATAGAGGCGGACGAAGGTGTTGTCTTTGACCTCGATCACGCCCTCGCCGAAGGTCGATACGAAGCAGTGCGTCGGGTCGTCCGGGTCGACAGCCACGCCCACATAGTCCTGCACCCCGAAGCCAGCGGCACGCGTCACGGTCTCCTCGTCGAAGTTCGTCCACTTCTTATCCACGCAGCTCATCAGCGTGCCTCTGCGATTGCCGCGTGCGGTGTTCGTGTACGATCCACCGACCACCCAGAGCCGTCCGCGGTCGACGATCATAAAGTCGTCTTCATTGCGCTTCGGCCCCTCGATTTTGAGCCCCGAGATGGCTTTTTCGTATTGTCCCTCGGCCCGTCGGCGCAGGCCCACCAGCCCGTTGCGTCCCGAGGCCACCCAGAAGCGACCGTCTTCAGTGAGCGCCGTGACACCATTGATGGTACCTGGCGCCACCGTCTCGCCCGTGCCCTCAAGCGAGGCGAAGATGTACATCGCTTCCGAGGCGTAAGCCACCAACCGATTGCCGACCACCGTGAGCCCGCGCAGGTTCGTCTGCTTGCGCAGCGTCTTGATCGAGCCGTCCGTGTCGCGATAGAAGAGGCCACCGCCCGAGGCCACGAAGCAGAGCCGATCGCGGAAGGCACCGAGGCCGACGATCTTCTGATCGTCAAAGTCGAGGCTGTTCAGCGAGACGCGTTTCCAGTTGCCGACGTCCATCAGGTTGGCTGTCGTGGGGGCGGAGAGCAGTCCGCTGTCCGTCGCCGCGTAGATCGATCCGCCCAGTAGGGCGGTGGCCGTGGTGCGTCGGTCTAAGCGATACGTCTCAGCGACCTCCCGCTTCTTGAGATCGATCACCAGGATGCCGAAGTTGGCCGAGAGATAGGCTCGGTCGCCGCTGAGGTCGATGGCGTTGAGCGTCTTATCCTGGATGTTCGTGGTGTTTTTGAGGAAGGGGAGGTTGTAGATGCCGTCGGAGGTCATCAGGTCGATGTTTCCGCTGGCATAAGCGATGACGAGCGTGCGTGCGGAGGCGCTGTAGCGGATGAGTCGGACGTCGGAATCGCTCAGGCCCGTCTGTCGGGAGTAGACACGGATGTTGTCGTCCGACTTGCCATAGCTGTAAAGCGTTCCGTCGGCCACGGCGTAGACATTATTTTCGGCTTCAGCTACGGCGACGGTGTTATACATCGCGAGATAGGTGTGCCAACGTGTGTTCTTTTCGGCCGCGTGTACAGTCAGGAGCGAGAGTAGCAGGCCGTAAATCAGCAATTGAATCTTCTTCATTGAGGATAGGGGGTTAATGGGTGACGATAGGGGAAAGGGGCGGAGTTATCGGTTCGTGAGGTGTTGCACCAGCCGACGCACCGCTCGGCCACGATGGCTGATGGCGTTTTTCTCGTCGGGGGAGAGTTCGGCGAAGGTGCGGTCGAAGCCGTCGGGGCGGAAGATGGGATCGTAACCGAAGCCGCCCGCGCCATGGGCCTCAGTCGTGATCTGGCCCGTGACTTCGCCCTCAAAGAGGCGCTCCTCGCCGTCCGTGATGAGGGCGATCACCGTGCGGAAACGGGCCTTCCGATGGTCCGTATCGCGGAGTGCTTCGAGTAGCTTGCGGACATTGGCCGCGCTGTCGCACGCCTCACCGGCGTAGCGCGCCGAATAGACGCCCGGAGCGCCGTCGAGCGCCTCGACTTCGAGGCCTGTGTCGTCGGCAAAGCAGTCGTAACCGTAGTGCTCCTTCACGTAGCGCGCCTTTTGGAGGGCGTTACCTTCGATGGTGGCCGATGTCTCCGGTAGCGGCTCCATCTGACCGAGGTCGGTCAGGCCGACGAGGCGGATGGAGTCCTGTGGCAGCATGTCGCGTACCTCGCGCAATTTGTGCAGGTTGTGTGTAGCAAAAACAAGGGTTCGCATAATGGGTAGGTGTGTATAATTATATGAGTAAACAAGGGTCTGCCAGCACAGAGTGGCCTGCAAAGGTCTCATTTCCGAGCATCCGATCCCGGAGATCCCAAACGGCGCGGCGTCAGAAAACGTATATCCCGGAAAAGAGGACGCCCCACCTCAGGCGCGAAAATTATGCCCGAGAAGCGAGAGGCAGTGACGGCCGTCGGGCGACGATCCGAAACGCATAGCGGGCTAAAAACGTGCAGCAACGCCCCTCTCGAAACAGAAAGAGCACCCCCAACGCACAGCGACTGCCCTCTCGAAACGCATAGCGGGCCGAATACGTTCGGGGGGCGGCCGACCCGAAGCAGCGGGAGGGGCCACGACCGCCGGATGCCTCGAGAACCATTTCAAGAAACCATTTTTGCCCGCCGATGACGAGTCACACCATATAAATAAGATATGAACAACGAGATGAAATGGACCCTCCGGACGATCGTGAGCGGTGCGGCGCTGCTGCTGGCGGTGGCCTGCGGAAAGGAAAAGGAGGCGCGCGCAGAGTTGGAGCGCGCACGGACGCTGTATGAGAGCCGACAATACCCAGCGGCACGCAACGCGATCGACACCCTGCGCATGCGATACCCGAAGGAGCTGGGGGTGATGAAAGAGGCCCTGCAATTGATGCGCCTCGTGGAGCGGGGCGAAAGCGAGCGAAACATCGCGTACTGCGACAGCCTCATCCCCGTGCGAGAGAAAGAGGTGGAGACGCTGAAGGCCGGCTTTGTGCTGGAGCGGGATGCACGCTATGAGGAGGTCGGGCGCTATGTCCGGCCCGAGCATGCGGTGGAGCGCAACATCGGGCGGAGTTACCTGCGTTGCGGAGTGAACGAGCAGGGCGAGATCTTCCTGGCCAGTGTGTACAGTGGCGGTGCGCCGATCAACCACACCGGTCTCAAGATCGAGGCGCCCGACGGGACGTATGCCGTCACGGCTGAGATCCCTTACGATGGGGGCGCGAACTACCGCTTCAAGGATGACGGACGGACGACAGAGGTGGTGACGTATGCCGGCGATAAAGGTCTCGATGCGATTCGCTTCGTGGACGGTGTAGCCGAGGGAACCCGCCTGAGAGCAGTGTACACCGGCGGGCGCGCCTTCGCGATCGGACTGACCGAAGCCGACTGCCGCGCCATCCGTGCCACACTCCGCCTGGCGGAAGCCCTGACCGACATCGACGCCCTCAAAAAAGAACGCCAGAAAGCGGCCCGGAAGGTGGCCTACATCGAAGAACGCGAGGCGAAAGGCCGATGAACGACCGTCGACGACCCGTCCGAAAAGGGATGAGCACGGCCGAAATGAGTCGGGCGCCGATCCTCGACGGGTGATCAATTATAAATCGGTATACTTTTGCCCCCCACTGAAAATTAAGTACATCAGATATGGCACGACAGGAAGATTTATTCAAGAAACTGATTGCACACTGCAAGGAATACGGCTTCGTATTCCCTTCATCAGAGATCTACGACGGTCTCAGCGCCGTCTACGACTACGGACAATACGGCGTCGAGTTGAAAAACAACCTCAAACGTTACTGGTGGGATGGCATGACGCTGCTTCACGACAACATCGTCGGGATAGACGCTGCCATCTTTATGCACCCCACCGTTTGGAAGGCCTCAGGGCATGTGGACGCCTTTAACGACCCCCTTATCGACAACCGAGACAGTAAGAAGCGCTATCGCGCCGACGTACTGATCGAGGACCACCTGGCCAAGATCGACGAGAAGATCTCGCGCGAGGTGGAGAAGGCCGCCAAGAAGTTTGGAGACAGCTTCGACGAGGCGATGTTCCGCAGCACCAACCCGCGCGTGGCCAAACACCAAGCCGAGCGCGACGCCATCCACGAGCGATTCGCCCGCGCCATGAACGCGAACGACCTTGACGAGCTGCGACAAATCATCATCGATTGCGAGATCGTATGCCCCCTATCGGGCACGCGCAACTGGACGGACGTACGCCAGTTCAACCTCATGTTTGCCACCGAAATGGGATCGACAGCCGATGGCGCCATGAAAGTTTACCTCCGCCCCGAAACGGCGCAGGGAATCTTTGTCAACTTCCTCAATGTCCAGAAAACGGGACGCATGAAGATCCCCTTCGGCATTGCTCAGATCGGAAAGGCCTTCCGAAATGAGATCGTCGCGCGGCAATTCATTTTCAGGATGCGGGAGTTTGAGCAGATGGAGATGCAATTCTTTGTTCGGCCAGGCGAAGAGCTCACCTGGTTTGCCCGTTGGAAAGAAGCGCGCATGCGCTGGCACCGCAACCTCGGCCTTGGGGACGCGAAGTATCGCTTCCACGACCACGAAAAGCTGGCTCACTATGCCAATGCAGCTACGGATATCGAGTACGAGATGCCTTTCGGATTCAAGGAAGTGGAAGGGATTCACAGCCGCACCAATTTCGACCTTTCGCAACACGAGAAGTTCTCCGGCAAGAAGATACAATATTTCGATGCAGAGCTGGGGACGAGCTACACGCCCTATGTGATCGAAACCTCGATCGGTGTCGACCGCCTGTTCCTCAGCATACTGGCCGGGGCATACACCGAAGAGACCCTCGAAGGGGGCGACACCCGCGTCGTATTGAAGCTCCCCCCCGCGCTGGCGCCCATTAAGTTGGCCGTTTTGCCCCTTGTTCGCAAAGATGGGCTGGCCGAGAAAGCCGAAGAGATCCTCCACATGCTGCGCTTCGACTTCCGCTGCCAGTACGACGAGAAGGACTCCATCGGCAAGCGTTACCGCCGGCAGGATGCCATCGGGACGCCCTACTGCATCACGGTCGATTACGACACCATGCGCGATAACACCGTCACGATCCGTTTCCGCGACACGATGGAGCAGGAACGCGTGTCGATCGACCGCCTCCACGAGATTATCTCCGACCGCGTCAGTCTGCGCAGCTTATTGGAGGGTCTGAAATGAAACGGACGCTCCACCTCCTCGCTTCCCTCTGTTTGGCAGCCGTCCTGATCGGCGTCGTCACCGCTTGCAGCAAAACGGAAGACGACTCGGCCGAACGTTGGCGCACGGCCAACGATGCCGCCTTCGCTGCCATTAAGAGTAATGCCTCCTACACCGAAATCAAATCGCCCGGCCACGAGGGTAGCATCTACTACAAAGAGCTGAAGAAGGGCACGGGCACGAAGCCGATCCTCTTCACCAGCACCGTGAGCCTCTATGCCCACGGTCGCTTCGTGGCCGACTATCCGGATAACAAGTATATACGTCAGGGCGCGGTCTTCCAGTCGTGGCTGGAGGCCGATGGCGTGCCGTTTACGACCCTTGTCTCGAGCGTCGGAAAGGTGCCGAAGGACTACAGGGCCCACATCTTGACCAACGGCGTGCGCGTGGCCCTGCAATACATGCACGAGGGCGACCGGTGGGAGGTGTGGGTGCCTTACACGCTCGGTCTCGGCGAAAATGATGGGAGCTTGTTCATCAACGTGATGCCAAGTAGCAGCGCCACAAAGATCCCCGCTTACTCGACACTCGTCTTCGAAATCGAGGTCGTTGGTGTCCACTCCTAACGCCAGGCCTCAGCTATGAAAAAGACTTACATCGGACTCACTTGCCTGCTCTTCCTTTCGCTCGCGCTCTTCGTTGCGCTGTCGTTTTACGGCGACTCCCTCGAGCGATGGCACATCAAGACCGGTTCCTTCGCCCGTGTCCTTCGCGGCGAGGCGGACCGTCGCCAACGCCCGCCCTCACCCGCAGCCGACAGCACGCGCGCCGTCAGTCAGGCGCCGGGCCAGAATTTCTCGCAGACGGTCGACACGGCCCGCAAGTCCATCCTCTTCATCGGCGACTCGATGCTCGAGGGTCTCGGGCCGCGCCTGGCCGCCTATGCCGAGGAAAATGGCCATACGCTCGTCAATGTCATCTGGTACAGCTCCACCACCGAGGTGTGGGGGCGCACCGAAAAGCTGAAAGAGTATATCGCTGAGTATCAACCGGACTACATTTTTGTCAGCCTCGGTGGCAACGAGCTTTTCGTGAGCGACATCCGCGACCGGAGGCAGAAATACCTCGATAATATGCTCTCCCAGATCGGCGACATCCCCTTCGTCTGGATCGGCCCGCCCAACTGGAAGCCCGACACGGGCATCAACGAGATGCTCGCCGAGACCCTCCGCCCCGGACAGTTCTACCTCTCCTATACGCCCGACCAACACTACGACCGGGCGCGCGATGGCGCCCATCCGACGCGCGCTTCGGCTTCGGCGTGGATGGATCGCGTCTGTGCATGGGTCATGAAGAGCGCCGCGCACCGCATTGTTCTCCATCGCCCGAAGGCCGCCCGCGCCACTTGCCACACCGTCGTCCTGGCTCCGGCCAAATGACCTTTCGCGAGGCGCGGCGACGGCGGGCAGCCCATTTCTCCCCCGTTCCGGAAGGCTATTGTAAGCCGTCGATAGTGCTTACTTTTTAAGGGAAGTCGATTGTAGGTCGTAGATAGCGCTTACTTTTCGAGGGAAGCTCATTGCAAGCCGTCGACAGCGCTTACTTTTTGAGGGAAGCCAATTGCAAGCCGTCAACAGCAAAAACTTTTTGAGGGAAGCGAATTGTAAGCCGTCAATAGCAAAAACTTTTTGAGGGAAGCGAATTGTAAGCCGTCAACAGCAAAAACTTTTTGAGGGAAGCCAATTGCAAGCCGTCAACAGCAAAAACTTTTTGAGGGAAGCCAATTGCAAGCCGTCAACAGCAAAAACTTTTTGAGGGAAGCCCATTGCAAGCCGTCGACAGTGCTTCCCCTTTAAGGGGAGCTAATTGTACGTTATCTATTTTACATACTTTTTAAGGGAAGCGCATTGCACATCGTTTATGGCGCGTCCTTTTTAGCGGAAATCCTTTCGGGGGCAGACAACACCCCATTTTTTTTGAGATCAAACGAATCGCGGGCCATCGGCGGGCCTATTTTTGGGGGAAAAGCACGCCCGATCCCGATTTTTGGCGCACTCGATCTCGGTAAAGACTACACATTCAGAATCATTCAAGCATCCTATTTCATACAACTCCGATGAACTCCTTACCAGACCTCTCCACCCTGACCGACCGGCTGCTCGCGCTGCTGGGTCCGGACGCCTCCCATCCGTTGATGTTCTCCAGCGGACTTTTTTGGGTCCTTTTCGTCGCCTTCTTGCCCGTCTACGCCTGGCTGCGCAACAGTGGTCGGATCGCGGCAATGAAAATCTTCGTTTCGGCCTTCAGCCTTTACTTCTTTTTCCACAACAGCGGCTGGCTCTTCCTCCTGCTCGTCTTCACGGCGGCTATCGACTGGGATGTATCGCACCGCATCGCGTCCGCGAGCAGCGTCGGCACCCGTCGTGCGTGGCTCCTTTTTTCGCTCACCCTCTCTCTCGGCGTGCTGGTGGCCTTCAAATACACCAACTTCTTTATCGACAACCTGCGCATGCTCACCGGCGACGCCGCTTTCCGTCCCGTCAGCCTCACGCTGCCCCTCGGATTGTCGTTTTACACCTTCCGCACCATCAGTTACGTCGTCGACGTCTTCCGGAGCCGCATCGCTCCCGCGCGCTCGTTCCTCGACTATCTCTTTTTCCTCTCCTTCTTCCCCTGCCTCACCGCCGGACCGATCGTAAGGGCCGACCACTTCATGCCGCAGCTCACCGCCGAGGCCCTTCGCCAGCCCGTCGACCGTGCACGCATCTACGGCGGATTTTTTACCGTCCTGATGGGCGTCATCAAGAAGGCCGTCATCGCCGATTACCTGGCGCAGTACAGCAACATCGCTTTCGGCAACCCGTCAGGCTACTCGGGCGTCGAGCTTCTCATGGGCGCTTTGGGATATGGGCTGCAGATCTATTGCGACTTCTCTGGCTACAGCGATATGGCCATCGGGCTGGGCGCCATCCTCGGTTACGATCTGGGGATAAACTTCGATTTCCCCTACCGCTCGCGAAACGTCACCGAGTTTTGGCGTCGGTGGCACATCTCGCTCTCTCTCTGGCTTCGGGATTACCTCTACATCCCGCTGGGTGGCAACCGTCGGGGCGCGGCAAGGCAGTATGTCAACCTACTCGTGACCATGCTCCTCGGCGGACTCTGGCACGGCGCCGCGTGGACGTTCATCGCCTGGGGCGCAGGCCACGGCGTCGCCCTCTGTCTGCACAAGCGGTGCAAGGTGTGGCTCGATCGACTGCCGGACGGTGGCCTTATCGGATTTCTTTCGTGGGCGCTCACGTTCGCATGGGTCATCTTCCTCTTCATTTTCTTCCGTGCCGATAGTTTCGATACGGCTCGCGAAATGATTGTAGGTATCGCCACGCGCTTCGATCCCGCTTACTTCCCCGAGTTTGCCAAGGTGCGCTACGTCTGGACGGCCATCTTCCTTTCCATTTTCGCCTTCCACTTCGTCCCCACCCGCTTCTACGACCGCCTGCGCGACCTCTTCGTGCGTAGCCCGTGGATCATCAAGTTTGCCATCTTCGTCGGTGTCGTGCAACTCGTCATCAGTTTCGCCTCGGCCGACGTCCAGCCCTTCATCTACACCCAATTCTGATCCCGACGTATGGCCAAGAAGAAAACCGAGATCGGACGCGCTGGCGAGGCCGTGGCCCGCAAGTATCTGGAGCAGCGCGGCTATCGCGTTTTGCACATCAATTGGCGTCACGGCCACTATGAGCTTGACATTGTGGCCCGCCTACCCGACCTGCTCGTCGTCGTCGAAGTCAAGACGCGCGACCAACACCGCATCATGGAGCCAGAGGACGCCGTAGATAAGGCCAAGATCCGCCGCACGGTAGCTGCCGCCGACGCCTATGTCCAGACGTTCGACATCGATCTGCCTGTCCAGTTCGACATCCTCAGCCTGATCAAACGCAGCGACGGAACCTACCACGTGGAGCACATCGAGGACGCTTTTTATGCCCCTGTTCAGTGAGTCGGAGCACTTCTGAGCACTCTCGCTAAATCTTTGTATGTATTTTTGCGCCGAATAACAAAAACCGTTATCTCCTGCAGAAGATAGATAGCCACCCCGGAAAGTCCGGTGCGGCTTTTTTTACGTAAAGTGAAACAGGAGATCATCGCATTTCCGTTGCGAACTAGATTTTAGAATTATGAATATCGAAGAAGTACGTGATTACTGCCTGAAACTGAAGAACGCCGAAGAGTCGTTCCCCTTCGGCGAGGACACCTTAGTCTTCAAAGTCGAGGGCAAGATGTTTCTAGCCATGTCGTTGAACGACGAGGATCCCCACGTGGCCGTCAAATGCGACCCCGACGAGGCCCTCCTTCTCCGCGATCGCTACAAAGCCGTCGTGCCGGCCCATCATTTCAACAAGAAGCACTGGAACGACATCTACCTGAACCGCGACATGAACGACCACGACATCCGTCGCTGGATCCTTCATTCTTACGAGTCTGTCATACTCCAGCTCCCCGCCGCCATCAGGCGCAAGTACGAGTATGTCTGACCTGCAGCCCACACCACACACTCCGCGCATCATTCGTCTGCGCGAGACCGAGTCCACCAACCGCTATCTGCACGAGCGGCTGGCGGACGACGAGGTGCCGTCGGACGGTACGATCGTCGTGAGCGACTTCCAGTCCGGAGGGCGAGGTCAGCCGGGCAACTCCTGGGAGTCGGAGGCTGGCCAGAACCTCACCTTCAGCCTCCTTTATGAGCCGTGTGCCATGCCCGCCAACCGTTCCTTCCGCATCTCTGAGATCGCGGCCCTCAGCGTAAAGCACACCCTGGATCGGTACACGGCGGGCATCGCTGTGAAGTGGCCTAACGACGTCTATTGGCACGACCGCAAGATCTGTGGCATGCTCATCGAGAACCTGCTCGAGGGCAGCGCTGTCGGGCGGTCGATCATCGGGATCGGACTCAACCTCAACCAAACCGTCTTTCGTTCTGACGCCCCCAACCCCGTCTCGCTGACTCAAATCACGGGTCAGCGCTATGACCCGTTGGAGATACTCGGCCTATGGTACGGCCATTTCTGCGACCTCCGCGACCGACTCGAGGCCGGGACGGACGGTGAGGCCGACGTCCATCAGGCGTATGTCCACGCCCTCTATCGTCGCGACGGCTTCCATCCCTATGCCGATGCCGACGGAACGTTCGAGGCTGCGATCGAAGCCATCGAACCGGGCGGCCACATGCTGCTCCGTCGCTCGGACGGCCGCATCTCTCGCTACGCTTTCAAGGAAGTGAGCTTCCTCTGAAGCTCCCACCCCACGACATACGCTCCGACGCTTCTAAGATGAACTATATCACCTCAGAAAACATCCTCTTGATCGGCTCCGTGCTGCTGTTTGTGAGCATCCTGGCCGGCAAGACGGGCTATCGCTTTGGCGTGCCTGTCCTCCTACTCTTCCTTTTCGTGGGCATGCTCTTCGGCAGCGACGGATTGGGGCTACAGTTCTCTAACATGGAGAGCGCACAGTTCATTGGCATGGTGGCGCTGACCATCATCCTGTTCTCCGGTGGCATGGACACACGGTTTGCTGACGTCCGGCCCGTGGTAGCCCCCGGAGCGGTGCTCTCCACGGTCGGCGTACTGCTGACTACGGTCTTCACGGGGCTGTTCGTGTGGTGGCTCTCGGGGATGGCTTGGACGAATATCCACTTTGCCTGCGTCACTTCGCTGTTGCTGGCGGCCACGATGTCGTCCACCGACTCTGCCTCGGTCTTCGCCACCCTACGCTCGCAGCGCATGAACCTCAAGCACAACCTTCGGCCCCTGCTGGAGCTGGAGAGTGGCAGTAACGACCCGATGGCCTACATGCTGACGCTCGTCCTGGTCCAACTGGCCACGGCGGATCCCGGAGCGGGCGGCGCCGATTGGGGACACGTGGCGGGGCTCTTCGCGGTACAGTTTGCCGTGGGCGCCGCCGTCGGATTCGCCATCGGACACTTCGCTGTCTGGAGCCTGAACCGACTGAACATAGACAACGCATCGCTTTACCCCATCCTCCTCCTCTCGGTGGCCTTCTTCACTTTCTCCGCCACCGGGCTGCTGCACGGCAACGGCTACCTGGCGGTCTACCTCACGGGGATGATCATCGGTAACAACCGCATCCCGTATCGCAAAGAGGTGGCCACGTTCATGGACGGGCTTACGTGGCTTTTTCAGATCATCATGTTCCTCATGCTGGGGCTGCTGGTGAACCCGCACGAGATGTTCCGCGTGGCCTGTGTGGCCCTGCTCATAGGCCTTTTTATGATCTGCATCGCCCGGCCAGCCAGTGTCTTCCTTTGCCTCCTACCCTTCCGGCGGATCAATGCGCGCGCCCGGCTTTTCATCTCGTGGGTGGGGCTGCGGGGCGCGGCGCCCATCATTTTCGCCATCTACCCCGTGATGGCTGGCGTGGAGGGATCAGACCTGATCTTTAACATCGTCTTCTTCATCACGCTGCTTTCGCTCCTCACGCAAGGCACCACCCTAGCCGCGGCCGCCCGCCTGCTTGGTCTTTCGGCCCCGCTGGAGAAGACGGGCAACGAATTTGGCGTCGAGCTGCCCGACGAGATCGACTCCGACCTCCGCGACATGACCGTCACCCGCCGTATGCTGGAGAAAGCCGACACACTGAAAGACATGAACCTCCCAGCCGGCACGTTAGTCATGCTCATCAAGCGCGACGACGAGTTCCTCATCCCCAACGGTTCCCTCCGGTTACACGAAGGCGACAAGCTGCTGCTGATCTCCGAAAACAAGAAGTAGGCAGAAGGCCGCCGACGCTGAGGCGCCCCCGTCATGGGTGTGTATCCGGGTAGGGGCGTATCGCATACGCCCTTCAAGCGCCCCAATGGGGGCGAATGCCGGTACATTCATTCAGCCCTTGCGGCCCGTAAAAGAGGGCGTATGCGATACGCCCCTACCCTACCGTCCGATAGGAGCCACTGGCACGCATGCGGCCCCCAAATGATTCACGGCAGCAGCCGCCGACGCTGAGGCGCCCCCGCTGGATATTCCGACAGCAGCCCCTGTGAGCAAGTAGCCCCCGCTGGAAACCATTTGATGAGCGCCTTACGCTCAGACACCCCTGTCGGACATTCCAACGGGGCGTCTTTTTGCTCAGACACCCCCGTCGGACATTCCAACGAGGCGTCTTTTTGCTCAGACACCCCTGTCGGACATTCCAACGAGGCGTCTTTTTGCTCAGACGCCCCCGTCGGACATTCCAACGAGGCGTCTTTTTGCTCAGACGCCCCCGTCGGACATTCCAACGGGGCGTCTTTTTGCTCAGACACTCCTGTCGGACATTCCAACAGGGCGTCTTTTTGCTCAGACGCCCCCAATGGACATTCCAACGGGGCGTCTTTTTGCTCAGACGCCCTCATCCGGACATTTTCGCGCAGCTTCCGGCTGCCCACGGCCCCTTCCCGATTTTCAGTTGTTCGTTCCCACCGCCCTACCTTTGTCCCCAGCTAACCCATTCATTAAAGGCATTATGAAGATAGGCATCCTCTCAGCCGGCGGCGACTGCCCCGGTATCAACGCGGCTATCCGCGGCGTGGGCAAAACGGCCCTCCTGCACTACGGCATGGAAGTCGTAGGCATCCACAACGGCTTCTCCGGCCTGCTGGATCGCGACGTGGAACTCTTTACCGAGCGCACCCTCTCGGGCATCCTCGGCCGAGGCGGCACCATCCTCGGCACCTCGCGCGAAAAACCCTTCAAGAAGTCCGCCGACGGCTATCTCAGCCATAAGCCCCAGATTATCTATCAGAACTATCACGAGCTGGGCCTCGACGCTCTCGTCTGCATCGGCGGCAACGGCACCCAGAAGACGGCCTTTAAGCTCGCCAAAATGGGCCTGAACGTCGTCGGCATCCCCAAGACCATCGACAATGACCTTTACGGCACCGACTTCTCGTTCGGTTTCGATACAGCCGTCAGCGTGGCCACCGATGCCATCGACCGCCTCCACTCAACCGCCAGCTCGCACAAACGCGTGATGGTGGTCGAGGTCATGGGCCACAGCGCGGGCTGGATAGCGCTCTATGCCGGCATGGCGGGCGCCGCGGACATCATCCTCCTGCCCGAACTGGGCTACGACATCGACAAGGTGAACGACAAGGTGATCGAACGCGCCCAACGGGGCAAGCCTTACAGCATCATCGTCCTGGCCGAAGGTCTCCGCACCGGCGCCGAGAGCCCCTCGGACTATCTCTCTCACGAAATCGAAGAGGCGACCGGCCTCGAGACGCGTCGCACGGTGCTCGGATACATCCAGCGTGGCGGCTCGCCCTCACCCGCCGACCGCAATCTGGCCACCCGCCTCGGGGGTCACGCCACGGAACTGATTGTGCGTGGCGAATTTGGGCGGATGGTGGGCCAGCGCAACGGCCATATGGTCTCCGTGCCACTCCAGGAGGTGGCCGGCCGCACGCGACTCGTGCCTGTGGACGACGACCTGATCCGTTGCGGGGAAAAGCTGGGCATTTCGTTCGGTCATTGAGCCTTCACCTCGCGGGCCTGATTCCTGACAGGGCATAGGGCTTTCTCCTGCCGGCCTACCGGTCGACGGGGTGGGCGTCCCTGATGGTCGATGTGGGTATTATAAATACGTACACCGGCCACCGGGTAGATGCCGCGGCGCTCCGACCTCTTTTCGATAGCGGTTGGGGTGCCGCGGTCGTCGTTTCGGATAATTAACGAAGCACATTTCGGAGGCCAGCTGTTTATGCACTTACATTTGCCGCCGAATCAGACACGTGGAAAGATTTGTAGCGCTTGCAACCACAGGAAAAAATGCTAAACGGCCATCCCCCCTACCCTGCCGGCCGAAGGGCTCCACAATCTCACCCCACTACTCCGATTCATTACAACACATGGTTTTATCACTCAATAAAGAATTGTAATGAGTTACTTATTCACCTCCGAGTCGGTGTCCGAGGGACACCCCGATAAGGTGGCCGACCAGATCTCGGACGCCTTGCTTGATGAGTTCTTGGCCTATGACCGAGACTCGAAAGTTGCCTGCGAAACGCTGGTTACGACCGGACAGGTCGTACTGGCTGGAGAAGTTAAATCGAGCGCTTATATCGACGTGCAGGATGTAGCCCGCCGCGTCATCGAGCGCATCGGCTACACCAAAAGCGAGTATCAATTTGAAGCCAAATCGTGCGGCGTACTCTCCGCTATCCACGAGCAGAGCGGCGACATCAACCGCGGCGTAGAGCGCACTGACCCCTACAATCAGGGCGCCGGCGACCAAGGCATGATGTTCGGCTATGCTACCAACGAGACCGAGAACTACATGCCTCTGGCTCTCGACCTGGCCCACGGCCTCCTCACCGAGCTGGCCTCCATTCGTAAAAATGAACTCGAGAAGATGCCCTACCTCCGGCCGGACGCCAAGAGTCAGGTGACGATCGAGTACGACGACAACGGGCGCCCGCTGCGCATCGATACGATCGTGATCTCTACCCAGCACGACGATTTTATTAAAGCTGAAGGCGGCCGCACGCAAGAGCAAGCTGACGCCGAAATGCAACAGAAGATCGCCGACGACGTACGCACGATCCTCGTGCCCCGCGTCAAGGCCCAGTATCCGCCGCACGTTCAGGCCCTGTTCAACGACGAGATCAAATACTTCGTCAACCCCACGGGCAAGTTCGTCATCGGTGGCCCCCACGGCGACACCGGCCTGACGGGACGCAAAATCATCGTCGACACCTACGGCGGCAAGGGCGCCCACGGTGGCGGAGCCTTCTCCGGCAAGGATCCCTCGAAAGTGGACCGTTCCGCTGCCTATGCCGCACGCCACATCGCTAAGAACCTCGTAGCCGCCGGCGTGGCCGACGAGATGTTGGTTCAGGTATCGTACGCCATCGGCGTCGCCAAACCGATGAACATCTTCGTCAACACCTTTGGCCGCTCGAACGTGAAGATCAGCGATGGCGAAATCGCTCAAAAAATCTGGGACCTCTTCGACATGCGCCCCAAAGCCATCGAGGAACGGCTCAAACTGCGTAACCCGATCTACCTCGAGACGGCCTCTTACGGTCATATGGGCCGCACGCCGCAGACGGTGGAGAAGGTGTTCCATTCGCGTTACAGCAGCGAGCCGACCGTCTGCCGTGTGGAGCTCTTCACCTGGGAGAAGCTCGACTATGTAGACAAGGTCAAAGAGGCTTTCGGACTGAAGTAACCCTCCGAGGAACATAACCGCCAAAAGCTCTTATATGCCTGCCGCCCGTCCGTGCCACGCCGCATGGCGGGCGGCTTTTTCGTTTTGCCCCTGGCGATACCGCCCATCTCTACCTCTTACTCCCCCTACTACGTTTCACTACTTCTATTCCTTGCCACCGACATGAAACCGCTTGCCTGCTATGCCCTCGGCGCCCTGCTCAGCCTCGCCGCCTGCACCGGACACAAATCTGCCACCGCCGAAACCGAGGCGGAGGACTTCTCCGGGCCCTACAACGAAATGTATCGCCCGCAGATCCACTTCTCGCCCGCCGAACACTGGATGAACGACCCCAACGGGCTTGTCTATTACGACGGCGAGTATCATCTCTTCTATCAGTACTACCCCGAGAAATCCGTTTGGGGGCCCATGCACTGGGGGCACGCCGTCAGCCGTGACCTGATGCACTGGGAACACCTGCCCATCGCCCTCGCTCCGGACAGCCTCGGCTACATCTTCTCCGGAAGTGCCGTCGTCGATTGGGAGAATACCTCCGGCTTAGGCACGAAGGAGAACCCGCCACTCCTGGCCTTCTTCACCTATCACAACCCCGACGCCGAACAGGCCAAAAAGACGGAGGTCGAGTCGCAAGCATTGGCTTACAGCACGGACCACGGCCGTACCTGGACGAAGTATGCTGGCAATCCCATCCTGCCCAACCCCGGTGATGCGCGCGACTTCCGCGATCCGAAAGTTTTCTGGCACAAAGCGTCGTCACGCTGGATCGTTTCGCTGGCCTGTGGCGACGAGATCCGCTTCTATGCCTCGCCCGACTGTAAATCGTGGACCTACCTCAGCAGCTTCGGCCGCGATCGGGGTGGCCACGGCGGCGTGTGGGAGTGCCCCGACCTCTTTCAGCTGCCCGTCGCCGGCACGGACGAGACGAAATGGGTGCTCATCGTCAACATCAACCCCGGCGGACCTGCGGGAGGCTCGGCCACGCAGTATTTCGTCGGCGACTTCGACGGCAAGACCTTCACCTCGCCCCAGCGCGAAACCCTGTGGATGGATCACGGTGCCGACAACTACGCGGGCGTGACCTGGAGCGACGCGCCGGACGGTCGGCGGATCCTTATCGGCTGGATGAACAACTGGCTCTACGCCGGCGATAAACCGTGCGTTACCTGGAGCGGCGCCATGACGCTGCCGCGCGAATTAGGTCTCGTGCCGGGGCCTGACGGCAAGGGCTATCTGCTCACCTCCACGCCCGTCCGCGAGCTGGACGGCCTGCGTGGCGAGACCGTCATGCTGAAAGGTCTGCAAGTGGACGGCACACTCGACCTTACGAAGCGCATCCCCTTTGTTCGCTCGGCCCTTGACCTACGTCTCACCTTCGATCTCGCAGCCGCCAAAGGCTCCCTCGCCACACGCTACGGCGTCCGCCTCCGGAACACCCAAGGCGAATACATCGACATCGGCTACGACCGCAATCGTCAGGTTTTCTACATCGACCGCACCCACGCCGGATCGAAGGCACTCCCCGTGAAGGAGTTTGCTGCCGTCCACACGGCCCCCTTCGTCGTAAAGGGCCAGACGGTCGACTGGCGCCTCGTTATTGACCGCGCGTCTGTGGAGTTCTTCGCTGCCGGCGGACGCGTCTCCATGACCGACGTATTCTACCCCTCGGAGCTTTTCCGCACCGTCGAACTCTTCACCGAGAAAGGCTCCATCCATGCCGACGGCGAAGTGACCCAGCTTCAATCCGTATGGAACCCATCGAAATAGCCCACCAAAGACTTCAGAACTATGAATAAGAAACCCCTCATCATCGGTATCGGCGAACTGCTCTGGGACGTGCTGCCCACGGGTAAGAAAGCAGGCGGCGCCCCTGTCAATTTCGCCTATCACGCCTCACGCTTCGGCGCCGAGGCTTACGCTTTCAGCGCCATTGGTAACGATCCCCTCGGCGATGAGATCCTCACCGAGATCGACCGCATCCGCATCCCTTACATCATTGAGCGCGTCGACTATCCCACGGGCACTGTCATCGTGGAGCTACGCGACGGCATCCCCAACTACACCATCATGGAGGGCGTCGCGTGGGATCACATCCCCCTGACCGACGAGATGAAGCAACTGGCCTCACGTGCCGACGCCGTCTGCTTCGGCACTCTGGCTCAGCGCGCCGAGGAGTCGCGTATCACCATCCAGACGCTCCTCTCGCACGTGCCGGAGAGGGCTCTGCGCGTCTACGACATCAACCTCCGCCAGCATTACTACTCCCGCGAACTGATCACGGCCTCCCTGCGCCATTGCAACGTCTTCAAGATTAACGACGAGGAGCTCGACCTGCTGCGCGGCCTCTTCGATCTCGAGACCGACACGCTGCACGACTTCTGCCGCCGCTTTGTGGCCCTGTACAACCTCCGCTACCTCATTCTCACTGCGGGGGCTGATTATAGCGCCGTCTTCACCCCCGCCGGCGAATCGTACATCGACACCCCACGCGTGGAGGTGGTCGACACGGTCGGTGCGGGTGACTCGTTCACGGGCACCTTCATTGCCTCCGTTCTCGACGGTCGCCCACTGGCTGAGGCACATCGTCTGGCCGTAGACCATGCCGCCTACGTCTGCACCCAAGCCGGCGCCTGGGTATGATTCGTCCTGCGATCACTGCATGATTTCTTGACGAGGAGGGCGGACACAACGGCCCGCCCCCTCTCCACCCTCCACCCTCTACCCTCTATCCTCTACCCTCTATCCTCTACCCTCTACCCTCTATTATGGAAAAAAGAAAATTCGGCTGGCCGCTGCTGCTCATTGCCATCGGCATCATCTTCCTACTGAAGAACCTCGGTTTCATCGACCTCAACTTCTACGAACTGCTCTTCTCCTGGCCCATGATCCTTGTGGCCATTGGTGTAGTGCAGCTGGTCGACCGCTCCTATGTCAGTGGTTTCATCCTGCTCTTCCTGGGCACCGTGTTCATGTTGCCCCGCCTCGACATCATCCAATACGACGCCATGCGTGTCTTTTGGCCCGTTGTCCTTATTGTCATCGGCACCGCCCTACTCTTTCGTCGCCGCGGCATCTCCTACGCCGCCTCCGCCGATCGCTACCGTGCATCTGCCGCCAGCACCTCGCCCGACGCCGACGGCTTTGTCCGCATCGACACCTCTTTCAGCGGCTCTAAGACCCTCTTCACCGAACCCGTCTTTCGTGGCGCCATCCTCCGCAGCACCTTCGGCGGCATCGAGCTCGATCTGCGCAGTGCCCGCCTCGATGACCTCGAAATTTTCGTCGACCTCGACTGCACCTTTAGCGGCATCACCCTCCGCGTACCCCCTACATGGCGCATTGACTCTCGCATCCGCTCAACCTTCGGCGGCTTCGACGATAAACGTCCCCACCTGCCACCCGATGCCCTCGACATGGCGCACACCGTCGTTCTGCGCGGCTCGGCCACCTTTGGCGGTATCGAAGTCAAGTAGTGTTTTGACGCTTGCGGAACTCCCGCAAAGGCCCTTTTCTCCGTTTTGACGCTTGCGGAACTCCCGCAAGGGCCGTTTTCTCCGTTTTGACGTTTGCGGAAGTTCCGCAAGTGCCTTTTTCTCCGTTTTGACGCTTGCGGAAGTTCCGCAAGGGCCTTTTTCTCCGTTTTGGCGTTTGCGGAACTCCCGCAAGAGCCGTTTTCTCCGTTTGGATGTTTGCGGAAGTTCCGCAAGGGCCCTTTTCTCCGTTTTGGTGTTTGCGGAAGTTCCGCAAGCGCCCTTTTCTCCATTTTGACGTTTGCAGAACTTCTGCAAGCGCCGTTTTCTCCATTTTGGTGTTTGCAGAACTTCTGCAAGCGCGCTTTTCTCCATTTTGGTGTTTGCAGAAGTCCTGCAAGCGCCGTTTTCTCCATTTTGACGTTTGCAGAAGTTCTGCAAGCGCGCTTTTCTCCATTTTGACGTTTGCAGAAGTTCTGCAAGCGCGCTTTTCTCCATTTTGGTGTTTGCAGAACTTCTGCAAGCGCTTAAACCCCGACCTGGGTCTATCTTCGCGCCCCATACATTGATCAGATGATGAAACAGAACTACATGACCCGCCCCAGGGCGGAAAGAAGGCCTACCGGTCGCACGATTACGGCCCTGTGCATGCTGCTTGTGTCGGCAGTCATAGCCTCGTGCAGCGACCGCAAAGGCGAGTTTTACGAAGAGGAGGGGACGGTTTTCCATACCGTCTACCACATCAAGTACCGCACCGACAAGGGGCCGCTGACGGACAAGATCGCTGCCGAGTTGCAGGCCTTCGATGCCTCGCTGAACCCCTTCAATAAAGCCTCGATCCTGGCCCGCGTGAACCGCAACGAGGAGGTGGAGGTGGACGATTGGTTCGTGACCGTCTTCAATCGCGCGATGGAAGTGTCGGAGCGGTCGGGCGGCGTGTTCGACGTCACCGCGGCGCCGCTCATCAACCTCTGGGGCTTCGGCTATGAACAGAAAGACAGCGTCTCGCCGGCCGTCATCGATAGCATGCTTCAGTTCGTGGGCTACCGCAAGGTGCGGCTCGACGGGCGGCGTGTGGTGAAGGATGATCCGCGGATCGAACTCAGCTTCTCGGCCATCGCCAAGGGATACGCCTGCGACGTGGTCGCTGCGTTGCTCGAGCGCGAGGGCGTGGAGGATTACATGGTGGAGATCGGCGGCGAGGTGGCCTCGCGCGGCATGAACCCACGGGGCGAATGCTGGCGTATCGGCATCAATAAGCCGGAGGACGACACCACGGGCGTGAAGAACGAAACGGAAGAGATCGTCCAGCTCTGCGGCCGGCGCGGCATGGCTACGTCGGGCAACTACCGCAACTTCCATATGCGTGACGGCAAGAAGGTGGCCCACACCATCGATCCGCGCACGGGCTATCCCTCGCAGCAAAACATACTCAGCGCTACGATCGTGGCGCCGGACTGCATGACGGCCGATGCCTATGCGACGGCTTTCATGGCGATGGGTCTCGAGGCTGCCTGCCGCATGGCGGAGTCGGTGCCGGAGATCGCTTATTACGTGATTTATGCCGACGAGTCGGGCGTGCACCGCGTGAAGATGTCGCCGAAGCTGGAGGAGATGATCGTCGGGAAAGCGAAAAACGAGAAATAAAAAGGGTATCCGGCGAGAACTTGCCCCTCGTGTCATGACAAGGAGAAGTCAGGGGCTTTGCCCCCATCCCCCACTCCCTTTTCTTCCCTTGATGGAAGAAAAGGAAGCAAAAGAAGATCAAGGCGGCTGCGGCCGCCGGCGAAGTTGGCCGGGTACACACGGGTATTTGGCGAAGATTTGCCGGGTACACACGGGGTATTGGGGAAGTTGGCTGGATACGCGAATAACTACACCAATTAATAAATAGCACAATGGAAAGTTTCAATGAATTGATGATGCGCCGCCGCAGCTCGCGGAAGTTTACGGCCGAACCGATCGCACCGGATCAGGTGCAGGAATTACTGAAAGCAGCGCTCGTGGCGCCGACGTCGAAGAATGCGCATTCATGGCAGTTTGTGGCCGTGGAGGACCGCGAGATGCTGGAGCGACTGGCTGCTTGCCGAAAGATGGGTAGCTCCTTCCTCAGCGGCTGCGCGTTGGCCGTGGTAGTGATGGGCGACGTGACCGTGACGGATGTATGGGTGGAAGACGCTTCGATCGCCGCCGCATACATGCAGCTTCAGGCTGAAGATCTCGGCTTAGGCAGCTGCTGGTGTCAGGTGCGTAACCGTCACACGCCGGACGACACCGAGGCCGAGCAATATGTCCGCGACCTGCTCGACATCCCCTATCAGCTTGGCGTGCTCTGCATCGTCGGCTTCGGGCACCGCGAGCGCGTGGGCCGACCGCACGACGAGGCGGCGTTGCTTTGGGAACACGTGCATATCGGCCGTTACCGCACGGCGGAGATCACCGGAGACGGTCAGGTGCAGGCATGATGAACGAGACGGTCGTGATGATCGGTGCTGGGCGTGTGGCCACGCATCTTGCGCAGGCGTTGCGTGAGCATGCGGGGCTGCGCCTCGTGCAGGTCTACAGTCGGACGGCGGAGCATGCCCAGGCCTTAGCCGAGAGGTCGGGCGACGCGGCGTGGACAACGTCGGCTGAAGCCGTGCGCACGGATGCCGACGTGTATGTCTTCTCGCTCAGCGATGATGCATTGGCCGGCGTGGCCCGTCGGGTGCCGGCGAATGATGGGCTGTGGCTGCATACGGCGGGCAGTGTGCCGATGAATGTCTTCCGCGGCCGGGCGCGGCGCTACGGCGTGCTTTATCCGCTGCAGACGTTCTCACGCGAGAGGTCGGTGGACTTTCGTCGGGTGCCCTGCTTTGTGGAGGGCTGCACGGCGGGGGTGACCGACGAGGTGCGGACGCTGGCCGAGCGACTCTCGGACGAGGTGCATGAGCTGTCGTCGGTCGATCGGGCGTACCTCCATCTGGCAGCGGTCTTTGCTTGCAACTTCACGAACCACATGTATGCCTTGGCCGACGGGATCGTCCGTGCGCGTGGCCTCGATGGCTCTGTGCTCCGTCCGCTGATCGACGAGACGGCCGCGAAGATCCATCGCCTCACGCCGCGTGAGGCGCAGACGGGTCCAGCGCTTCGCAACGACCGCGCCGTGATCGATCGTCAGGCCTCAATGATCGCCGACCCGGATGTGAGGCGTCTCTACGAGGATATCAGCCGGGGGATCTACGCCGAACGACTAAAAAGTTAGGGGGGGCGGAGTTTGGCCGGGCTCCTGAGTGGCTCTTCTCGTTTTTCACTATTCACTTTTCACTTTCAAACAATGATTCCTTACGATTTGACCCGCATACGGGCGTTTCTTTTCGACGTGGACGGCGTGCTGTCGTCCGACAAAATCCCGCTGGCGGACAACGGTGATCCGGCCCGCACGGTGAACATCAAAGACGGCTACGCGTTGCAGTTGGCCGTCCGACACGGCTACGAGGTGGGCCTGATCACGGGCGCTTACACGGAGAACATCCGCCGCCGCTTCGAGCACCTCGGCGTGAAGCACATCTACCTCTGCAGCAGTGTCAAGATCATCGACTATGAGGACTTCCTCCGCCGGACGGGCCTCACGGACGAGCAAGTGGCCTTCGCTGGCGACGACATCCCGGACTATGAGGTGATGCGTCGCGTCGGGCTGCCCATTGCACCCAGTACGGCGGCGCCGGAGATCAAGCGCATCGCCCGTTACATCTCACCACTGGCCGGCGGCGACGGCATCGCCCGCGAAGTGATCGAGCAGACGATGAAGGTGCAGGGCACATGGATGTCCGACAAGGCGTTCGGGTGGTGAGATTTTAGAGAGTAGAGGGTAGAGGGTAGTTGCCCGGTGCGCGCAAGGGATGAATACACGTAGCGCGGTAGGGGCGTATTGCATACGCCCTACAAATGTCCCGGAAGGGGCAAATGCCGGTATCTGTATTCGACCCTGCGGGCCGTCTAAAGGGGCGTATGCGATACGCCCCTACCCTACCGGCAGGAGAGGCGGCTATTCTTAATGACGACCGATTGGCTATAAATCTCCGCCCCTCTCCACCCCTCAATCTATCTTTTGAAAAGATGCGGAGGAGGTTCGGAATCGCATCTTTTCGCCCGAAACGACCAAAAAGTGGTTTGCGGCCATTTCGGGTCGCCTGAAACGACCAAAAAGAAGTTTGCGGCCATTTCGGGTCGCCCGAAGTGACCAAAAAGAGGTTTGCAGCCATTTCGGGTCGCCCGAAACGACCAAAAAGAGGTTTGTGGCCATTTCGGGTCACCCGAAACGACCGAAAAGAGGTTTGCAGCCATTTCGGGCGAAAAGATGCGGCGTCGAGGGGCCGGCGATACATACGTTTCCCCTCGTTCGCCCGTTAAGGAACCGGTTTACACAATAGATAAATAGGATGAAGAGTAAAAGACGATTTACACGATGCGGCCTGCTGGCCACGGTGCTCAGCCTCTGCCTGAGCCTCACGACGGCGTGGGCACAGCGAATCAAGATCTCCGGTAACGTGCGCGACGCCGACGGCAACCCCGTGGAGCTGGTCCTGGTGCAAGTCAAGCAAACGATGAACGGCGCCATGACCGACGAGAAGGGTTTCTATTCGCTCACCGTGGCGCCGACGGACTCCGTCGTGCTCGTCTTCTCCTGCCTTGGCTACCACAAGGCCGAGCGCATCATCCCGCGGCCCGCTGGCGACATGCGCGTGAACGTGCAGCTGACCTCCGCGGCGCTCGAGCTGGGCGAGATCGCCGTCACGGCCACGCGCCGACAAACGACGACCATGGAGCATCTCGACGCTAACCGGCTCAAAGTCCTGCCCGACCCTTCGGGCGGCAGCATCGAAAGCCTCGTGGTGACGTACGCCGGCGTGTCGTCAAACAACGAACTCAGCTCGCAGTACTCCGTTCGCGGCGGTAGCTACGACGAGAATATGGTTTACGTCAACGGCATGGAAGTGTTCCGCCCGCTGCTCATTCGCTCCGGCCAGCAGGAGGGGCTGAGCTTCGTCAACCCCAACCTGACGGAGCAAGTACAATTTTCGGCCGGCGGATTCGAGGCGCGCTATGGCGACAAGATGAGCTCCGTGCTCGACATCACGTACAAGCGGCCCAAGGGATGGGAGGGCGCCGCCACGCTCGGCATGTTGGCCTCCTCGCACCCCACGCTCAGCACGGCCAACGCCTATGTGGGCAGCGCCAGCAAACGCTTCACGCAAGTCACGGGCATCCGTTACCGCATGTCCAGCTCGCTGCTCAGCGACGCCGACTCGCGGGCCGAATACGAGCCGCGGTTCGTCGATCTGCAAACGTTTATGACTTACCGCCCGGCACCGAAATGGGAGGTGAACTTCCTCGGCAACATCGCTTCGAACCACTACTCCTACCGCCCCATCGAGCTACAAACACGCTTCGGCACGACCGAGGAGCAGCGCGTCTTCCACGTCTACTTCGACGGCCGTGAGCGCGACCGCTTCGATACCTACTACGGTGCCCTGACGCTCAAGCATACGCCCAGCGACAAGTCGGAAGTCGGTCTGCAAGCCTTCGCCTTCCGCTCGAACGAGGAGGAGAGCTACGACATCGAGGGCGCCTATCGCCTCGACAAAGTGGGGGAGGAATCGGCCGGCGAAGCCTCGTCGCTTTCGCTGGCGTCGTATCACGAACACGCCCGTAACCGCCTTCAGGCCACCGTGGCGCATGTCGGCGTCTATGGCCTCTCGCAGTTGTCGTCGTTTCATACACTCAAGTGGGGCGCCGGCCTCCAGTCGGAGCGTTTCGTGGATCGCATCAGCGAATGGGAGAGCCACGACTCATCGGGTTATTCGCTGCCGCAGACGGGCCGCGAGGTGAACGTCATCGCCAACCTCTTTTCTAACAATAGCCTCAGCAGCATGCGTGGCTCGGGTTATGCACAAGACGTGATCAAGTTTCGCACCCCGCAAGGACTCTTCACCGTCATTGCCGGTCTGCGCGCGACCTATTGGAGCTACAATCGCGAACTGCTCATCAGCCCTCGCGCCTCCGTCGGCTTCATCCCCACAGCCAACCAAGACATCACGCTACGCCTGGCCACCGGACTCTATTCGCAGTCGCCCTTCTATAAAGAACTGCGTGTGGAGGAACAAGATGCCGGCGGCAATACCGTCGTGCGCCTCAACAGCGATTTGAAAGCCCAGCGCTCCATCCACTTCATCCTCGGAGGCGATTATAGCTTCAAGGTCGGCGGCCGCAACTTCAAACTCTCGTCCGAGGTCTATTACAAGCACCTCAGCCGCATCAATCCCTACACGGTGGACAACGTCAAGATCCGCTACTATGGTGAGAACTGCGCGCGGGGCTACATCGTCGGGTGGGATACGAAGCTCTTCGGCGAGTTCGTCCCCGGCGCCGATTCGTGGATCAGCCTCTCGCTTATGCAAGCCCGCCAGACGATCGACCGCACGGGTCAGCCGACCGTACATGCGCCCCTGCCGAACAGTCCGGCCTACAACCTCTCGCTCTATTTCCAGGACTATTTCCCGGGCTATCGCCGGGCCATGGTCAACCTGCGCGGCGTTCTGACCGGTGGCCTTCCCGTCACTGTTCCGCGACAAGGCTACACTGGCAACACCTTCCGTACGCCTGCCTATCGTCGCGTCGACATCGGCTTCACCTATCAGCTCGTCGGTGGCGAGAGTCGCGTGATGGATAGCGGCCTTTTGCGTCACTTCAAGAACCTCTGGATCGGTGTCGATGTCTTCAACCTACTCGACATCTACAACACCGGCTCCTACTACTGGATCACCGACGTCTACAACCACCGCTACGCCGTTCCCAACTACCTCACCGGCCGCCAACTCAACCTTCGCGTCAGTGCAGACTTCTAAAGGCGTCAGGGACGCCAGCCAAGTTTGCCGGATACTCGGCCATAGTCTCCGTCCCCATTCGCTTTTCACCTCCCCCTCTACCTTTGTCCCATCCATTCATCCTCAAAACGAAGCATCATGGCAACAGTAAACTTTACCACCCAAGAGTTCACCTCCCGTTCGGATCAAGCGTTTGACTTGGCCGATAAGGGCGAAAAGGTGATCATCCGTCGCGGCCGCAGACGAGCTTATAGGCTCATTCCCTTCACCGAAGAGTCATCGGGCATTACACCCGAATTACAAGCCAAAATCGATCGCGCAAGAGAAGAGCAGCGTGCAGGAAAATGCATCAGGCTGACAACGCACGAGGAAATCGATCGATATTTTGATAGTCTATGAGATACATAATCGATATCTCAGACCATGCGGATAAGATTATTCGGAAGTGGAAGAAGTCTAATCCGCAGCTGTTCAAGAAGTATCAAAGGATATATCACGAGTTAGCTGATCATCCTCGTACAGGGACCGGCCACCCAGAGCCCCTTAGAGGCGGCAACGACATCACCTATTCGCGGCGCCTCTCAGCCCACGACCGCATCATCTACGACATCCACGACGAGACAGTCACCGTGCTCGTCATTGACGTCGAAGGCCATTACGACGACAAATAGTAAATCTCCGCCCCTATTCGCTTTCCACCTCCCCCTCTACCTTTGTCCCATCCATTCATCCTCAAAACGAAGCATCATGGCAACAGTAAACTTCACCACCCAAGAGTTCACCTCCCGTTCGGATCAAGCGTTTGACTTGGCCGATAAGGGCGAGTCTTTCGTATCAACTGACGAGACGTATTTAGCGCCGGACAAAGAGCTGCGTCGGGCGATTCATGCAGAAGAGCTGCTGGTCGGCGTGGAGAAAGACATTAGAGAAATGTTTCGGGAACACACGACGTATGCATGATGGTATTCTTCCTACCTGAAGTGCGGCAATACCTCCGGGAGTTGATGGAGGTGCTCTTTGAAAAGGAATACTTTGGCTTTGAAGAGTCGGCTATTAGATATGTGCGAGAATTGATTTTCGATATACGTGACACCCTGCCGACAAGGCCGGCCAAGAAGGCCCCGCCACGCTTCAACCGATACGGAGAGCATCTGTATTATGCTGCGTTCCGAAAAAGCAAAGCCACACAGTGGTATGTCTTCTTTACTCGCTACAGGGTAAATGGCGAGATACACTATCTCGTTAGATACATCAGCAACAACCATATGATCTCCCAATATCTTTAGTAAGCCCCCGGCCGGATACGAAACCATCTTGTATTCGGCCACTTTTAGTTTTTAGCTTTTCGATTCCATGCTCACCACCCTCCTACGTCCTTTGTTTTTACGCCGTGCGCGCGTCATTGAGACTTACGCCACGGAGGCCCACGCCATCCAGCGCCGGCAACTCGGCCAATTGATTCGCACCGCCCGACAGACGGAATGGGGCCATGTGCACTGTTTCGACCGTATGCCCGTCGAGTCGGACGCTTACGAGGCCTTCCGACGGGCGGTCCCCGTCAGCGCCTACGAGGATTTGCAACCCTACATCCGACGCATGATCGACGGCCAGCGCAACGTGCTCTGGCCCGGAGCCACGCGATGGTTCGCACAGAGCAGCGGCACGACCGACGCACGCAGCAAATACATCCCCGTCACCCCAGACATCCTCCGCCGGGCACACTACGCCGGCGGATTTGACACCGTCGCCCTCTACCTCCGCAACAACCCCCGCTCCCGCTTTTTCGACAGAAAAGGACTCATCCTTGGCGGCAGCCATAGCCCTTCGCCCCTCAACGCCCGCGCACATTGCGGCGACCTCTCCGCCGTACTGCTCCAAAATCTCAACCCGCTCGTCAACCTGATTCGCGTACCCTCGCGCCGCATTATCCTCATGGACGAGTGGGAGGCCAAGATCCGCGCCATTGTTCGGAGCACGCGCAAGGCCCACGTGGGCAGCCTCTCCGGCATACCCTCCTGGATGCTCGTCCTGATCGAAGCCGTCATCCGTGACGCTGGCGCGCAGACCCTCCTCGAGGTCTGGCCTGACCTCGAAGTCTTCTTCCACGGCGGCGTCGGCTTCGAGCCTTACCGCAACCGTTACGCCCGCCTCATCCCCTCGTCCGACATGCGTTACATGGAGACCTACAACGCCTCCGAGGGCTTCTTCGGACTCCAGTCCGAGCCCACCGACCGCAGCCTCCTGCTCATGCTCGACTATGGCATCTTCTACGAGTGCATCCCCATCACCGCCCTGCCCACCGATGGCAGTCCCATCCCGCCGGATGCCGTCCTGCCGCTCGAAGAGGTGCGCACGGGCGAGAACTATGCCCTCGTCATCACCACCGCCGGCGGCCTCTGGCGCTACCTCATCGGCGACACCATCCGCTTCACCTCCCTCCGCCCGTATAAGTTTCTCATCACCGGTCGCACGAAGCATTTCATCAACGCATTCGGCGAAGAGCTCATGGTCGATAACGCCGAACGCGCCATCCGTCAGGCCTCGGAGGTCACCTCTGCCACCGTCCGCGCCTATACCGCCGCGCCGCTTTACCTCCTCACCGACCGCGCCAAGGGTCGCCACCGTTGGCTCATCGAGTTCGACACCCCGCCCACATCGCTCGACGTCTTTGCGGCCTCGCTCGACACCGCCCTCCAAGCCCTCAACTCCGACTACGCCGCCAAGCGCTACAAAGAGATCTCCCTCCAGCCGCCCGAGATCATCCCCGCCCGCCCGGGCCTCTTCTTCGACTGGCTCCGCAGCCACGGCAAGCTCGGCGGCCAACACAAAGTCCCCCCCTTGAGCAATACATCTGATTTAATGGATGAGCTGCTGGCGATGAATAGGACGAAAGCGACAGTGTCGCCAGCGTTCCCATAGACCATGATAGTCGCGGCGACAGTGTCGCCAGCGTTCCCATAGACCATGATGGCCTCGGCGACAGTGTTGCCAGCGTTCCCATCGACCATGATAGCCTCGGCGACAGTGTCGCCAGCGTTCTCATAGACCATGATGGCCCCGGCGACAGTGTCGCCAGCGTTCTCATCGACCATGATAGCTCCGGCGACAGTGTCGCCAGCATTCCCATCGACCATGATAGCCTCGGCGACAGTGTCGCCAGCGTTCCCATCGACCATGATAGCCCCGGCGACAGTGTCGCCAGCGTTCCCATCGACCATGATAGCCCCGGCGACAGTGTCGCCAGCGTTCCCATCGACTATGATAGCCCCGGCGACAGTGTCGCCAGCGTTCCCATCGACCATGATAGCCCCGGCGACAGTGTCGCCAGCGTTCCCATAGGCCATGATGGCCCCGGCAGAATGTCTGCCGGCGTACTCATGGGGTGTGATGGTCGCGGCAGAATGTCTGCCGACGTACTCATGGGGTGTGATAGTCGTGGCAGAATGTCTGCCGACGCACTCATGGGGTGTGATAGTCGCGGCAGAATGTCTGCCGACGCACTCATGGGGTATGATAGTCGCGGCAGAATGTCTGCCGACGCACTCATGGGGTGTGATGGTCTCGGCAGAATGTCTGCCGACGTGCTCATGGGGTGTGATGGTCGCGGCAGAATGTCTGCCGGCATGCTCATGGGGCATAATAACCCCGCTATTGCGCTACCCATAGCGCTCCGATACGCGGCTCTGCCTACTTTTGGTCTGTCAAACAAAACCCTATGAGTACATATCGATTTGAACTGGAGATGAAGGTGCGCGATTATGAATGCGACCTGCAAGGCGTGGTGAACAACGCCAACTATCAACATTATATGGAGCATACGCGCCATGAATTCTTAGAATCGCTGGGGGAGAACTTCGGCCGACTGCATGATCGCGGCGTGGATGTGTTTGTCTCGCGGGTAGACATCCGCTACCGCCATGCGCTGCGTAGTGGCGACCGCTTTCGGTCGTGCATGAACCTGCGGCGCGAGGGCGTGAAGCTGATCTTTCTGCAAGATCTCTATCGGCTGCCCGACGGTGTGCATGTCGTTTCGGGGCGTGTGGAGACTGTGGCCGTCGAGGGTGGACAGCTGACGCGCGGTGAGTATTTCGATCAGCTGCTTAAAGATTAATCGAAGGAAGGAGACCGTATCACATGGACAACGAACGCATCGCTTTAATCGCACTGAAGAGAATCTATGGCGTGGGCGACATGTCCCTCCGCTGGCTGCAAAAGCATTTCGGTTCGGCTGAGGCTGCCCTCGGCGCCACGGTTCCGCAACTGGCCGAAGTGGAGGGCGTGGGACGTGAGATGGCCGAGCGCATCGTGGCCGAACGCGACGAGGCCCTGCGGCGTGCGGAGCAGGAAGTGCGCTTTGCCACGGATCATGCCATCCGTATCTATACCCTCGCAGACAGCGACTACCCCAACCGACTGCGTGCCTGCCTGGACGCACCGCCGGTGATTTATTATCGTGGCACGGCCGACCTCAACGTTGCGCGTATCGTCAGCATCGTGGGTACGCGTCGCTGCTCGGACTATGGCACCAACCTGGCCACCCGAATCGTTGAGGAGCTGGCGGCTACAGACGCCTCGATCGTCATCGTCAGCGGACTGGCCTATGGCATTGACGTCTGTGCCCATCGTGCCGCGCTCCGTACGGGGCTGCCCACGGTCGGGGTGTTGGCGCATGGGCTGGATCGGATCTATCCAGCGACTCACCGTGCCACAGCGGCAGACATGACCTTGCGCGGTGGCCTGCTGACGGACTATCCCTCGGGGACGAACCCCGTGCCCGAAAACTTCCTCAGGCGTAACCGACTGATTGCCGCCCTGGCCGATGCGACGGTCATCATCGAGTCGCCCGTCCGGAGCGGCGCCCTCTCGACGGCGGCTTATGCCCAAGGCTATCAGCGACGGGTCTTTGCCTGTCCGGGGCGTGTGACGGACGAACTTTCATTGGGCTGTCTGCACCTCATCGCCGAACGGCGTGCGCGGCTGATCTCCTCGCCGGCCGATCTCTGTGAGATGATGGGGTGGGCGCCGTCGGAGAAGCGCGTGA
Source organism: Tannerella serpentiformis (assembly GCF_003033925.1). Lineage (NCBI taxonomy): Bacteria > Pseudomonadati > Bacteroidota > Bacteroidia > Bacteroidales > Tannerellaceae > Tannerella > Tannerella serpentiformis. The sequence goes on from NZ_CP028365.1 coordinate 1,588,863, forward strand.
AAGCAACGAGTAGCGCCTCGGCTCCGTCCACCTCACAGCGTCCATCGACGGCCGAGCCTCCCCTGCCGGACAATGCCGTGACGCGTGTGCTCCGCGCCAAGGGGCCGACGCAGATCAACGACCTGGCACGCCTCACGGACCTCTCCGTGCGGGAGGTGATGGCCATCCTCTTCGATCTGGAGATGGACGGCCTCGTGGCCACCCTGCCCGGTGGGATGTATAAACTCGTCAGGTAGTTTTGCAGCCGCGCCTTTAGGGGCGCATAACTACGCTATCCATAGATATGAAGACCCTCTTGCAAATACTCAAGGAAAGGAAGTTGCAGCTCTTCTTCCTCCTCTACGTACTCATGCCTGTGCCTGTGCTGAGTCTATTGGCACAGAACCTCTCGCTCAGTGCCGTAGCCGTGGGCATTGGCCTCAGCTTGCTGCTGCTCTGCGTCGTCTTTTTGCTTGCCTCGTTTATGACCACCCGGGGGCTGAAGATCTTCTACTCCCTGCTGTTGGCCGTGACGATCATCCCCGGCACCATCCTCATTGGCTACCTCTTCATCGGCCATGTGCTCCTTTCGGGCGGCACCATCACGTCGATCTTCGAGACCAACACCGACGAGGCCTCGGAGTTTATCGCCTACCTCAATCCCTGGCTCGTGACGGCCGTCACGCTCTTCGTGCTCACGCCGATCGTGATGATCTGTCGCATGAAGCAGCCGGAGCGCTTCTTCCGCATCCGCCGCCACAAGTACGCCTTCTTCGCCTTGGTGTTCGTGGCCCTGCTCTTCGTCACCGTCCGGCCCGTGGCGCAACGGATCTACTTCGTGGACTTCTATCGTGTCTTTGCCCACTATAAGATCGGTCGCTTCCGTGAGGAGCGCGCCCTAGCCCGTCGGCATACGCTGCCGTTCGAGGTGCGTACGCAACCGGACAAGACGCCGCGGCTCGTGGTGCTCGTCATCGGTGAATCGCATGCCCGACGTCACATGTCGCTCTACGGTTATCCTCGCGACACGAACCCGTTGCTCTCCGCCCGACGCGGTGAGCTCTCGGTCTATACCGATGTAGTCTCGCCACAGGTGCACACCATCCCCGTGCTCCGCGCCGCGCTCACCTTCGCCGACTGGGACCACCCCGAACGCCTCACCACCTACCCCTCGCTCATCGAGCTCTTCAACCGTGCCGGATTCGAGACGTACGTCATCAGCAATCAGCCCCTGCTCGACGGCTCGTCCAGCTACGACGCCTTCCTGAAGCTGGCCGACCACACCGTCGACCTCTCCGCCCGCAAGGCCCCCGACGGCATCCTCCTGCCGCCCTTCGAGCAAGCCCTGACCGCCCCCAGCGATCGTCCGAAACTGATCGTGCTACACCTCATGGGCTGTCACATCGGGTATAAATACCGCTACCCCGCCGACTTCGACTTCTTCACGCGCCTCAACGACACGCTGCCCAACGCCCAGCCTGACCTCACACCCGAGGCCCGCACCACCGTCGACGAGTACGACAATTCCGTCCGCTACAACGACTACCTCCTCTCCACACTCATCGCCCGCATCGAGCGTGAGCACACACCCGCCGCCCTGATCTACTTCTCCGACCACGGCGAGGAGGTGAACGAGTTCCGCCCCTTCAACGGGCATGCGTACGAGAAGGTCACGTCCTACATGTGCGAGGTGCCCTTCCTCGTCTGGCTCTCGCCCGACTTTAGGCGTATGCGGCCCGACCTGCGATTCGACCTCACGCGCCCCTATTCCACCGTCGATCTGCCCTACACGATGGCCAATCTCGCCGCGCTCCGTTTCCAAGGCTATGACGACACACGCAGTCTGCTCTCTCCGCACTTCCGTCCCCGCCCGCGCCGAGTGGGTGAATTGCCCTACGAGACGGTGCTCGACATGACCCGTAAGGCTAAGGAGCGCCAGCGTGCCCCTTCCTTCTTCGGCTCCCTCACGCGCCGACTCGCGGAATGATCCTCTCCTATCTTTGCAGCACAAATAATCAATGTATTACTCACTCAAATTAGACATTTGACCTATGAAAAAAATGATCTTCTTCATGGCCTTAGCCATGACCCTGACCGCCGCTCAAGCGCAAATCAGAATCGGCGGAAAGAGCATCAACCTCGACAAAGCCACTCAGGCCGTCAGCAAGGTGGCCAAGGCCGTCACACTGAGCGATGCCGACATCTACAACCTCTGCCACGAGTCGGTCGAGTGGATGGACAAACACAACGAAGTGGCCAAGGACAACTCAGAGTATGCCAAGCGCCTGGCCCGCCTCACGAAGGGCTTCAAGGAGGTGAACGGCATGCCGCTCAACTTCAAGGTCTATCTCGTGACAGACATCAACGCCTTCGCCTCGGGCGACGGCAGCGTCCGCGTCTTCAGCTCGCTGATGGACATCATGGACGACGACGAACTGATGGGCGTCATCGGCCATGAGCTCGGTCACGTAGCCAACACCGACGTCAAGGACGCCATGAAGCAGGCCTACATGACGGCCGGACTCATCGATGCCGCCAGCGCCGTCAGCAACACCGCCAACAGGCTCTCCGACACGCAGCTCAACAAGCTCACCCAAGCCTTCCTCAGCGCCCAGTTCTCGCAGAAGCAAGAATCGGCCGCGGACGAGTACGGCATCAAGAAATGCGCCGAGCTTGGCTTCGACCCCTACGGTCTGGCTAACGGACTGCAGAAGTTGGCCGACCTCTCCGGTGGCGCCAAGCAGTCGGCGGTGCAAAAGATGTTCTCCTCTCACCCGGACGATGGCAAACGTGTAGCCCGCGCCAAAGCTCTGGCCGAGAAGTACAGCAAAACGCAGTCAAAAAAGAAGTAACCCCCGCCCCGAATCTCCCGCCATCGCCCTCCGGCTTTCGTGATCTGAGAAATGCGCCTATATTTGCGGCGTCTTCCACGAAGGCCCAGATGGCGGAATCGGTAGACGCGCTGGTCTCAAACACCAGTGGATTCACTTCCATCCCGGTTCGACCCCGGGTCTGGGTACCGAAAAGCAAAGCCAAGGATTGATTGATTCAGTCCTTGGCTTTTTTGTTGGCCGATGCCAAACACGCGGCGCATTTCGGTGGTGCACGCTCCGTCGAATAGCCTCCTTTGATGCGTAAAGGTGGGGCAACCGACGGCGATCAGCCTCATGCGTCTCGTAAAGGTGTGCGCAGCGATTGCGGAGAGCTAAACGCGTCTCGTAAAGGTGTGCGCGGCGATTGCGAAGAGCTAAACGCGTCGAGTTTGGGGATCCGCAGCGAAAAAGTCTTGCCAAACGCGTCAAGTTTAGGGAGGTGCCGAAAAAAAGAGTAGGTTGAATAGCTCTTTTTTGGAATGTAGACGCCGTATAGATTCGCAAACAGCCTCTTTCTCCTAATTCATACGCCGTATAGGCTCATAAACAGAGGCTGTTTTGTATCTCATACGCGGTATGAATCCGCGAATAGAGTCTGTTTCTTTATGTATACGACGTAAGAGTCTGAAAATAGATGCTGTTTCTTATGCTCTACCTGAATAAGGCCCTCCGAAAGGCTCTGTTTGTGGGCCGATGCGACGCATGGAGTTGGAAACAGACTCTGTTTATATGCCTATACGGCGTATGAGATATGAAAAAGAGTCTGTTTCTGGAGCATTACGCCTTATGAATAGCAAAACAGCGTCTGTTTGTAGAGCTATACGTGGTATAGATTAGCAAACAGACGCTGTTTCGGAGCCTATACGACGGCTGATATTCGAAACACGATAAATTCACCTACCCCATTTCGCTGCATATCCCCGAACGCGCCGCGGGAGGCTCATCGACGAGCTTAGGCAGGGCTAACGGGGACCATTTTATAGAGTCGATCGGAGGGACGAACCTTTTCCGCGGTGCGGATGGAGAATCGCTCGCCCTTCGAAGTGGTTTGCACGGGCTGGAGGTCGACTCGAATCTCGCGGATGGTCTCAAAGACGGCGCCGGTGGTGGGGCCCGTGATCACGACCTCGTCTCCGACGCTGAGCGAGCCGCTCTCCATCTCGAACTCGGCCACGCCGATGCCGCCGAAGTACTTCACGCCGCGGGCCACGTACTCCTTGCGGCGCGTGGCACTGGAGCCGTAGCGGTGGGTCCACTCGCCGAGGCGCTGGCCGAGGTAGTAGCCGTTCCAGAAGCCACGATTGAAGACGGTCGAGAGACGCTCGTCCCAGGCGGCAATGCGCGCCTCGTCGAAGGTGCCGTCGCAGCAGGCCGTGGCGGCCTCGGCGTAGCACTCCGTGACGGTGCGCACGTATTCCGGCCCCCGCGCGCGGCCCTCGATCTTGAAGACGCGCACGCCGGCGTCGATGAGTTTGTTGAGGAAATGGATCGTCTTGAGGTCTTTGGGCGACATGATGTAGGCGTTATCGACGTCCAGCTCGTGGTTCGTCTCGCGGTCGCGGACGGTGTAGCTGCGGCGGCAAATTTGGTTGCAGGCGCCGCGGTTGGCGGAGGCGTTCATCTCGTGCAGGCTGAGGTAGCATTTGCCGGAGACGGCCATGCAGAGGGCACCGTGGCAGAACATCTCGAGGCGTATCTGTTCACCCTTGGGCCCGCGGATGTCACGCTCGCGGATGGCCCGATGGATGGCGCTGACTTGATCCAGATTGAGCTCGCGGGCCAGGACGGCCACGTCGGCAAAGCGGGCGTAGAAGGCCAGGGCTTCGACGTTGGCGATGTTGAGCTGGGTGGAGAGGTGAACCTCCTGACCGATGTCGGCGGCATAGCTCATGGCGGCCACGTCGGCAGCGATGATGGCCGAGACGCCGGCCTCGAGCGAGGCGTCGATGATGCGCCGCATGGTGTCCAGATCGGCGTCGTAGAGGACGGTGTTGACGGTCAGGTAACTCTTCACGCCGTGGTCGGCACAGGTGGAGGCGATGCGTCGGAGGTCGTCCGTGGTGAAGTTGTTGGACGATCTTGCGCGCATGTTGAGCCCCTCGACGCCAAAGTAGACCGAGTCGGCTCCGCCCTGAATGGCGGCCATGAGCGACTCGTACGACCCGGCCGGTGCCATCACCTCCAGGTCGCTTCGCTGATATTCCTTATTCATGTTGATGATATTCCACGTAAAAATTTGGGGCCGCAAAGGTGCAGCGGGGTACGGGATAAAACCAAACCGCCCCGAATTGTCGAGGCCGGTAGCTGGCAAACTTCGCCGGCGGCCGCAGCCGCCCCGCCCCGTCCCCACGCAGCAAAGGCGCCTATCTTTGCCGGCCAATCAAACAGAACCCTATAATGGACGTAAGAAAGATCGTCAATCAGACCGTTAAGATCGTGTTGCCCCTGTTGCTGGGCGGGCTTCTCTTCTGGTATCTCTATCGCGAACAAGATTTCGGCGCCATGATGGACGTGATCCGTGGCGGCGTGCGCTACGATATCCTCCTCTTCTCACTGCTCTTCGGCTTAGCCGCCAACGTGACGCGTGGCTTCCGCTGGGGGCTGCTTATCGACTCGCTCGGCCGACGTGTTCGTCGGCGCAACGTCGTCTTTGCTGTCCTCGGCAACTACGCCGTCAATATGGCCCTGCCGCGCGTGGGCGAGATCTGGCGCTGCGGTGTGACGGCCAAATACGAGCGTGTGCCTTTCACCAAGCTCTTAGGCACGCTCTTCGTAGATCGCATCATGGATACGCTCATGGTGGGCCTGCTCACGCTCAGCCTCGGTGTCTTCAACATCGGCTTCTTCCGCCACTTCTTCGCTGAGAATCCCCCGACGCTGGTTGCGACGCTGATCACCCTCGTCCGCTCCCCGTGGACGTACGTCGGGCTGGTCGGAGCCGTGGTGCTCGCATGGTTCGTCTTCGTGCGCATGAAGCATTTACCCCTTGTCCGCAAGCTGACCGAGATGCTGCTAAACGTCTGGGAAGGCGTGCGCAGCCTCTGGACGATCGAGCACAAGGGGCGCTTCCTGCTCCAGACACTGGCCATCTGGGTCGGCTACTTCCTCTACTTCTACACCACCTTCTACGCCTTCGAATTCACTGCGCCTTTGGGTATACGCATCGGACTGATCGCCTTTGCCATGAGCAGCCTCGGTGTGGCAGTGCCTGTGCAGGGGGGTATCGGTGTGTGGCACTTTATGGTCATCTCGACGCTTGTAGCTTTTGGCGTAGATCGCACCGATGCAGCCGCCTTTGCGTTGGTTGTCTTCACGGTGCAGACAGTCTGGGTCGTGCTCTGTGGCCTCTTCGGGATCTTCGCCCTGCCGCTGCTCAATAAGGACGAGGAGGGGAAAGACGAGGCGAAGAATGAGCTAATACAAGCTGGTGCGTGAGCTTTTTCGGCACAAAAAAGGCCGGCCCCCGATGGATGGAGGTCGGCCTAAGCCATAATGTGCGGGCGGGTTACTTGCGATCCGAGGCGATGAGCTCGAGGAGGCGATCGACGGCCTCGGACTCTGGGATGCTGCGTAGGACGCACTCCTTGCCGCGGTAGAGGCTGACGCGGCCGGGGCCTGCGCCCACGTAACCGTAATCGGCATCGGCCATCTCGCCGGGGCCATTGACGATGCAGCCCATGATGCCAATCTTGACGCCCTTGAGGTGGCCCGTGGCGGCTTTGATGCGCGAGATCGTCTGGTGCAGGTCGTAGAGCGTGCGGCCGCAGCCGGGGCAGGAGATGTACTCCGTGCGACTCATACGGCGGCGTGTGGCCTGGAGGATGCCGAAGGCTAGGCGATCGGTGTCGGGCGTGCTGTGGCTGCCCTGGGTGAGGAGGAGGCCGTCGGCGATGCCGTCGATGAGCAGGACGCCAAGGTCGGCTGAGGCAGCGATGCGCAGGCGATCGAGATCCGTCTCGTGGTAGTCGCGGCGTAGGATGACGGGCGCTTGGCACGCTGCGGCGCGGAGGCGCAGGATGGCGGCACGTGTCTCGTTGACGCTGTCCGTGTGCACGCTGCGGAGGATGATCACGGAGGATTCGTCCGTGTTGAGGGCCTCGAGGCGAGAGTCGGTCAGCTCGTCCGGTGTCAGCTCCACGAAGTGGGGCGCGGGGACTGTGCGACGTTTGTCTTTTGTGGACGTGAATGTGCCGTCAGGCAGGTGGCGGAGGTAGTCCGGGCGGAGGGTTTCGTCGGGCTGATCGCCATCGGCATACTCTGCGAGGACGACGGGCTGGCGACCGCCGCCGATGTCGGCCACCATACGTGTGCGGCGGAAGTAGTCCGTCTCTGTGCCCACGTAATCGGCGGGCATGGGCGCGTATTCTTCTGCACGTGTGCGGTTGATATGGTCGATGAGCTCACGGGCTACGGGGATCTCAGCCTCGGGTGGCTCGCTGAGGGAGACGCGGATGGTGTCGCCGATGCCGTCCGTGAGTAGGGCGCCGATGCCGACGGCACTCTTGATACGTCCGTCCTCGTCGTTGCCCGCCTCGGTGACGCCAAGGTGAAGCGGATAGTGCATGCCCTCGCGATCCATCGTGCGGACAAGCAGGCGGACGGTGCGCACCATGACGACGGTGTTCGAGGCTTTGATGGAGATAACGACGTCGTCAAACTGCTCCTCGCGGCAGAGGCGGAGGAATTCCATGCAGGATTCGGTCATGCCCTCGGGCGTGTCGCCAAAGCGCGACATGATGCGGTCCGAGAGGGAGCCGTGGTTGACGCCGATACGGATGGCGGTGCCATGTGCGCGGCAGAGGCGGAGGAAGGGGACGAAGCGCTCGCGGATCTTGCGGACGCCCTCGGCGAAGTCTTCGTCGGTGTAGTCGGCGCGGAAGGTGCGCGCGCCATCGACGTAGTTGCCCGGATTGATGCGCACTTTTTCCACGAACTCGGCGGCCACGTCTGCGGCTTTCGGGTTGAAGTGGATGTCGGCAACGAGGGGCGTGTGGCACCCCTGCTCGTTCAATCGTTTACGGATAACGCCGAGGTTACGGGCCTCGCGTATGCCCTGGGCGGTGAAGCGGATGTATTCGGCGCCGGCGCGTGCCATGCTGATCGCCTGAACGACGGACGCATCCGTGTCCATGGTCGATACGTTGGCCATAGACTGGATGCGTACGGGGTAATCCCCGCCCAGCGGGGTGTTACCAATGGCGACTACCGAGGTAGGTCGTCGTTTCAATTTGTCTTGAATTTGAATTGGACGCTGGCCAACTCTTCGTTGGCCTTGACGATTTTCTTTTTGAGTCCCTCCTTATAGTTGGCCAGTCGACGGGCCAGCGCCTCGTCGCTGAGGGCGAGCATTTGAGCGGCCAGGATGGCAGCGTTCTGTGCGCCGTTAATGCCGACTGTGGCTACGGGGATGCCGGGAGGCATTTGCACGATGGCCAGAAGGGCGTCGATGCCGTCGAGTGAGGCGGCGATGGGCACGCCGACGACGGGCAGGGTGGTCATGGAAGCGATGACACCGCAGAGGTGTGCGGCCATGCCAGCGGCGGCGATAATGACACGGATGCCACGCCCTTCGGCGCCTTTGGCAAATCGCTCCACTTCCTCCGGGGTACGATGGGCAGAGAGGGCGTTCATTTCGAACGGGATCTCCATCTCATCGAGGAATTGGGCGGCTTTATTCATCACGGGCAGGTCAGAGACGCTGCCCATGATGATGCTGACTTGTGGGGTCATCCGATGAGGTTCTTGTAGTCATCGGCCGAAAGGAGTCCGGCTACTTCAGCGACGTCAGCGGGTTTCACCTTGATCAGCCAGCCTTTGCCATACGGATCGGAGTTAACGAGCTCGGGCTTATCCTCAAGTTCGGGATTCACTTCGAGCACCTCGCCAGCTACGGGCATGAGCAGGTCAGAGACGGTCTTGACAGCCTCAACGGAGCCAAAGGCCTCGTCCTTGGCCAGCGTCTCGCCCTCGGTGGCGATGTCAACGAATACGATCTCGCCCAGCTCCTGCTGTGCATAATCGGTGATACCTACGAAGGCGGTGTCGCCTTCCACGCGGATCCATTCGTGATCCTTCGTGTACTTCAGTTCTGATGGAAAGTTCATGATGGTGTTATTGGTTTGATTAATGTGAAATTTATCGCGGGCAAATGTAGGGTGAGATATTTGGTTTGAAGCGGTGGCGATGCGTTTGCACCCTCGGAAAGCACTTCGCCACCCTCCACCCTCTACCCTCTACCCTCTACTCTCTACCCTCTACCCTCTACTCACAGCTCCTTCCTTAGGCGAGCCACAGGAATGCCGAGTTGCTCGCGGTATTTAGCCACCGTGCGGCGAGCAGGGGTGTAGCCTTTGGCTCGGAGCAAGGCGCAGAGGGCCTCGTCGGTCACAGGGTTGCGCTTGTCTTCGGCGTCGATCGTCTCGCGCATGATCTTCTTGATCTCGCGGGTGGAGATCTCCTCGCCTTGGTCGTTCAGGACGCCCTCGGAGAAGAAGAACTTGAGGGGGTAGATGCCGAAGTTGGTCTGGACATACTTGCTGTTGCTGACGCGTGAGACGGTCGAGATGTCGTAACCCGCATGCTCGGCCACGTCCTTGAGGATCATGGGGCGGAGCTTCGTTTCGTCGCCGGTGAGAAAGAAGTCGGTTTGCAGCATGAGGATGGCCTCCATGGTGCGCTGGAGTGTCTCGCGACGTTGCCGGACGGCGTCGATGAACCAGCGGGCGGCGTCGAGCTTTTGCTTGACGAACTGCACCGCGTTGCGCATTTCCGGGCTACGGTTGGACTTGTTGCCGAGATAGTCGCGAAACATGTCGGCGTACTCACGGTTCACGTGCAGCTCGGGGGCGTCGCGCTGATTCATGCTGAGGCTGAGCTGGCCGTTGTGGCAGTCCACGATGAAGTCCGGCGTGATGCGGTTCATGGCCGTGTCTGAGGCCTCGTTCCAGCCGTTACCGGGCTTGGGGTTGAGGCGGGTGATCTCACGCAGGACGGTCTTGAGCGCCGCCTCATCGAGGTCCAGCGCACGGCGGATCTTCTCGTAATGCTTGCGGGTGAAGGCGTCGAAATGCTCGTTGAGGATGCGCAGCGCCAGGGCGGTGTCGGGCGTGGGGCGCTTCTTTTTCAGTTGCAGGAGGAGGCACTCGCGGAGGTCACGGGCACCGACACCGGCCGGCTCAAAGTCCTGAATGATGCGTAGGACAGCCTCCACGTCCGCCTCGTTGGCCTCGATGCCGGCCTTGAACATCAGGTCGTCGGCCACGGCCGAGAGTTCGCGGCGCAGGTAGCCATCGTCGTCGATGTTACCGATGATGTAACGGCCTATTTCGCGTTCGCGCTCCGTGAGTGAGCGCAGGCTGAGCTGCTCTTCGAGGTGGTCGTGCATGGAGGGCCCGACGGCAAAGGGGATCTCCTCGCGCCGCTCCTCCGCGTTACTCATGGCGCGGAGCTGATACTCGGGGATGTCGTCGTCCGTGAGGTAGTCGCCCAGATCGGCCAGGGAGCTGTCCTCCGCCGTCATCTCGTCGTCCGGGTCGGTAGCGGGTTCGTCGTCCGATTCGGTCGGGTCGCGTCCTTCCTCTAAGGCGGGGTTCTCCTCCAGCTCCTGTTTGATGCGCTCTTCCATCTCCAAGGCGGGCAGCTCGAGCATACGGACCACCTGGATTTGCTGCGGTGAGAGGCGTTGCTGCAGGCTTTGCTGTAACTGTTGTTTCTGCATATCTGATACGTGGGGGGGAAATCGTTCTGCTGTGATGATCTGCGGGCAAAAGTAGCGCAAAAGGGGAGCGGCGCAGGCCTTCACCCCGCCGGTTTGGCCCCAAACGCAGCCCCCCTCGAGGCTTCCCCCGGCTGGTTCGCCCCTAAACGTAAGTCCGCAGGGCCATCCGCCGTCCGGTTGGGGGCGAATGGAGGTGTATATGCAATGCTTTTACATTAAAACCCATTATAGTCTTATGTATATAGAATGATTTTAATGTGATACGATATAATCTCAGATATATGCAAATAGCTTTTGCTGTAAAAGCATACAGCCTGCATTGACATATCCATGCTTTTATATGAAAAGGATATGATGTGTACTATATATCCTATGCTTTCAATCTAAAAGCATCAAACCTGCATCGTCTATTTCATGCTTTCAGTCTAAAAGCCTCATATACACTCTATGCATAATATGCTATCACTATAAAAGCACTATACTTTCAATGCAGGTAGTTGTCTTTTAATATGAAAGCCTTGAATAGACTCCCCTTTTTAGGGCCGTGGTGCGTGGGTGAAGGCTTGTCGGGACACGTTTAGAGGCCGCGAGGTGTGGGTGAAGGCCTATTAGGACACGTTTAGAGGCCGCGGAGCGTGGGCGAAGGGCAAAAAGAGGCGGCGCCTCTGCCTACCTTTGCCCCGGATCAGAGAACCATACCGCTATACATATGACTTCCTTCGACATCACCATCCTCGGCTGCGGATCGGCCACGCCCACGCTGCGACATGAGGCCACGGCGCAGGTGATCGACCTGCGCGACAAGCTCTACCTCATGGATTGTGGCGAGGGGGCGCAGCTACAGATGCGGCGCTACCACATCCGCTTCAATCGCATCACGCACATCTTCATCTCTCACCTGCACGGCGACCATTGCTTCGGTCTGCCCGGGCTACTCTCCACGCTCGGCATGCTGGGCCGGACGGGTGAGCTGGTCGTCCATGGGCCGCATGCTCTCGAGGATTTCCTCCGGCCCATCCTCGCCGTCTTTTGCAAGGACATGCCCTACGAGGTGCGCCTCGACCTGATCGACCCCACGCAGCACGCGCTTGTGATGGAGGATCGCTCCGTCAGCGTCTGGTCCATCCCCCTCAGCCACCGCATCCCCGCCTGCGGCTACCTCTTTGCCGAACACCCGGCCGAGGCGCACATTCGGCGCGATATGATCGACTTCTATCAGGTGCCCGTCCATGCGCTGCGGGCCATCAAGCAGGGGGCCGACTATGTCACCCCCGACGGCATCACCGTGCCCCACGAGCGGCTCACGCGTCCAGCCACACCGCCACGCCGCTATGCTTTCTGTTCGGACACGGAGTTTCTGCCCTCCATCGTGCCCCTCGTCGAGGGTGTGGACTGCCTCTACCACGAGGCTACGTTCATGGAGCGAGATGTGGCGCGCGCCCGCCAGACCTTCCACTCCACTGCCCGCGAGGCGGCCGAGATCGCCCGTCGGGCAGGTGTAAAGCGCCTTGTGCTCGGTCATTACTCGGCCCGTTACGACGACCTCGCGCCCCTCCTCGCCGAAGCCACGGCCGTCTTCCCCCACACCACGCTCGGCCAAGAGGGCATGCGGGTGGCGCTGTGAGGGGGAGAGCTGTTGAGGTGCTTGTTTGTTGAGTTGTTGAGAGGAATGAGATGTGCCTGTCGGGGAAAGCTGCTCATCTCTGTCTGGCATAACTTAACACCTCAACAATTCAGGCCTTAGGACGCGTCTCAGGCCTTGTGCCGTTTTCTCATGATCGTATCTTTGCGGCGTGTAGAACCTGCCAAGCCTCTCAACGATGCTCAAATCGGCAGGTCGTTTTATTTTATACCGTTTCGTGTTCATGAAAAAAGCCCCTTACACCAAGCGCCCTTTGTCCATCTCTGAACAACTCGCTCGATTAGAAGAGCGGGGACTTCTGATTGATGAGAAGAAGAAAGCTGAAAGATACTTGCGCACCATCGGCTACTTCCGGCTGAGTGCTTATTTCTATCCTCTGCTGTTGGAGCCTAAGACGGACCACCTATACAAGGCTGGTTCTCGCTTTACTGATGCCCTCAATATGTATCGTTTCGATCGGAAACTGCGGCTGTTGGTGTTCTCTCAAATTGAGAAAATTGAAATAGCTGTCCGTGCATCCATTGTGCGTGTAGGAGTGGATACGACTAAGAGCGTATCCTAGTTTTTGGAAGAACAGTTTTTTCATGACAGAGGTCGTTTTGAGAAGTCGCGAGGCCTTATTATGAAAGAATGGAACACCTCCAAAGAGGACTTTGTAGAACACTTCAAAACATGTTATACCGAAGAAAATAAACCGGTCTGGATGCTTGCCGAAATACTTCCTTTAGGGGTGCTCTCGAACTTATACATGAATATTGGGAAGGCCTCTTTGAAAAAAGCGATCGCCAAGGAGTTTGGATTGCCTGCTGATGTTTTCGCCTCCTGGTTGCAGTGCCTTTCCGGTGTCCGTAATATTTGCTGTCATCACAATCGGTTATGGAATAGGCAGCTTCCTAACAAGCCCAAAACACTTGAACGCCCCGTTCACCCGTGGATTGATCAGCAGGAGATTCATGCCGGGCGCACCTATTATAAACTGGCCATGATCCGATATATCTTGATTTCGGTAAACCCTCGCAATCGTTTTACCCCCAATCTGAAAAAGCTCATCGATGAATATCCGACGGTTGACATAGCAGCGATGGGTTTCCCTCCCGATTGGGAGTCACAGCCTTTATGGCTGTTATAGCACAAGGCCTGAGACGCAAATAATACTTGCACGTCTCAGGCCTTGTCGTATAAGGTCCCGTCAGGGGATAGGGCGGCGCTGCTTACTGCCGTGCGTGTCGGATGGACGGATCGGCCGTGAAGGGGTGGGCGCAGCGGGCGGTGTCACAAGGGACGGTCGGCTGTTGCTGCGCATAGCCCTCGTGGGGCGTGGCGGCGGGTGAGATGGAGGTTTCGCCCTTCATCTCGGAGCGGGTGTGGTTGTAGTTGGCCGCCAAGACGACGACCAAAAGGAGCAGTCCGGCTGCGGACTTTTTGCGATTGGCGATTTGATTCCTATTCATAGTGCTGATTGATCATGTTTCAAGCGGGTTGAATGAGGTGGGCGCCGACGATCTCGCCATAGATGGCGGTGTGGAAGTCGCGGTTGCTGCCGGTGGCTTCGCTGGGGACGTCCTGCGGGTAACACGACTTGAGTATCGCCTCGTTGCCGGGCAGGAAGCAGTCGGCCTGCTGGAGCTGGCGGTAGAGGATGCGGCACTCGAGGGTGAGGGGAAGCTCGGCCAGGCCGGGCACCGAGACCTCGCTACCGGGCACGAGGTGCAGACCGAGCGTGGCGATCTTGTCTTCGTTGCGCCCGGAGTGGGTGCCGAGGTAACTGATGAGGCGCGTGAGGTGATCCATGCCGGGGGCGGGGAGGTTGACGGTGAACTCGGGGTTGCGGTCGAGTAGGCCGTGGGTGAAGCGTCCGGTGCGGACGTAGGTGATGAAGAGGGGGCGGTTCCACTCGATACCGAGCATGCCCCAGGAGATGGTCATCGAGTTCGTGCGGCCGTCGGCTGAGGCGGTTAGGCTCACGCCCCGACGGAGGGCTTGGAGGATGTGCCCGTGATGCGCTGTGAGCTCGACGGGTGTCTTTTTGAATGCTTCTGTCATTGTGATTCTGACTTTTATAACCTTGAATTGGGCCGCGAAGAAAGTGGTTTTTGTTGGCCGGTGTCTTCTTGTCTATACCTTCTTTTCTTTCTCTTGATGGCCTTCTTTTCTTCCATCAAGGGAAGAAAAGAAGCAAAAGAAGATCAAGGCGTCAGGGACGCCAGCCAATTTGGCCGGGTAGATGATGAGAGTAATCGTGTACCCGGTAATCTTCGCCGGCGGCCGCAGCCGCCTTTCTTCCCTTGATGGAAGAAAAGAAGGCCCCTGCCGGGGCAGGGAAGTTTGGCCGGGTACCTCTTGGTCTGTCATTTACTCAACAAACACCTCGACAACTCAGCAAACCCCTCAACGACTCAACAAACAAACACCTCAACACTTCAACGCAACTCGAGGTTGACGATGCGCTGGTTGAAGCGACGGTGGAAGTAGGGGATGTGGTAGAGGGTGCGGAAGACGAAGGGGAAGCGTCCGCGGGAGTGGTCGCTCATGTAGTACTCGCGGACGAGGTGGATGCGGGGGTTCCAGTGCTCTATCTCGTGGGTATCGAGGACGGACCATTTGAACTCGACCGTCTTATCGGTCTTCTTCACGACGTCGTGATGCTTGGCGTTGTTCACGAGCGAGTAGGCCAGCATGTCGAAGAGGATGGTGGTGCCGTCGGGGAGGTCGCGGCAGATGGCGTCGAAGAAGCTCCGCACCTCTGCCTCGGTGAAGTACATCAGCACGCCTTCGAGGATGAGGAGCACGGGCCGACCGTGGGCGCGGACGGTGTCGATCCAGCGGAAGTCGAGGAGGGACATGGCCAGGTAGGTATTGCGCTCGGTCTCGGGCAGGAGGCGACGGCGGAGGTCGATGGCCTCGGGCAGATCGAGGTCGTACCAGTGGGTGACGGCGGGGCGGCCCAGGCGGTCGTAGCGGGCGTCGATGCCGGCGCCGAGCTGTATGACGACGGCGTCGGGGTGGGCCTCGAGGAACTTCTTGGCCTCGCGGTCGATCAGGTCGGCGCGGATGCAACAGCCGACTTGCGACATGGTGCCGCCCCGGAACTTCGTGAAGTCATAGTCGATGCGGTTCATGATTTCGACCGCCTTCGGGTCGCGCAGCAGGGCGTCTGGCCGATTCGTCTCGGTGGCTTTGGCCCAGAGGGTGA
Source organism: Tannerella serpentiformis (assembly GCF_003033925.1). Classification (NCBI taxonomy): domain Bacteria; kingdom Pseudomonadati; phylum Bacteroidota; class Bacteroidia; order Bacteroidales; family Tannerellaceae; genus Tannerella; species Tannerella serpentiformis. The sequence goes on from NZ_CP028365.1 coordinate 1,604,267, forward strand.
TGAGCATGGTTTCGGGTACGCCCGATAGTTTATCTGCTTTCATATTCTGATGGTGTTTATCGTTATGCGATCTTGTTTTACGGCGCAAAGGTATCTCGTCTGAACGGTGATCAAAATCCCTAATTCGGGGGAGGATGAGGGGGGCAATGAGGGGTGTGCTAATAGGTTCGGGAGAAAACTATTTAGAAATATCCCTCTGTAAAAGAAGAAGTTAGTCGGTCGTAGACATTGGATAGGTAACGAAGTAGAAACGAGCGAAGCGCTTGGGGTTGCTAGAATCTGCACAAACAAAGGGCGCTTGTCATTTGAGGGTGCAATGTTACTATGACTATTTGAAAAACAGGCGTTTTTGATGTAATTCTTTCGGTTTGGGAAAGGTCGGGATGGATGGAGCGGATGAATGTCAAACATCATATCCCCCTCCCTCGCTTCTTCTTTTTCCCGGTTTGGTTTCTTAAGCGCCGTTGCCATGCGATCTCGGCGTAGTCTGCGCCGTGTGTCTGTAGAGCTGTGACCTCTCCAGTCTTCGAAAGAAGGCTTTCCGCGGTGTCTAAAGCGGTGTTTACAACGGAACCTGTGACTTGTATGATAGAGGTACTGTCTTTCGTAGGGCTCATGGAGGAATGGGCGAAGGGGATGATGGGCTTCTGCGCATTGCCGATTTCGAACTGTTTCGGCAGGGTGCGAAAACCAAACTCACGACCGATCTCGGAGGCCTTGAAACTGTGCTCGCCGTAGGTAAACTTCAGCCCGTAGACTTTGCCCTGTTTGTTTTTCATGCGGTCGATCGTGACGCCGCTTTGGTGGAGTTCGTAGAGGAACATGGAGTGACCCGACAAGCCTTTTCCGCGGTGTTTGTCCAGTAGGGTGTAGCAGATGCTCCGCACTTGTTGCTTCGTGCGGTCTCTTGCCGGATTGGCTTGGGCTTTTCGATGCGGTCGCGCGGAGTGGACTTCGTTGGCGATGGTCAGCCCGTACTTGCGGCTGAGTTCTTCGGCCACTCTCGCCGCACGATTGCTCACGAATGTGGTGTTGTAGGCCTGCCCACCGAGACTGATCCGATTGGCGATGATGTGGATGTACAGGTTGTCAGTGTCCTTATGCGTGACGGACACCCATTGATGGTCGTCCAGCCCCATCTGCTTGGCAAAGAGCAGTGCGAGGCGGTTCAGGGTCTTGAACGTCATCTGCGGCTCGTCCTGCGGGGCGATGCCGATCTCGATGCGCAGGAACTTGTTTTTGCAGCGACTGTTGTAGTCGCCAATCAGCCTCATCTCCTCGTGGATCTCCTTTGGCGTTTCGCCACAGAGGTTGTGGAGGGCGAGAAGCCGGCCGAGCTTTCCCTCGCGAAAGATGTACTCCAGCGCGTTGCCTCCGTGTGCGATGGCCTTACACTTTGCGATCATGGTCTTCAATATTTAAGCGCTTAAATACCTCCTCGGGGACCCGATAGCGGGAGCTGAAGAACCGCTTAAAAGCGATCTTGGCATAGGTGGCGAGTGCCTTCGTCGCGTCTACCCAGGAGACGTCCTTGACCTTAATCAGGTTAGAAATGTGCGCGTAGAATAGCGCTGTCTGACGGAGGATGGCGAGCGCTTCCTTCTCGTTGTCACCCATCGGAGGGACGGCGATGACGGATCCACCCAGTAACATCTCGCGGCAGTAGTCGGAGTATTTCCGCCCCGCGTTTGTGGCTCTCGAACGGATCCGCTCCTTCTCCTCGGCCGTGCATCTGACCTTGATAAAGGCGGTCTTGTTCGGCTTCTTGTCTTCCTTTTGGGGGTGTCTTTTCATGTGGATAGGTCTTTTCTGTGGTACTTATTCTATGGTTCGGGCCGATGAGAACGGATGTGATTACGGCCCTCTCCACCGACCGACAGGGGCGGGGGAGCAAGCGCAGTTTGTGGGAACAAACTGACGTCTTGCATTACCGTCGTCACGCTCCGTTACATACCCTATAATGTTTCTTACAATCACAGCTTGCTGTGCATTCAGGCAGTTGTTGATTGCTTGACGTGCTTATCGTTCGTGAACTCTTTGATGAATCTGTGTACTTGGATTACAGCTTTCGCCACTCCTCGATCTCCTCGTCGTAGTCTTCCAAATGGGCACGCACGATGCGCTCCACGAAGCTCGAGAGGTTGGCGCCTCGATCTCCCAATCGACGGACAACGAAGTCGGCGCGCTCCTGAGTCGCCCGACTGAGGTAGACCGCCCGACGATCTGTCAGCTTGGCGGGGACGAGGAAGGTCTGCTTGTAAGCCTCCAGCGTCCCTCGTCTCATTTTGGCGCTGATGCGTTTCGGTGTGAGTGCACTCTCGGCATGCACGGATTGCCCGGATGGCTCTGCTTCCTGTGGATGCGTTTCTCCCAAATAGACGTCGAGAAACTCCCGATCTGCTTTGTTGGTGTCTTTCTCTTTCATGGTTGCTATCTCCTTTTTAGTTTGATTGTGTGGGTTGGTTTGGTTGTGATTGGAGCTTGTCCATGTTGTTCTCGTAGGCGACGGATGCGGTTGACATGGAATTCGTTGAGATCCTTGCATCCTTGGTAGTGTACGGCCATGTCTTCCACCAGAAACCCAGCTTCGATGAACGTGCCCAAGGTTCGCCTTCCAGCGTCGTCATTATCGAGGAACGCACGAAGGACCGTGATGTGCCGCTCGCGCAAGTAACGGATGCACCGCCCGACATTAGCCACAGAGTTCATCACGAGGCAATGGTTACCGACCTTTTCTTTCATTGAAAGGAAGGAGAGGAAGTCCATGAAGCCTTCGAAGAGGCAGACTGGCTGCCGCCTGTCGGGAAAGATGGGTGTAATGTCCTTCGGCGCTAGTGTACCCTTGAACAGCCCGGTGCCCCGTAGTTCGTAGCCGCCCGAGGCATTGGCAAAGCCGATGACTTCGTACTCCCGTCCCCTCACTTCGTAGCGGACGCATCGGAGGAAGGGCCAGGCCCGACCGAGGTCGATACACCGCTCTTTTGTCAGGTAGTCTTGCAAATGTGGCGGAAGGTCATCCGATATGCCGATCAATTTTCTTCCTCCGTCTGTTCTCTCGGGGCTATGAAGGTGGGATTCCGTCCGCGGGTAATCGCTCGTCGTGCGACCGAAAATCATCTTCCCCAAACAGCGGATGGCCTCCGGAAGGGTGCACCCCTCGAGCCGCATATAGAGGTCAATAATGCTACCTCCACGGCCCTCGGAATAGTCGATCCACAGGTTCTTCTCGGTGTCTACCTTGAAGCTGGGGTGGCGTTCATCCCGCAATGGTGAACGGTACATTGCATAGGCCGCCAGCCGTCGGACGGGCGTGATGCCTTTACTTTCCAAGTACGCCGTGATGGGGTACCGCCTGATGGTCGATAGGTTTTCTTCTTTCATACTGATCAAACATTGAGATGGGGAATGAAATGGTGTGGTGTTTTATTGGAATGCAAGTGATTTAAGATCAAACGCCCGTACTTTTTGGCTTCTTCTTACTACAAACTACAATCGCCATAATCGACTGTTTCCCAATAGCATCCATGCAAATCGAAGTCACTACGCGGCTGACTACATGTTGCTACTACAGATTTGAAGGAGGGGAGTTCAGTGATCCACTGAAGTCATTTATGTTGCTTCTATCTGCCTGTTTGGTTGGTTTGGATGAGTTTTCGGGGGGTGAAAGTGTGATGAGCATCCCCGGCATCCAAGCATGCAGCGCATTCCGGCATGATGTTGCGTCTGTTTGCTGCCGATTTCTTCAGAGAATAGGCTTTGCAAGGAAGTGATTCGCCCATCCGATAAGACAAAATGGCATTGAAAGGAAAAGAGCTTAGAGACGATTCGCAGGTTGATATCTGCATTCAAATGCCGCTGTTTTCCGAATGAACGGCAGCTGCACCCATGCTATGCCAGCCATTTCCTCACTGTTTTGCGAACGACTCTACATCAGCCCTCGCACTTTGCAGGATTATCGCGATCGAAAGATCATCCCCCTACACGCAGTTCGCCGGTAAGATCCTTTACAAGGTCTCGGATCTTGAAAAGATCTTGGAGGAGGATTACAAAGGGAGAAGCTCCTTATGAACAACCGTCCAAGCGAATAGAGGATTCTGCAAATAATATGCAATATCAGCATGTTACATCGGACAGATGAGATCAAATCGTCATCTTTGCAACGTGATAAGGAAAAAGGCATATTTATTCAATCTGTGGCTGGCAACACTGTTGGTGCTGTCAGTTACTTTTTTGCCTCATCACCACCATTTGAAAGCGGTGTGCTTTACGGAGGAAATCTGTGATGTTGACGGTAACATCAACGATCAGCACACGGCACATCACGCTACAGAGCAGGAATCAAACTCAGAAGACTGCTCTATTGACCAAATCAAGCAAATATTTATAGGAGAAAAGGGCCTGCAACAACTCAAGCAGGCTGTTTCACAACAGGCACATATGCTGTATGCTGTGGTATTGTCCATTCTCGCAATACCTCAAGCCGACGTTTCACCTTATGAAAAAGCATTCCAAGAGCCGCTAATCCGCTTTTTAGATTGTTGTATTTCATCGGGTGGATTGCGTGCACCTCCCATACTGTAATTATATCTCGTTGTTTTTCTCGGGATCTGCAAGAAGCGGATTCCGGCAATTTCACACACATATAATTCACAGTATAGAAACATGATCAATCGAATTATTTTCTTCTCCATCAAACATAAGTTTTTGGTGGTGCTGCTATTAGTTGCCATTATTGGAGGCGGCCTTTACTCGATGAGCACCATCAACATCGACTCAACACCGGATATTACCAACAATCAGGTGCAAGTCATCACTGTATCAGAAAATCTTTCTGCGGCCGATATAGAGCAGTTTGTCACTTATCCAGTAGAGCTGGCCATGTCAAATCTGCCGGGCGTAGAAGATATTCGTTCTGTTTCCCGTTTCGGCCTTTCGGTCGTTACGATTGTTTTTAAGGATGATTTCGGGACTTATCTTCCACGACAGTTGGTTCAAGAAAAACTCGAAGAAGTCCGCGCAGATATACCCGAAGGATTCGGCACACCCGAAATGGGCCCCATTACTACAGGACTTGGCGAAATCTATCAGTACACGCTCGTACCCAGGGATTCGGCCCGATATACAGCACAAGAATTACGCACAATGCAAGACTGGCTTGTGAAGCGGCGCTTATCCATGCTCCCCGGCGTAGTAGAGGTCAATTCGTTCGGCGGAAGTGTAAAGCAATACGAGGTGTCCCTTAATCCGGAAAAGCTCAAAGCAATGAGTGTAAGCATTAGCGACGTGTATGAGGCCTTGAGCCGCAACAATGCCAATACAGGCGGTGCATACATTGAGAAGAACCATATGGCCCACTTTATTCGAGGTGAAGGCTTGGTGAAGTCATTAGACGATATAAAAGACATTGTCGTAAAGAACAACAACGGCCGACCGATGCTCATTCGCGACATAGCCGACAAGGTGGATTATGGATCACAGGTCCGCTATGGCGCATTTACGCAAGATGGGCGAGAAGCTGTGGGTGGAATGATACTGATGCTCAAAGGAGCTAATTCAGACAAAGTGGTAACCGCTGTGAAGGAAAGGATGAGGCAAGTACAAAAGTCCCTTCCGTCGGACATTGAGCTGAAACCTTTCCTCGATCGATCCAATCTGATAGGCCGCACCACAAGCACCATCGCTCGTAATCTGATTGAAGGTGCGCTCATTGTCATCTTTGTGCTCGTCTTATTGTTAGGCAGTGTACGCGGCGGAATCATCACGGCCTCTGTCATACCACTATCACTGCTTTTTGCTTTCATTTTAATGCGTGTCTTCGGCGTATGGGCCAACTTGATGAGCCTTGGTGCCATAGACTTCGGCATTATAGTGGACGGCGCTGTGATTATTGTCGAAGGCGTTGTTTTCGAAATAGAGTGCCGCATTCGTCAGCAGCAAGATTCCCTTAGTCGCACGGATATGGATGAGATCAGTTATAAGGCCTCTTCCACGATGATGCATTCCGCATTCTTCGGTCAACTCATCATCCTCATTGTGTTTACCCCTATTTTATTCCTCGCCGGCGTAAGTGGAAAGATGTTTGCGCCTATGGCTTACACCTTCTCGTTTGCTGTACTGGGTGCTCTCATACTTTGCCTAACGTATGTGCCGATGGTGTCTTCATTATGGATGAACCCTTCAAGCCATGCGGATAGTTATATGGCACGTGCAGAACAAAAATTAGAGCAGCTGAGCAATCGTTTTATCGGGGCCATAATCCGTGTTTACAGGCCGATGCTTACCTTCGCTTTGCGGCATAAACGGAGTGTTATTCTCTCCGCCATAGGACTGTTTGGGGTGGCTGTCTTTGTTTTCTCGAAAATGGGTGGAGAGTTTATTCCCGAGCTGGATGAAGGAGACATTGCCATGCAAACGTTTCTGCGACCGGGCAGCTCACTTTCAGAGACTATTGAAAGGGAGAAAGAGGTGGAAAGGCTTTTGTTAAGGAGCTTTCCGGAGATCAAGACCGTATGTGCCCGGATCGGTGTGGCTGACATCCCCACGGACCCAATGGGCTTTGATTATACAGACAGCTTTATCATCTTGGAAAAAGATAGGAGCAAGTGGACATCAGCCAAAAGCAAAGAAGAGCTGATAGAAAAGATCAAGGCGAAACTGCAAACGTTACCCGGACTCAATTTCGCTTTCTCTCAGCCCGTAGCGCTCCGTTTTAATGAGTTGCTGACCGGGGTACGCGAGGATGTCGCGGTAAAACTTTACGGTGATGATCTCGAACAATTGAATAAGCTGGGCGAACAGATGGTAAATATCATCAGTAAGGTGCCGGGGGCAGGTGATGTGGCTCTTGAACGCACAGCCGGACTACCACAGATCACTGTAAAGTACGACCGTCGCCGCTTGGCTCAGTACGGGTTGGAGGTAGATAAGCTCAATCGCTATGTGAGTGCAGCCTTTGCAGGAGGTCCGGCCGGAGTCGTCTTCGAGGGTGAAAAGCGCTTTGACCTTGTGTTACGCTTGAGCGATACTTATCGCAAAGGCATCGACAATCTGAGGTATCTGTTCATCGATCTTCCTGACGGTAGACAGATTCCGCTTGGTGAGGTGGCCAACATCAGCTATCAATCAGGCCCTATGCAGATCTCGCGCGACCAGGCTTCGCGCCGCATATATGTTGGGGTGAATGTTCGTGGGCGTGATGTGGCGTCAGTGGTGGCCGACATACAAAAGCAATTAGAGAGACAGCTCGAATTGCCTCCCGGCTACCATCTGACCTATGGCGGAGAGTTTCAGAATCTACAAGAAGCTAAAGAGCGCCTGGCCGTTGTACTGCCAATCGCCTTATCGCTCATTTTCTTGCTCCTCTATTTCGCTCTCAATTCGCTTAAGCAAAGCCTGATGATTTACATGGCTGTTCCGCTGGCCACGATAGGCGGTGTTTTTGCTTTGGCCTTACGGGGAATGTCTTTCTCCATCTCGGCCGGTGTTGGCTTTATCGTGTTGTTCGGTGTGGCTGTGCTTAACGGACTTGTGCTTATCAATCGTTTCAACGCTCTCAAACAAGAAGGTGTGACCGACATAAATAGAAGGATCATCTTGGGTACGAAGGAGCGCATCCGCCCTATTTTACTCACAGCTACGGCGGCCATGCTGGGCTTCTTGCCGATGGCGGTGTCTGCTTCTGCCGGTGCAGAGGTGCAGCGTCCGTTGGCTACGGTTGTAATCGGTGGCCTTTTTACAGCCACGTTACTCACGTTAATCATCGTCCCTGTGCTATATGCTTTGGAAGAGAAATCGGGGCGGCTATCGTTCAAACGGTCGCTTCCCCTTACGCTGTTAATCATAGCATTTGGGGTAGGTGCTCCCGTCCAAGCCCGTTCTCAACAGAAAGTAGATCTCAAACAAGCCCTTGTGTTGGCCGAGCAGTATTACCCGACGATGAAAGCTGCGCAATTGTCCGTAGATCATGAAACGGCGATGAAGGCCGGCGTAAACGACATTGGGACGACCGAATTCTCTGCCGGTGCAGACGAAATCGGTAGGGGAAATGAGGGCACTTTCACCCTGCTCAGTGTGCGGCAAAACCTTCACTTTTTGGGTAACAAGGCGCGCAGTCGCCATCAATCTCAAATGGTGTCCACGGCCAGCGCTGCGGCAGAACTCACCCGCAAGCAGTTGCAGAAGAGGGTCAGCCAGGCCTATGTCCAAGCCTATGTCGCCGGCCAACGAATGGAGGTTTATGCGACAATAGACTCTATCTATGGTAGCTTTGAAATGGCGGCAAAAGCGAAATACGATGCCCGAGAAACCTCCTATCTGGAATACCTCACGGCCAGGAAGAAGGCCATACAGACGGCTGAAGAAAAGCGGCAGGCTGCAGATGACTATCGCATAGCCGTGATGCAGCTCTCGCTGTGGTTAGGCGATGGTGTCTACGAGCCGACGGTTGCCCCGGAAGAGCCTTTGCAGGTCGCGGATAGAGACAGCGTAGCCGATAGCCCACTGTCGAGACTTTACGCCGAGAAAGTGAAGCTGGCAACTGAGAATATCTCTTTGGAAAAATCGAAATCACTCCCCACGTTCTTCGTAGAAGGAGGAACGAAAATGATGGGAAATCGCATGGGCTATTGGAGCATCGACGTCGGGGTGAGCGTTCCCCTGTTCAGAAAGTCTTATCGGGCACGGGAGAAGGCAGCACGCATCGAGCGTGATATGGCTACGGCTGACTTCGAGGCGGCTCAAATAGCACTCCGCGCAACGGAGAACAGCCTCATGGCACAGTATCAGAAGTGGAAACGTTTGCTGATGTATTATCATCAAACGGCCTTACCCACCGCACGCGAGCAGCAGAAAGGGGCCGCAGCGGCTTATCGCTTAGGGGCCACCGACTATATCGGATTCATTCAGACTATGGGCGATGCCGTCCAAACAGAACTCGACTATTGGACGGCCTACGAACAGTTACTTCAAACACAAATCGATTTACAATATCTCAACCTATGACGACAATGAAAAAGAAAGCATGCTTATATATCGCCGCAGCCCTGCTCGTAGCATCATGCGGCACAAAGAATGAACAGGAAGAAGGCCGAAGCGAGGACTTGCCCGAAAAGAACACCGTGGAGCTTACCGACAAACAAATGCAACAGCTGAACATCACGACCGGTGCATTGGCCGATCACACCTTTGCCGGAACCATTCAAGCAAGTGGGCGGCTCACCACCTCGCCGCAAGGCGAGGCTTCGATAGCGCCCAAGATGGGGGCCAATGTGGAGCGCGTGCTGGTCAGGGAAGGGCAAGAGGTGACGAAGGGGCAAGTGTTGGCCTACCTGTCTCATCCAGACTTATTAGAGATCCAGTCGCGTTATCTCACGGCGGTTAACCGTCGCGATTATCTCAGTAAAGAGTACCAGCGACAAACTCAGATGATGGACGAAAAGGTAGGCGCCGGCAAAGACTACGACAGAACAAAATCGGAACTGCAAATCATCAACAGCGAGATTCGCATGCTGACGACACAACTGCAACAATTGGGAATCGCACCCTCATCCCTAAGGGCCGGAAAGGCAGTCTCGGCCATTGCCGTAACCAGCCCCATAGCCGGAACCGTGGAGCGGATCGATGTGGAGACGGGGCAGTATGCCGCCCCTGAAACGCCTATGATGAGAATCATAAACACGCAAAGCCTCTTCGCCGAATTGCAGGTCTATCAGAGCGATCTGCCCCGATTGCAAAAAGGGCAAGAAGTCGATCTGCAGGTGCAGGCTGCCGGAGATGGAGGAAAGGTCTTCAAGGGTAAAATCTACGCCATCGGGAAAACGTTTGACAGCAACATGCAGTCCGTCCCCGTAAGGGTGGATATGGATGGGGCTAAGGATGCACTCATCTCAGGTCTCTATGTGGAAGCGCAAATTGCAGCAGGCGTTTCGACGATGAAAGCTGTACCGGCAGAAGCCGTGGTGGATGAAGAGGATAAGTCGTACATCTTCGCGGCGGTAAGAGTCGGTGACAAATGGACGTTTACCCCCATTGCTGTGACGAAAATCAAAGAAGAGAATGGCATGGTGGCAGTAAAGCCCGTCCAAGAAGATTTGAAGATGGAGGGAAGAACGGTGGCTCTTTCTGGGGCTTACTATCTACTCTCCGAAATGAAAAAAGGAGAGACCGGCGAGGAGTAGCAGAGGCGATAAAGCCTTCCTTTCCTCGATGGGGAAATGGCCTCTCCCGAAGGTTGGACCCATTTCCTCAGTCGGGAAATGACCTCTCCCGAAGGTTGGACCCATTTCCTCAGTCGGGAAATGGCCTTTCCCGAAGGTTGGACCCATTTCCTCAGTCGGGAAATGGCCTCTCCCGAAGGTTGGACCCATTTCCTGACTCGGGAAATGGCCTCTCCCGAAGGTCGGACCCATTTCCTCAGTCGGGAAATGACCTCTCCCGAAGGTTGGGCCCATTTCCGAGGCTCGGGAGTGGCCTCTCCCGAAGGTTGGGCCCATTTCCGAGGCTCGGGAATGCCCTCTCCCGAAGGTTGGACCCATTTCCGAGGTTCGGGAATGCCCTCTCCCGAAGGTTGGACCCATTTCCGAGGCTCGGGAATGCCCTCTCCCGAAGGTTAGACCCATTTCCGAGGCTCGGGAATGGCCTCTCCCGAAGGTTGGATTCCTTTGAGGCTTGGGGAAGAAGGTGGCTGGCATACGTCGAATCATTACTGCATAAGAATTGCATATCCAATCACATCATCATGATAAAGAACAAGAAATTACAGCGAATCATCCTCTCCGCACTCCTACTCATCGCAGCCGTGGCGGTGGAGAGAAACGCCGTGTTGCCCGTATGGCAACTACTGTTGATCTACTTGCCTTCCTACCTGCTCGTGAGTTACGACATCTTGGCTGAAGCCTGGGAGGGCATTATGGAACGAGATCCATTCAACGAACATCTGCTGATGAGCATAGCTACGCTTGGCGCTATGCTGATCGGCTTCCTGCCCGGCGCCGAGCCGGAGTTCACCGAGGCTGTCTTTGTGATGCTCTTCTTTCAGGTGGGCGAACTGTTTGAAGAATATGCCGAGGATCGCAGCCGACGCTCCATCGCCGAGCTGATGGACATCCGTCCGGATACGGCCACGGTGGAGCGTAACGGTGTAACCGAGGCGGTGCACCCCGAGACTGTAGCCGTGGGAGAGCTGCTTGTGCTGCGACCAGGAGACAAAGTGCCGATGGACGGCATCGTCATCGAAGGGACATCAAGCCTGAACACCGTGGCGCTGACGGGCGAGAGTGTTCCGCGCACAGTGGGCCGCGGCGACAGGGTCATCTCGGGCTGCGTCAATGTCAGCGGAATGATCAAGATGCGGGTGGAGAAGAGCTTCGGCGAATCTACCGTCTCCAAGATCATTCGTCTGGTAGAAAGCGCCGGAGAGAACAAGTCGAAGAGCGAAAACTTCATCACCCGTTTTGCGAAGGTCTATACTCCCATCGTGGTCTATATCTCTCTTGCGCTGGCCATCCTGCCGCCACTGCTCTCGGGCGACTTTGTAGCCGTCTTCCCGCTTTGGCTGAATCGCGCACTCACCTTCTTAGTTGTGTCCTGCCCCTGCGCCTTGGTGCTATCCATCCCTCTGACCTTCTTTGGTGGCATCGGTGGGGCTTCGCGACAAGGCATCCTTATCAAGGGCGGAAACTACATGGACACGTTGGCCAAGGCGGACACGGTGGTGTTTGACAAGACGGGCACCCTCACGCGGGGCGTGTTCAGCGTAAACGCCATACACCCCAAGGCAATCAGCGATCGGGAGCTGCTCCATTTAGCCGCTCACGTAGAGCGTTTCTCCACGCACCCCATCGCACAGTCGCTGCGTGAGGCATACCCCGAAGAGTCGGACGACTGCACGGTGAAGGATGTGGAGGAGATAGCCGGACATGGCATCCGCGCTCAAGTCAATGGCCGCAGCGTGAGCGTGGGTAACACGAAAATGATGGACAGCATTGGCGCCCAATGGCTGCCTTGCAAGCTGATAGGTACAATCATACATCTGGCTGTGGATGGCACATACATGGGGCACATCGTCATCTCTGACGAGATCAAAGACGACGCCAGCGAAGCCATTGATGCGCTTAAAGCCTTGGGCGTACGAAAGACCGTCATGCTTACCGGCGACCGCAAAGAGGTGGGTGAGGATGTGGCCAAGCGGATCGGAATCGACGAGGTGCAGACCGGATTGTTACCGGCCGATAAGGTGAGCCACCTTGAGCGATTGATGAAGGAGAAGAAAGCCGGAGGCAGTCTGCTCTTCGTCGGCGACGGCATCAACGATGCGCCTGTACTAGCCCGTGCGGACGTAGGCGTGGCTATGGGTGCCCTCGGATCGGACGCAGCAGTAGAGGCTGCCGATGTGGTATTGATGGACGATCGTCCGTCGAAGGTGGCAGGAGCCATATCCATCTCTCGCAAGACCATCGGTGTGGCCATGCAGAACGCATGGTTTGCTATTGTGATCAAGGTGCTCGTACTCCTTTTGGCCGGATTTGGCATCGCCACGATGTGGATGGCCGTCTTTGCAGATGTCGGCGTCACCGTCTTAGCCGTGTTCAATGCCATGCGGACACTGCGAGTGAAGAGTTGAATCTCTCTCTCTACACAAAGGCATATCACATGAAAGAGGAATGAAAAAGAAGGGGAGTAAGGTGTAGTCAGAATGGTTTCATCTATCCTGACTACACCTCAACCCCTCTTCTTTCACTGTATTACCCCCATTGTAGTCATGTAGTAAGATAGAATCAGTGAAAGGGAAAAAGTATGCCGTTTTACGTTAGACAGCCGTCCTAGGAATCACACTGAAGCCGCTTGTTGCTTTTGGATCAGCTTGTCCATGTCTTCCGAGATCTTTTTGTCCGTCACCTGCGCATAGATCTGCGTGCTGGAGATGGAGGCATGTCCCATCATCTTGGCGATGCTCTCTATCGGGATGCCTGCGCTGAGCGACAGGGTTCCGAACGTGTGGCGTGCCATGTGGAAAGACAGTCGTTGCCTGACGCCACACGCCAGTCCCACAGTACTCAGTTTGCTATTCATCACACTGCGGCTGCAACTGCGTGGAAAGATAAGGTCCTCGCCTTTTCCTTTCACCGCCTGATTCTCCCGGCATCTGCTAAGGATCTCCTCCGCGATCGGATGTAGCGGCACGACAGACTCGACTTTTGTCTTCTGCCGTTCCTTGCGGATATACCTCCCGCCATCGGCAGCTGTTTGAATGTGCGAGAACTTCAGGCGTTCCATATCCGCAATGGCCAGTCCGGTGAAGCAGGAAAAGAGGAACATCTGCCGGGCCTGCTCTGCGTCCCTGTCGTTCACTTTCAGCGCCATGAGCTTGGCCACGTCGCTCTTTTGCAAGAATCGAATCTTCCTTTCCTCTTTTTCATAGGTGACATCTTCAAAAGGATGGCAGCGGATGACTTTCAAGTCTACCGCACGATACATCAATCGACTCAATCGGCAGAGGTGCTTGTTCATGGTCGATGCCGCCAAACCGCGTTTTTTGAGAAAGAAGCGGAAGTCCTCAAACAGATCTTCCGTAATGCCTACGAGGGGGATGTCTCGCCCTCCGTTTTCCTTCATGAACGCCCGAAGCAGCTTGTCCGAATAGATCAGGTTTTGGTAGGTGCTTTCAGCTTTCGACTTGCCTACGCATGCCTTCACAGATTGCAGTTCCGCCTCGCTCATGGCCAAAAGGGTGGTCGGTACGGCGGCAACGCCCTGCAAGCGGTTCTTGAGCAGTTCTGCACTGACTATGCCGTCCTTCGTGAGCATTTCCGCGTAAGTCTTTTCCACAAGCTCCTTGAACGCTGCGAGGCGTTGGTTGATTTTCTTTTCGCCGGCTGTCCCCTGTCTGCTGTTCCATTCGGCCGGCAGACATTCCTCACCTGTGGTAATAGCTGTGCTCCTACCATCGATAGTGACGCGGCAAAAGATGGCTGTCTTGCCGTCTGCTTTTGTCTTCTGCCTGTTGATGTAGAACAGGATCTTGAATGTACTTCTCATGTTGGTCTGTGGTTAAATGGTTAGGTGCAAATCTTCGGTGAAGGCGATTAAGCGATCGAACTCCTCGAATAACTTCTGCGGTGTCACCTTCGCATATCGCTCGGTCATGCGCACTGTGCTATGTCCAAGCATCTTGCTGACGGTCTCGATGGGCACGCCCTGTTCCAAGGTGATGAGCGTAGCGAAGGTGTGTCGAGCGGTGTGTGTGGTGAAGGGCAGCGTGATACCGGCCCGCAGTCGGAGGGCTTTCAGATGCGATTGATAGGTTATGTAATGGATGTGAGGAAGCAACGTATCCCTCGATTCATCATGCAATTTGTTCATCAGTTGAAGGGCCTCGGGCAACAGCTTTACACGGCAGAGGACACCCGTCTTCTGCCGGTTGAACTTCAGCCAAAGGGCGCCTTCGTCGTCGCAGACAAGATGCCCACGGTTCAGTGCCATTAGATCGCAATAGGCGGCGCCGGTGTAACAGGCGAAAAGAAACACATCGCGCGCTGTCTCCAAGTCAGCCTCCCAGCCGTCAAAACAGAGCGCCTTTAACATGTCCAACGCTTCCCTATCGAGCGCTTTGGGCAGTCGACTGTCTCCCTTGTCTACATGCACATTGTCGAATAACAAGGTGTCTGCCGCGCCTTCTCGATACGCCAGCTTGCAGACCTTTTTGACAAGGACGACCATGTTGTAGCAGGTGCTTTGTTTTAGCCCTACCTCTCCGGTTGCGAACTGCTCGAACCGCTTGACGAAGTCTTCCGTGAGCTGCGAAAAGGTCAAGTCCGAAGCGTTATGCTTCGCCCGAATGAACTGTTGCAGCCTCATTCTTGTCTGACGATACAAGACCAAAGACTCTCTTTTGATGTCTATCCCGACGTGCTCCTCCATATCCTCGATCAGGCCGTCAAACCGCTCCAAAAGCATGGTTCGACTCTGCACGCTGCCTTGGAAATGCTCCTTGATGTCGGTTGCGTCAAATGGAGATCCCTTGGCAAGCAAGGACTGATAGGAAGACTGAACGGCAAGAAGGAGGTTGTCCAATCGTCCATTGACTTCGACCGCCTCACGGCTCTTCCCGTCCACCCGACTTTCGCGCGGGTTCCACAAATCGGGATTGCAGAACAGCTTGCAACTGAACTGTGCAATGGAACGCCCCAGCGTGATCCGTCCCATGATCGGCGCCTTGCCCGACCTGTCGCGACTGCTCTTTTTGAGGTAGAGCAACACCTTCATTTTCATGTCATCCATACGCTTTGAAAACTGTGGGCAAAATTACCCGGTTCAAAGCGTCCGTTACCTGTGCAGAATCCTGTATATCAATGCAAAAGAACCGTGTGCGAGAAAGACTCAGTTACCTGCTTTTGCACCCTCGTTACCTGTCGCGGGGCGGGGTAATGCTTTGGTAACTGAACTTCTGCCTAAAATCGCACTTTTCTGCCTTTTACGCTCGACGCAATCGGAAGCATATCGACCCCTTTCTGCCTAATTATCAGTCCACTTACTCCGACATCGAGACTTCTGCTTTTGAGGGGAATAGTTGGTTCGGAACGTATCACAACCACGTTCCGAGGTACCCAAGACCACGTCCGGAACGTATCGCAACCACGTTCCGAGGTACCCAAGACCACGTTCGGAACGTATCAAGACCACGTCCCGAACCTATCGACACCACGTCCGGAACGTATTACAACCACCTCCCTAACGTATTACAACCACCTCGGAACGTATTACAACCACCTCACCAACGTATTCTAACCACCTCGGAACGTATTACAACCACCTCACCAACGTATTTCGACCACCTCGGAACGTATTAAGGGGCTGCCTCGTAACATCCTTCCGATACATAGAAAAGAGGGGCGGAGCACCCTTGTTGCTGGGTGTCCGTCCCTCTCTTGCGGTGTTTACAGCGTCGCCCCGGGGAGGGGGGCGCTGCGTGCGGGAGACTCCTTAGTCGATGAGTCCTTCTTCGCGTGCCTGATCCTCGCCCGACTGGGTGATGAGCTTGTAGCCCTTCCCGTGGATGTTGATGATCTCGATGTTGGGATCGTCGCGGAGCAGCTTGCGCAGCTTGGTGATGTAGACGTCCATGCTGCGGGCGTTGAAGTAGTTGTCGTCTACCCAGATGGTCTTCAGGGCGTAGTTACGCTCCAGCACCTCGTTGGCATGGGCGCAGAGGAGGGTCAGCAGCTCGCACTCTTTGGTGGTGAGCTTGGTCATCTTCTCGCCGATGGTGAGGGTCTGCTTCTGGGTGTCGAACATGAACTGGCCGATGCGATAGAAGGGCACGTCTTTGGGCTTCTTGCCCTTGACGCGGCGCAGGATGGCTTCGATGCGCGAGAGGAGCACCTCCATGCTGAAGGGCTTCGTGAGGTAGTCGTCGGCGCCGTTCTTGAAGCCCTCGAGCACGTCCTCGTTCATCGTCTTGGCGGTGAGGAAGACCAGGGGCACGTCGGGGTTGATCTGGCGGATGTCCTGCGCCAGGGTAAAGCCGTCCTTCTTGGGCATCATCACGTCCAAGAGGCAGATGTCATACTTGGCTTCGGAAAAGCCCTTCAGACCTGCTTCGCCATCGGTGAAGAGGTCGGTGGTAAAACCTTTGGCCTGGAGGTATTCGCGGAGGATCATACCCAGGTTCTCGTCGTCTTCGCAGAGGAAGATTCTCAATTTTTCATCCATCATAATGCTTGTACTATTTAATGAGTGGTAAAGTGATAATGAATTTGGTTCCTGATTTCGATTCCTGTTGTTCGGCGCGGATCGTGCCGCCGTGATCTTCGACGATCTTGTGGACATAGGCCAGGCCCAGTCCGAAGCCTTTCACGTCGTGCACATTGCCGGTGGGGACACGATAGAAGCGAACGAAGATCTTCTTCAGGTGTTCTTTTTTGATGCCGATCCCGTTGTCCTCGATGAGGAATTGGAGCTTGCCGTTCTCGTTGCGGGTGCGGGCCATGAGGCGCAGGGGCACTTCCTTTCGGCGATACTTGACGGCGTTGTCCAGCAGGTTGAAGAGCACGTTGGTCAGGTGCATCTGATCGGCGTAGATGGTGGAGTCCAAGGCGCCGAGATCGAGGTCGATCGTGCCGCCATATTTCTCCACCTTGAGCGTGAAGGTGCTCACCACGGAGGCCAGGAGGTCGTTCGCGTCGATCTCCTTGAGCTTGAGCGCCGTCTTCTGTCGTTCAAAGAGCGACATCTGCAAGACCTTCTCCACGAGGAAGCCCAGCCGCCGCGATTCGTCGTTGATGACGGTCGAGATGTGTTTGAACACCTCGGGTTGCTTCGTGAGGTCCGTGTCGCGGAGCATCTGGGCGGCCAGTGAGATGGTCGATACGGGCGTCTTGAGCTCGTGGGTCATGTTGTTGACGAAGTCGGTTTTCATCTCCGAGAGTCGCTTCTGGCGGAAGATGATGTAGATGGTGGTGATGAACGTGACGAGCAGGATGAACGAGAAGACGATCGAGGGCACCAAGAAGGAGACCGACCCCGAGATGTAGTCGCGCTTCGTAGGGAAATAGACCTTGAGGTAGTTCCACTTCGAGGGCGGATCGTTGGGGTAGAGCACCTGCGTGACCACGTCGGCGGCCCGGGGAGGCTTCTCGAACGATTCGTTTTGATAGACCGTTACGCCGTCCTTGTTCACCACGGCGAAGATGTAGGGCAGATCCAGACCGCTGTTGATGAGCTCAGCGCGGAGGTAGCTGTCGAGCGTACGGAAGTCCACGCGTTCATTGATGGGCTTGAGGTAGGCCGTGTAGACCAGATCATAGAGCACCTCGTCGATCAGTCCGGCCTGATACTGGTAGCGCTTCAGCAGGTTCTTCTGTTGCTCCTCGGAGGCGCGGATGATGGTGTTCTTATGCGGCGGGTTGGCGGTGACGGTTTTGGTCGAGATCTCGATATGCTCGAAACCGCTGTCGGGGCCGCCTTGGATGTAGACTTCGCTGTGGGTGATGTTCTGGGCGATGGCCTGTCGGTCGGGAGGGTTCTTATACATGAAGCTGCTGCCATAGGTGTCGATGTCCTCCTCCATGTATTTGCGGGCCTCGTCTTTCTCCAGCGCCGATGAGACTTCCTCAAGGCAGTGGCGCACGGTGGCGTCGAACTGCTCATTGCTGGTCTTCATAATGATGCTGATGTAGTTGACTTGCAGATAGAGTAGCCCCGCAAAGGCGAAGGCCATCACTATGGCAAGCATCCAAATCGTTGACTTCTTCATTCTCTTCTGTTTCCTGTCCCCGTTTTTAACACAACAAAGAACGGGTATTTCGGTTTAACATTTTACGAAGGGGTAAAAAAATGAGCGTAGCGGGGTCAGGGTGCAGGATCGTTTTCATGGGTGTATATATATAGGTATAGGCCGATCGGCCTTGGATGGCGCATACAGTGCCCCCCTCGGAAGGCGGCCTTTTTCACTTTGCCCTAACTCGGAGCCTCCCCCGAAAAGGCAGAATCTTACTGCCTACTTACCTTTGCCCCCGAAGAAAAAATGATCATTCCCTCGAAAACGAATCAAATAGAAATGGAACGCGATACCCTTGTGCGACTCGAAAACGTGGAGCTGACCTTGGACAGCGATGTCATCCTACGCGACGCCACCTTCTCGCTCCTCAGCGGTGAGTTTGTTTACGTCATCGGACGTGTCGGATCGGGCAAAAGCAGTCTCCTGCGCGCCCTCTACGCCGAGCTGCCCGTAGCCGGTGGCCAGGCCTCCATCATGGGATACGACCTGCACGGCATCAGCCTTCGCGACACGGCCGGACTGCGCCGCCGCCTCGGCATCGTCTTCCAAGACTTTCAGCTGCTCACTGATCGCACCGTCCGGCGCAACCTCGAGTTTGTCCTCCGTGCCACCGGATGGAAAAACCCCGACGACATCGATCGGCGTATCACCGAGACACTCCGCCAAACCGGCATCCCCGACAAAGCCGAGCGCATGCCTCACGAACTCTCTGGCGGCGAACAGCAACGCGTGGCCATCGCCCGCGCCCTACTCAACATGCCCGCCATCATCTTAGCCGATGAGCCTACAGGCAATCTCGATCCGGAAACAGGCCGGCACATCGTCCGACTCCTCCACGACATCTGTCGCAGCGGTACGGCGGTCGTCATGACCACACATAACTACGACCTCGTCCGCCGCTATCCTGCACGCGTCGTCAAATGTGAAGACGGTCGCCTCACCTCCCTCGAGGCACCCATCGAATCAGCAAACATCATCACCCCCTAAAAACATTACCCACATGAACGTATTGAAATTCGGAGGCACCTCCGTCGGCTCCGCTGAACGGATCAAAAACGTGGCACGCCTCATCACCACCGGCGACGAGCCACGCATCGTCGTCCTCTCCGCCATGGCCGGCACGACCAACGCCCTTGTCGAAATAGCCGACTACCTCTACAAGAAAAACCCCGACGGCGCCAACGAGGTCATCAACCGCCTCTCGCTCAAATACGCCGAGGCGATCAACGACCTCTACGCAACGCCAGAATACCGCCAGCGCGCTGAAGAGAGCGTCACGGCGCATTTCGACCTCATCCGCTCACTCATCAAGGACATGTTCACCTCCTTCGAGGAGCGCATCATCTTGGCCCGTGGCGAACTCATGTCCACCGAAATGATGCACCTCTACCTCGCGGAGCAGGGCATCACCTCCACTCCCCTATCGGCCCTCGACTTCATGCGCACCGATAAGAATGCCGAGCCGGACGCCTTCTTTATCAAGGAGAACCTCCTCAACCTCCTCGATCAGTATCCCGACGAAAAGCTCTTCATCACCGAAGGCTACATCTGTCGCAATGCCTATGGCGAGATAGACAACCTCCAGCGTGGTGGCAGCGACTACACCGCTTCGCTCATCGGGGCCGCCGTCCGCGCCTCCGAAGTCCAGATCTGGACCGACATTGACGGCATGCACAACAATGACCCGCGCATTGTCGATGGGACCACGCCCGTCCATCGCCTCAATTTCGACGAGGCCGCCGAGCTGGCCTACTTCGGCGCCAAGATCCTCCACCCCACCTGTATCCTGCCTGCCAAGCAGAGCAACATCCCCGTCCGCCTGCTCAATACCATGCAGCCCGACGCTCCCGGAACGCTCATCTCAAATGAGACAGATCGTGGAACAATCAAAGCCGTCGCCGCCAAAGACAACATCACCGCCATTTGGATCAAAAGCGGACGCATGCTCCTGGCCACCGGCTTTATGCGCAAAGTCTTCGAGACCTTCGAGAACCATCGTACCCCCGTCGATATGGTCACCACCTCCGAAGTGGGTATCTCCGTCACCATTGATAACCCCAAGCACCTTGAAGAGATCGTTGACGATCTCAAGCGCTACGGTACCGTCACCGTCGACCGTGATCTGGTCATCGTCTGTGTCGTTGGCGACCTCTCCTGGCAGCACCTCGGCCTCGAAGTCCGCATCATCAGTGCCCTTCGCGACATCCCAGTCCGCATGATCTCCTACGGCGGCAGTAATTACAACCTTTCTCTCCTTATCCCCGCTGCCGACAAAGCACGCGCGCTCCGGGCTCTCAGCCGCCACCTCTTCGACGCGCCAGAAGCCACCGCAGAGCAATGAATTCACGAATAAATATGCGAACCATTACTACTCATCGAAGCGTCGGGAAAGCCGCTCTCTTGCTCTTCTTCCCCGCTGTTGCCCTCCTACTACAATCAGCTGTCACGCTCTACTTACATGCCGTTGCGCTCTACATAGCCGCTCTCGTCCTCCCTATGACCATCCTCCCCCGACCGCCCTACTCCTTTATCGGCGGTACGGTCTGCCCGCGGGCGTCGTCGTCAAATATGCCCTCGTCTCCCTCGTGCTTATCACCCTCTCCACCCTTCTCCCTTTGCTCTTCTCCAGCGTGTGACACTGCCAGCATCCTTTATCCCCAATTGGAACATTAGAGCAATCCACAACTCCCTAAATCATGGTGCTTGATCGAGAGATGTTCTAATGATCGATTGGGGATGAATCGTATCCGTGATAGTGTGAAGCCGCTTCGCTCCTCCTGTCCTCCTCTTATCCAAACGCAGAAACCCCATCAAGATCTCATTAGGCCCTTCGTAACGTGAGTTCGATGTAGGAATAAAGCCAGCAAGAAAGTTTCTACGGAAGCTACACGATGACCCAAACGCCTTTGGAAATGCTTGCAACATTGTTGCAACGAGGAAAAAGTGCTTTTTGGTGCTTGCAAGACTGTTGCCACGGGGAAAAAGTGGTTTTTGGCGCTTGCAACAATCTTGCAAGCTCCCAAAAGCACTTTGGCCGTTACAGCGCTCTATCAAAGACATCTTTCCGGGATAAGGATCCTCATTTTCTTTCGCCGAATCCGCATTTCGTAACATGGGAAACAAACATCTCGATCGAATGCAACCAAGATCAATCGAAATACACCTCTCAGAAATACCCCAGAGTTTTCCCTCGCGAGTTGTCCCTTTGTCGAGAATGAGGGCGTTACGAAAACTATCTTGCCCCTCCCAAATACGTCGTTTCCCATCCCTCGCTATCTATGTTCTTGCAACACGGAATGCCTTGAAACCCAAATTCATTTCATGTCTCCATTTGCGAGATAGAAAATAGCGCGTATCTTTGCCACCCGAATTTGGAATAAGAAAAAACGTAAACGTGTTTAAACAGTAGAAAGATGCCTACAATTCAACAGTTAGTAAGAAAAGGCAGAGAGTCACTCGTCGTGAAGGGCAAGTCTCCTGCTCTTGATGCCTGCCCGCAGCGAAGAGGTGTGTGCGTGCGCGTCTATACGACCACGCCGAAGAAGCCTAATTCTGCGATGCGTAAAGTGGCTCGTGTTCGTTTGACCAATCATAAGGAGGTGAACTCCTATATTCCGGGTGAGGGGCACAACCTACAAGAGCACTCCATCGTTATGGTACGTGGTGGCCGTGTGAAAGATCTGCCTGGTGTTCGCTATCATATTGTTCGTGGCACGCTCGATACAGCGGGTGTAGCAGGACGTACGCAGCGGCGTTCAAAGTATGGTGCTAAGCGTCCGAAGCCGGGAGCTGCTTCGGCTGGAAAGACCGCAGGGAAGGGTAAGAAGTAAGTACACTGCGAGAGAGAAGATATAAGAGTTCGAAATTTCATAATCGGTTTGAGTGATTGGGATAGATAGAGATTGATGACATTGAGGGTTGAGTAAATGACTCGGAGGAGTCGTTGAAGACAGGATAAAGAATCAACAACCAAGCGCGAAAACGAAAATTCTGAAGACAAATGAGAAAATCAAAGCCAAAGAAACGGCAGATCCTCCCGGATCCTGTCTATGGTGATGTGCGGGTTACAAAGTTTGTAAACCATCTGATGTACGACGGTAAGAAAACAGTGTCGTACGAAATCTTTTATACCGCATTGGAACGCGTGAAGGCAAAAATGCCAAACGAAGAGAAGTCAGCGCTCGAAATTTGGAAGGCGGCGCTCGAAAATATAACCCCGCAAGTAGAAGTGAAGTCTCGCCGAGTAGGCGGAGCTACATTTCAGGTTCCTACTGAGATCCGCCCGGATCGTAAGGAGTCCATTTCAATGAAAAATTTAATAGAGTACGCTCGCAAACGCGGGGGAAAGTCGATGTCGGAGAAGCTGAGTGCCGAGATTGTCGATGCGTTCAATAGTCAAGGTGGCGCATTCAAGCGTAAGGAAGACATGCACCGCATGGCTGAAGCCAACCGTGCGTTTGCCTATTTCCGTTTCTAACAATGAGCAATAAAAAAGAAGATGAGTAAGGCTGACGAAATACTGAAATATACACGGAATATCGGCATCATGGCGCATATCGATGCTGGGAAAACAACGACATCGGAACGTATTCTTTTTTACACAGGTCTAACACACAAGATCGGTGAGGTGCACGATGGTGCCGCTACGATGGACTGGATGGCGCAGGAACAGGAGCGAGGAATCACGATTACGTCTGCTGCTACTACGACTTTCTGGAACTACAATAAGGAGAAGTACAAAATTAATTTGATTGATACCCCCGGACACGTAGACTTTACCGTTGAGGTGGAGCGTTCTCTACGTATCTTAGACGGAGCCGTAGCAGCGTTTTGTGCTGTAGGTGGGGTTGAGCCACAGTCGGAGACGGTATGGCGTCAAGCCGATAAATACAATGTGCCTCGTATCGGATATGTGAACAAAATGGATCGTTCGGGTGCCAACTTCTTTGAAGTGGTACGTCAGGTGCATGACGTGCTGGGTGCTACACCTTGTCCGATTCAAATACCGATTGGTGCGGAAGAAAGTTTTAAAGGCGTCGTTGATTTGGTAACGATGAAGGCGATCTATTGGCACGACGAGACGATGGGCGCCGAGTATGAAATCGATGAGATTTCGGCTGATTTACAAGCTGAGGCGCAAGAATGGCGTGACAAGATGCTGGAAACCATTGCGGAATTCGATGATGCGGTGATGGAGAAGTATTTCGATGATCCGTCGAAGATTACTGAAGACGAAATTCGTGCTGCTATTCGCAAGGGGACGTTGTCAATGAAGATCAACCCGATGATATGTGGGTCTTCTTTTAAGAATAAAGGTGTGCAGACTCTGCTTGACGCTGTTTGTGCGTACTTGCCTAGCCCGGCGGATACACCGGCAGTGACAGGACATGATCCGCGCAATTCAGAGGTCGTAATTGAGCGTAAACCTCTTCCTGAAGAGCCCTTGACAGCACTGGCATTTAAGATTGCAACGGATCCTTATGTGGGGCGTTTGTGCTATTTCCGCGTATATTCTGGAGTGGTAATAGCGGGGTCGTATGTTTTGAATACACGCTCTGACAAGAAGGAGCGTATCTCTCGTTTGTTCCAAATGCACTCGAACAAACAGAATCCAATGGAAAAAATTGGTTGTGGAGATATTGGAGCTGGTGTCGGTTTCAAGGATATACGTACAGGTGATACACTTTGCGACGAAAACCATCCGATTACTCTCGAATCAATCGAATTTCCCGATCCAGTTATAGGTGTTGCGGTTGAGCCTAAGACACAGAAGGATCTTGATAAATTGGGAGTAGGCTTAGCCAAGTTGGCGGAAGAAGATCCAACATTCCGTGTAGAGACGAATGAAGAGACGGGACAAACCGTTATTCGCGGTATGGGCGAGCTCCATCTTGAAATTATTATCGATCGCTTGCGCCGTGAGTTTAAAGTTGAATGTAATCAGGGACGCCCACTTGTATCGTATAAGGAGGCTATCACAAAGCCGGTTGAGCTGCGTGAAGTTTACAAGAAGCAGACAGGTGGTCGTGGTAAATTTGCTGATATCATTGTGCGTCTCGAGCCTGCTGATCCTGATTTTGAAGGCCACTTGCAATTTGTGGATGAAGTGAAAGGTGGAAACGTTCCCAAAGAGTTCATTCCATCCGTGCAAAAAGGTTTTGAGAAGGCAATGACTAACGGTGTACTGGCGGGTTATCCATTGGATAGCATGAAGGTGACGTTGATAGATGGCTCTTTCCATCCGGTGGACTCTGACCAATTGTCATTCGAGATATGTGCTATTCAGGCCTTCAAGAATGCATCAGAGAAGGCGGCTCCTGTTCTTATGGAACCCATTATGAAGCTGGAGGTTGTTACTCCAGAGGAAAATATGGGAGATGTGATTGGCGACTTAAACAAGCGTCGTGGACAAGTCGAGGGTATGGAGTCAAGCCGTACGGGCACTCGCATCGTAAAAGCAAAGGTGCCGTTAGCTGAGACCTTTGGCTATGTGACAGCTTTGCGTACTATCACCTCTGGTCGTGCAACATCGTCTATGCAATTCTCTCACTATGCCCAGGTATCCCCATCAATTGCCAAGCAAGTGCTGACAGAGGTGCAAGGTCGGGTCGATTTGATTAAATAATATAGTAACATAGCGATATGAGCCAAAAAATCAGAATAAAATTAAAGTCTTACGATTATTCTTTAGTTGATAAATCGTCAGAGAAGATTGTGAAGACAGTAAAGGCTACCGGGGCCGTAGTAAGCGGCCCTATCCCCTTGCCAACACATAAGCGGATTTTTACCGTGAATCGCTCGACTTTCGTTAACAAAAAGTCGCGTGAGCAGTTTGAACTTTCTTCGTATAAGCGTTTGATTGACATCTATAGTTCAACTGCGAAGACGGTAGATGCGTTGATGAAACTAGAGCTCCCCAGTGGTGTAGAGGTTGAAATAAGAGTGTGAAATAGTTTAATAGATAAGCGAAATGCCGGGATTGTTAGGAAAAAAAATCGGAATGACATCCATTTTCAGTACCGAGGGAAAGAATCTTCCATGTACTGTTATCGAAGTAGGTCCTTGTGTAGTTACGCAAATAAAAACCGTAGAGAATGACGGCTACGAGGCAATTCAGTTGGGCTTTCAAGAGAAGAAAGAAAAGCATACGACAAAGCCGGAAGCTGGCCATTTCAAGAAAGCGGGTGTAGCTCCACAAAGATACTTGGCTGAGTTCAAAAATTTCAGCGCTGAGTATAAGCTTGGCGATGTACTCACAGTGGATTTCTTGAATGACACAACATATGTAGACGTCGTCGGTACTTCTAAAGGGAAGGGTTTTCAAGGAGTCGTTAAACGTCATGGATTTGGTGGTGTAGGTCAGAGTACACACGGACAGCATAATCGTGCTCGTAAGCCAGGTAGTATCGGTGCCTGTTCTTATCCAGCAAAGGTGTTTAAAGGTACACGTATGGGAGGGCAGATGGGCAATGTTCGTGTAACTGTCCAAAATTTGGAAGTGATCAAGATCCTTCCGGAGAATAACCTTCTGCTAGTGAAAGGTTCTATTCCGGGAGCGAAAGGTTCAATCGTATTAATAGAGAAGTGAGTGTATGATACTGAGCGTATTGAATAGAAGAGGAGAAGATACTGGTAGAACCGTAGAATTAAGTGACGCTGTATTTGGTATCGAACCGAGTGACCACGCCATCTATTTGGATGTAAAACAATATATGGCTAACAATCGTCAAGGGACACATAAATCAAAGGAAAGGAGTGAGGTCTCTGGAAGTACGCGTAAACTTATCCGCCAAAAAGGTGGTGGAGGAGCTCGTAGAGGGGATATTAATTCTCCTGTACTTGTAGGTGGTGGGCGTGTTTTTGGCCCGAGACCGCGCGATTATAGTTTTAAGCTAAATAAGAAGGTAAAGCTTCTAGCACGTAGATCAGCTCTTTCTCATAAAGCAAAAGACAATGCAATTATGATTGTCGAGGATTTTACGATGGATGTTCCGAAAACTAAGGAGTTCATAGCGATAGTGAAGGATTTAAAGTTAGAGGGCAAGAAAATGTTGTTCGTGCTTCCAGAGAACAATCGTGCTATTTATCTGTCGGCACGTAATCTATCCCAGACTAGGGTGATGAATGTCTCAGAATTAAATACTTATCGGGTAATGGATGCTGCGGCTCTTGTGTTTACAGAGAGATCGATAGCAGTGGTTGAACAACTTTTAAATGCGTAAGGAGGCGAAATGATGGGATTAATTATTAAGCCGATATTAACAGAAAAGCAAACTCTAATCACAGAAAAAAGGCCAAATCGCTATGGATTTTATGTGACTCCTGACGCGAATAAATTAGAAATTAAGAGGGCCGTTGAGGAAATGTATAAGGTGAGTGTAGAGAGCGTAAATACGATGAACTATTTCGGTAAACGAAAGAGCCGTTATACGAGATCTGGCGTTATCAATGGTAAGCAATCTGCTTATAAAAAGGCAATCGTTTCATTAAAAGAGGGAGAGGTGATTGACTTCTTTGCGAATATTTAATAGAGAAAAATGGGTATACGTAAATTAAAGCCCACATCACCAGGGCAGAGGCATAAGGTTATTGGTGCATTTGATAAGATTACCGCAAGTACACCGGAGAAGTCTCTTGTTGTAGGTAAGAAGAAAACAGGAGGACGAAATAACACTGGTAAAATGACTATGCGTTATATCGGTGGAGGGCATAAACGTCGTTTTCGTCTTATTGATTTTAAGAGAAATAAAGATGGTGTTCCGGCAACAGTAAGATCTATAGAATACGATCCTAATAGGACCTCTCGTATTGCGTTGCTGTATTATGCCGATGGAGATAAACGATATATCGTGGCACCAAACGGCTTGGAGGTTGGTCAGACAGTAATGTCTGGAAAAGATGCGCCTCCTGAGATAGGAAATTCGTTGCCTATGCAAAATATTCCGGTCGGCACGATTATTCATAACATAGAACTTCGTCCTGGGCAAGGGGCTAAGTTGGTTCGTTCCGCAGGTGCATTTGCACAATTAACATCAAAAGAAGGGACTTATACGGTCATAAAGATGCCTTCAGGTGAAACTCGGCGAATACTTTCTGCATGTAAGGCTACGGTGGGAAGCGTGGGAAATTCTGATCATGCTCTTGAAAAATCAGGGAAGGCTGGACGTTCAAGATGGTTGGGACGTCGTCCGCATAATCGTGGTGTTGTAATGAATCCGGTAGATCACCCGATGGGTGGTGGTGAAGGACGTGCTTCAGGAGGTCTTCCTCGTTCTCGTAAGGGCTTATATGCAAAGGGACTAAAAACAAGAGCTCCTCAAAAAGCATCCTCTAAGTATATCATTGAGAGAAGAAAGAAATAAACTGATTAATTGAGAGAATATGAGTCGTTCGCTAAAAAAAGGTCCATATATCAACATTAAATTGGAGAAGAAAATCTTGGTCATGAATGAATCGGGCAAAAAAGCTGTAGTAAAAACGTGGGCACGAGCATCAATGATATCTCCTGATTTTGTAGGGCATACTATAGCTGTCCATAATGGGAATAAGTTTATACCAGTGTTTATTACCGAAAATATGGTAGGACACAAATTGGGAGAATTCTCACCGACACGTATATTTCGAGGACATGCCGGGAGTAAGAAGTAAAATAATAGAAAGGTAAATATAGAATGGGCAAGAGAAAGAAGGTATCAGCAGACGCCAGAAAAGAGTCCCTGAAGAATGTCTCTTTTGCTAAGTTGCGAAATGTGCCTAGTTCGCCTCGTAAGATGCGCTTGATCGTTGATACAATTCGTGGTATGGAAGTATTCAGAGCATTAGGTGTATTGAGATTCTCAAATAAAGATGCTGCGATACCGGTGGAAAAGCTTCTTCGTTCAGCTATCGCTAATTGGGAACAAAAAAATGAACGTCGAGCTGAAAGCGGAGAACTATTTGTTGCATCTGTAAATGTAGATGCTGCGACGACCCTTAAACGTATGCGTCCCGCTCCCCAAGGAAGAGGTTTCCGCATTAGGAAACGTTCGAATCACATAACATTGTTCGTTGATACAAAGAATATGGCCTCTAAGGTGTTGAGTGTAAGTGATAAGAATAAGGACGATCAAAATTAAGAATAGATGGGACAGAAAATAAATCCGATTAGTAATCGTTTAGGTATTATTCGAGGTTGGGATTCTAACTGGTATGGGGGTAATAGCTATGGAGATACATTGCTGGAAGATAGTAAAATCCGCAGTTATCTGAATACCCGTCTGGCTAAAGCAAGTGTATCAC
Organism: Tannerella serpentiformis; assembly: GCF_003033925.1. Lineage (NCBI taxonomy): Bacteria > Pseudomonadati > Bacteroidota > Bacteroidia > Bacteroidales > Tannerellaceae > Tannerella > Tannerella serpentiformis. Next base: position 1,632,819 of record NZ_CP028365.1, read on the forward strand.
GGATTGTTATTGAGCGCACGTTGAAACTTGTAACGATCACAGTGTGTACTTCGCGTCCAGGTATCATTATAGGTAAGGCTGGTGCAGAAGTGGATAAGCTGAAAGAGGAGTTAAAGAAAGTCACAGATAAAGATGTGCAGATTAACATCTTTGAGGTAAAACGTCCGGAATTGGATGCCGTGATTGTCGCTAATAATATTGCTCGTCAGCTAGAAGGAAAGATTGCGTATCGCCGTGCCATTAAGATGGCAATAGCTTCGACCATGAGGATGGGAGCGGAAGGAATTAAGATACAGGTTTCAGGACGGTTAAATGGTGCCGAAATGGCGCGTTCAGAAATGTATAAGGAAGGTCGTACACCTCTCCACACGTTTCGGGCGGATATCGATTATGCATTGGCTGAAGCCTTGACAAAGGTTGGTCTGATCGGTGTTAAGGTTTGGATTTGTCGTGGAGAGATATACGGCAAAAAGGATCTAGCTCCCTCTTTTTCTACACCTCGGGATTTTGCACGCCGTGCAGGAGATGGCGGTGTGAGACGCGATAACCGTGGAGGTAAATCATATAGAAGAAGGGATAGAGATAGGATTAGTCGTTAATTTGAATAAGACAGGATTATGTTACAACCGAAGAAAACTAAATACAGGAGGTCTCAGAAGGGGCGCGCAAAGGGTTGTGCGCAACGAGGTAACCAGTTAGCTTTTGGTTCATTTGGCATCAAGTCATTAGGAACAAAATGGATTACTGGTAGACAAATTGAAGCCGCGCGTATTGCTGTTACAAGACATATGCAGCGTCAGGGGCAGGTTTGGGTTCGCATCTTTCCAGATAAACCGATTACAAAGAAGCCGTTAGACGTACGTATGGGTAAAGGAAAAGGAAATCCGGAAGGATTTGTAGCTTCGATTACACCGGGACGTCTTATCTTTGAAGTAGAAGGAGTGTCTTTTGAAATCGCAAAGGAAGCATTGCGTTTGGCTGCTCAGAAGCTTCCGGTAACGACGAAGTTTGTTGTTCGTCATGATTATGATATGCAGAATGAAATGGCATAAATGTTATGAAGATAAAAGAAATAAGAGAGTTGAGCATTAAAGAGCTGCATGAAAGGATTGATGCGGAAAGCTCTTCTCTTAATCAGAATAGGATTAATCATAGTATTTCGCCGCTGGACAATCCCTCTGCTATTAAGGAACAGCGTCGTTCTATTGCTAGATTAAATACGGAGTTGCGTCAACGTGAATTGAATGACAATAAGGTTTGATATGGGAACAAGAAACTTGAGAAAAGAAAGGACAGGGATAGTCTTTAGCAACAAGATGGATAAGAGCATTACTGTTGCTGTACGATGGAAAGAGAAGCATCCCATTTATGGCAAGTTTGTCAATAAGACAAAGAAATATCATGCCCATGACGAGAGGAACGAATGTAATGAGGGTGATACTGTAAGAATTATGGAGACGCGTCCGTTGAGTAAGACGAAAAGATGGCGTTTGGTTCAGATCATAGAAAGGGCAAAATGATATGATACAGCAGGAGACAAGATTAGTAGTAGCCGATAATAGTGGGGCTAAAGAAGCCCTCTGCATCCGTGTTTTAGGAGGTACGCGTAAACGCTATGCTACCGTTGGCGATATTATAGTTGTAACGGTGAAGAGTGTAATCCCTTCGAGTGATATGAAAAAAGGGGCAGTCTCAAAGGCGATTATTGTACGGACGAAAAAAGAGATCCGTCGTCAAGACGGTTCTTATATTCGTTTCGATGATAATGCATGTGTATTGCTTAATCAGGCTGGGGAAATTAGGGGAAGCCGTATTTTTGGACCTGTTGCTCGTGAGCTGCGTGGAGCTAATATGAAGATTGTTTCATTAGCACCAGAGGTGCTGTGATTTATAAAGGAATTGATGCAATGAGTAAGTTACATGTAAAGAAAGGGGATACCGTATACGTAAATACAGGAGAAGATAAAGGAAAGACTGGGCGTATTCTGGAAGTCCTTGTGAAAGAGAATAGAGCGGTTGTAGAGGGTATCAATATTGTAACGAAACATACAAAACCTAATGCGCAAAATCCTCAGGGAGGCCGTGTTACAAAGGAGGCTTCGATTCATATTTCTAATTTGAATTTGTTGGATCCAAAGAGTGGAAAGCCTTCGCGTATTGGTCGTAAAGAGGTGAATGGGAAATTAGTCCGTTATATGAAAAGATCAGGAGAGGAAATAAAGTAATGGGTGCGATTGCTACAGTAAAACAAGATTATAGAGAGAGAATTGTCCCAGCTCTAAAGAAAGAATTTGACTACTCCTCAGTGATGCAGGTTCCTGTACTGAAGAAAATTGTGATCAATCAGGGGCTGGGGATGGCTACGGCTGATAAGAAAATCATTGATGTCGCAATTGATGAGCTATCTCTTATTACGGGCCAAAAAGCTATTGCTACTTATTCGAAGAAAGATATTTCAAACTTCAAACTTCGTAAGAAGATGCCTATTGGTGTGATGGTTACTCTCCGCCATGATAGGATGTATGAATTTTTAGAGCGTTTGATACGTGTTGCTTTACCACGTATCAGGGATTTTAGAGGCATCGAGAGCAAACTTGATGGCAGAGGAAATTACACTTTAGGCATCGAGGAGCAGATTATCTTCCCAGAGATAAATATCGATAATATCACAAAGATATTGGGAATGAATATCACTTTCGTAACTTCTGCGAAGACGGATGAAGAAGGGTTTGCTCTTCTTCGTGAATTTGGGCTGCCTTTTAGAAATATCAAAAAGAATCAAGCGTAATGGCGAAGGAATCAATGAAAGCTCGTGAAATGAAACGGGCAAAATTAGTGGCTAAGTATGCTGCTAAACGTGCGCAGTTGAAGAAAGAAGGGAATTATGAGGCCTTGCAGGCGATCCCTAAAAATGCTTCACCTGTTCGTCTACACAATCGTTGTAAAATAACGGGACGGCCTAAGGGGTATATGCGTCAATTTGGTATCTCGCGTATTCAGTTTCGTGAGATGGCTTCGCATGGATTAATCCCTGGTGTAAAGAAGGCTAGTTGGTAAAAGAGAGTGACAAATATTGTCCAGATTCGCTGGATTAATTTAAACGAGATATGACAGATCCCATTGCAGATTATTTGACTAGATTGCGAAATGCAATAAAAGCTCGGCACCGTGTTGTTGAGGTGCCTGCATCAAACTTGAAAAAAGAAATCACAAAGATTCTTTTTGAGAAAGGCTATATCCTCAATTTCAAATTTATGGATGAAGGGGTACAAGGCACGATTAAAATTGCTTTAAAATATGATGCTGTAAACAAGGTGAATGCGATTAAAAGATTAGATCGCGTTTCTTCTCCTGGTTTACGTCGCTATGTAGGTTATAGAAATATGCCAAGAGTTTTAAATGGTTTGGGCATAGCGATTCTTTCTACTTCTAAGGGAGTGATGACTAACAAGGAAGCCAGCGAACAGAAAATCGGTGGTGAGGTTTTGTGCTACGTTTATTGATAGGAGGAGGTTAGTAATGTCTAGAATTGGGAAATTACCCATAGAGGTTCCAAGTGGTGTAGCCGTTACAATAAAAGATGATCTTGTTACGGTCAAAGGTCCGAAGGGAGAGCTTTCTCAAAGGGTAAACTCGGATATTAAGGTTTCTCTTGAGAATGGAATATTAAAAGTTGAAAGACCTACCGATGCTAAAGAGCATCGAGCACTGCATGGTCTGTATCGTGCTTTAATACATAATATGGTTGTAGGCGTTTCTGAGGGATATAAGAAACAACTTGTATTAGTGGGGGTTGGTTATCGCGTGGCGAATAATGGTCAGATTTTAGATCTGTCCTTAGGTTATACGCACAACATTTATCTTCAATTGCCTCAAGAAGTGAAGGTCGAAACGAAATCTGAACGCAACCAGAGCCCAATGATCATTTTAGAGTCGGCTGATAAACAGTTGCTTGGTCAAATCTGTGCGAAAATTCGATCTTTCCGGATGCCAGAGCCATATAAGGGCAAAGGTATCAAGTTTATGGGTGAAGAGATCCGTAGAAAATCAGGTAAATCTGCAGCGAAGTAAAGCAACGAAAGGAGTAGGTAAAAATGGTAACGAAAGAAGCAAGGCGCTTAAGAATAAAGCAAAGTATACGGAATAAAGTATCCGGGACCTCAGAGTGTCCACGTTTGACTGTCTTCAGAAGTAATAAGCAGATTTATGCGCAAGTGATAGATGATACGACAGGGAAAACATTGGCTGCGGCTTCATCCTTAAAGGTAATTGATGGCGGTCCAAAAAAGGAGATTGCGGCGAAAGTCGGTGAGACCATTGCTAAAAATGCACAAGAGGCAGGAGTGCATGCGGTCGTTTTTGATCGTAATGGATACTTGTATCATGGTAGAGTAAAAGAATTAGCGGATGCTGCTCGGAGAGGCGGTCTTAAATTTTGAAGGAAATGGCAGTAAACAATAGAGTAAAATCGACTAGTGATTTAGATTTGAAGGATCGTTTGGTCGCAATCAATCGTGTAACAAAAGTAACTAAGGGTGGTCGCACGTTTAGTTTTGCAGCGATTGTTGTGGTCGGAAATGAAGACGGCGTAATTGGCTGGGGCTTAGGAAAAGCCAGTGAAGTGACTACAGCTATAGCGAAAGGCACAGAGTCTGCCAAAAAGAATCTTATCAGAATACCCATTCATAAAGGTACGATCCCTCACGAACAAACTGCTAAATTTGGTGGAGCTGAGGTGATTATTAAGCCTGCCACTCATGGTACTGGAGTGAAGGCAGGAGGTGCAATGCGTGCTGTTTTAGAAAGTGTTGGTGTAACAGACGTGTTGGCTAAATCCAAAGGCTCATCAAATCCTCATAATTTAGTAAAGGCTACGATTGCGGCTTTGAATGAATTAAGAAGTCCTGTAATGGTTGCTCAGAATCGTAACGTCTCTATTGAGAAGGTTTTTAAGGGATAAATCGAGAACAGTCAAATGGCAACAATTAAGATAAAACAAGTCAGAAGTAGGATCAAATGCCCCAAAGTACAGAAGAGAACTTTGGATGCCTTGGGATTGAGGAAGCTGAACCGTGTAGTTGAACATGAAGACAGTCCATCGATTCGTGGAATGATAGAGGTTGTGAAGCATTTGGTTTTAGTTGAAGAATAGTAATGAAAGGGATGCTTAAAGATGGCGTCCTATAAAATCATATTGATATGAACTTATCGAACTTAAAACCGGCTTCTGGCTCGGTAAAGACAAGAAAACGTATAGGGCGAGGCCCAGGATCTGGCTTGGGCGGAACCTCTACAAGAGGTCATAAAGGAGCGAAATCTCGTTCTGGCTATAAGCACAAGATCGGCTTTGAGGGTGGACAGATGCCAATACAACGGCGCTTACCTAAGTTTGGTTTCAAGAATATAAATCGCATATCTTATAAGGCTATCAATCTCTCTACTCTACAAGAATTAGCTGAGTCAAAGAACTTGACTCATATTGGCTTGCAAGAATTGAGAAATGCCGGATTTATTTCTGCGTCTCAATTGGTCAAGATTTTGGCGAAGGGAACACTTACTTCCAAGATTGAAGTGGAGGCACATGCTTTTTCTAAGAAAGCAGAAGATGCGATCATCACACTTGGAGGATCTGTTTCCAAATTGGGCGGAAAGTCCGAAAAAGCGGAATAGATTATGAGAGCAGTTGAGACGATTAAAAATATCTGGAAGATAGAAGACCTGCGGAAGCGTATTCTGATTACGCTTCTTCTGGTCCTTATCTATCGTTTCGGAACATATATCGTACTTCCCGGGATAGATCCGAAGGACTTGACTGCGCTTGGGGAACAGACCAGAGGTGGTTTGATGGCTCTATTGGATATGTTTTCCGGAGGAGCCTTTTCAAATGCATCCATCTTTGCATTAGGAATTATGCCATATATCTCGGCCTCCATTGTGATGCAGTTGGCAGCAATTGTGATTCCGTCGTTCCAGAAGATGCAGCGAGAAGGTGAAAGTGGGCGAAGAAAAATCAACCAATGGACACGCTATCTTACCGTGATCGTGTTGATTCTTCAAGGATCGGCCTATTTGGTGAATCTGAATGTACAGCTTCGGAGCGCAGGGGCCAGTATGCCCACCGATTGGTGGTTCAGAATTTCTTCTACTATAATTATGGCCGGAGGAAGCATGTTCGTCCTATGGCTAGGTGAGAGAATTACGGATAAAGGTATCGGCAATGGTATTTCGTTTATCATCTTGATCGGTATTATCGCCCGATTACCCCATTCACTTTTTGAGGAGTTTACTTCGCGTGTGACGGAAAAATCGGGAGGTTTGGTCATGTTCCTGTTTGAGATACTGTTTTTATTGCTTGTGATGGCAGGCGCCATTCTGTTGGTGCAAGGTACACGCAAAGTGGTCGTGCAGTATGCAAAGCGGATTATAGGCAATAAGCAGTACGGTGGCGCACGGCAATATATCCCTCTGAAAGTAAATGCCGCGAATGTGATGCCGATCATCTTTGCTCAGGCGATTATGTTTATTCCGATCTCGCTTGCCGGATTCTCTAATTCCGGAGAGAATAGCTCTTTTATGCGAGCTTTTATGGATAATACAGGCTTTTGGTACAACTTCGTCTTTGCACTGTTGATTATCGCATTCACGTATTTCTATACCGCGATTACGATTAATCCAACGCAGATGGCGGACGATTTGAAACGCAACAATGGTTTTATCCCAGGTATAAAGCCGGGACGAGCTACGAGGGAATATCTTGACGAAATCATGAGCCGGATCACATTCCCCGGGGCTATTTTTTTGGCCATTGTCGCTATCATGCCTGCATTTGCACGGATATTAGGAATCAGTCAGGGTTTCGCTCAATTCTTCGGTGGAACTTCATTGCTGATTTTGGTCGGAGTCGTGCTCGATACGTTACAGCAAATAGAGAGTCATCTGTTGATGCGTCATTATGACGGCTTGTTAAAATCTGGCCGTATTAAAGGAAGGACAGGAGCTATAGCTGCCTACTGATATGATATACATCAAAACGGATGAAGAGATAGAATTGATGCGCGAGGCGAACCAGTTGGTGGGGAAGACGCTCGGTGAATTAGCTAAGCATATCGCACCGGGAGTTACAACCCTGCAACTGGATCGTATCGCCGAAACGTTCATTCGCGATCATGGGGCAGAGCCGGCCTTTTTAGGTTACGGTGGTTTTCCCAATTCGATTTGTGCCTCGGTAAACGAGAATGTGGTACACGGTATACCGTCTGATAAGGTGATCCTGAAAGATGGAGATATTATATCGGTAGACTGTGGAACAAAGCTGAATGGCTTCGTAGGTGATTCAGCTTATACGTTTTGTGTTGGAAACGTTTCGGAACCAGTCAAGGATCTGTTGCGTACAACGAAAGAAGCCCTTTATAAGGGAATCGAACAAGCACAAGTCGGCCGTCGGGTAGGTGATATAAGCCATGCTGTACAGGAATGGTGTGAGAAGAAGAACTATTCGGTGGTTCGCGAATTGGTTGGACACGGTTGCGGGCGAGAGATGCACGAGGATCCGGAGGTGCCGAATTATGGCCGTCGAGGATGTGGACCACTTTTAAAAAGTGGCATGTGCATTTGTATCGAGCCGATGATCAATCAGGGAAGTAAGAACGTCGTCTTTGAGGCTGATGGCTGGACCGTAAGGACAAAAGATCGCAAATGCTCAGCTCATTTTGAGCATTGCATTGCGATACGTCCTGAGGGCCCGCTTATTCTATCATCATTCGAGTATTTAGAAGCAGTAGTAGGTAAAGAGATATAAGCGAGCATATGGCTAAGCAAGCAGCAATAGAGCAGGACGGCGTCATCGTGGAAGCATTATCGAATGCCATGTTCCGCGTCGAGCTGGAGAATGGGCATGAGATCACGGCGCATATATCGGGGAAGATGCGAATGCATTACATCAAGATTCTACCCGGTGATAAGGTGCGTGTGGAAATGTCTCCCTATGATTTATCGAAAGGTCGGATATCATTCCGATACAAGTGAATAAGAAGCTGTTTGGTGATTATTTCGGAGGATGTTTCCGGGTTGTTTTGTTTTCATCATCTCTCCACGGGCACAGCGAGCCTATGTGAGGATTGATGATAAAGCAAGGTTTGAAAACAGACTTGGAGCCTCGAAATAGAAAGAGTCGAATCGTCCGCCCCCAAACAGCTCCTTGAAAACAATCATCCAATAGATTTCAGAACAGCTTCTAAAATAAAAACGAGATAGAACGATGAAAGTAAGAACCTCTTTGAAGAAACGGACTCCGGATTGCAAGATCGTGCGTCGTCAAGGGCGTCTGTATTTGATTAATAAGAAGAACCCGAAATTTAAGGTTCGGCAGGGTTGAAAGACCTGTATGTGTGCGTAAAACGAGAAGTGAACAAATTACTAATAAACGAATATGGCGATAAGAATAGTAGGTGTGGACTTACCACAAGACAAGAGAGGGGAAATCGCATTGACCTATATTTTCGGTATCGGTCGGAGTGCGTCCAACTCGATTTTAGCGAAAGCTGGCGTTGATAAGAATATCAAGGTCAAGGACTGGACCGATGATCAGGCGGCGAAGATCCGCGAGGTGATCGGTGAAGGATATAAGGTCGAAGGTGACCTGCGCTCAGAGGTGCAGTTAAATATCAAGCGTCTGATGGATATCGGTTGCTATCGCGGAGTACGTCACCGCATCGGCCTTCCGGTCAGAGGCCAGAGCACGAAAAACAATGCTCGCACGCGCAAGGGCAAGAAGAAGACGGTTGCAAACAAGAAGAAAGCCACAAAATAATCAGCAGTAGAAATGGCAAAGAAAGTAGTCGCAGCAAAGAAGCGGAAAGTCAAAGTGGAAGCCGTTGGGGAAGCCCATATCCACTCATCGTTCAACAATATCATCGTGTCGCTGACCAACAGTGATGGTCAGGTTATCAGCTGGTCGTCAGCCGGTAAAATGGGCTTCCGCAGCTCCAAAAAGAACACACCGTATGCCGCACAGATGGCGGCGCAAGATTGTGCAAAGGTGGCCTATGACTTGGGCCTACGTAAGGTGAAAGTGTATATCAAAGGTCCGGGTAATGGCCGTGAGTCAGCTATTCGTACGATCCACGGTGCAGGCATCGAAGTAGCGGAGATTATCGACGTGACTCCGCTGCCACATAATGGTTGCCGTCCGCCTAAAAGAAGGAAAGTATAACAGACAGAGAGATCAGAATGGCAGCACACGGACGTGTGAGAATCTGCTTTCGGAAAGGGGGCGTGATAGATTGCACTATTCACAACCCTCTCTGCAATCGCGGCTGAACAGTTCCCCCCCTCCGGAATCGCCTCACCACGGCGCTGCTAATTCAATAAACAAAGAAGAAAATGGCAAGATATACAGGACCCAAAACAAAGATCGCTCGCAAATTTGGCGAGCCTATATTCGGCGCTGACAAGACCCTGTCGAAGAAGAATTATCCTCCCGGACAGCACGGTAACAACCGCAGACGCAAGACCTCAGAATACGGCATTCAGCTGCGCGAGAAGCAGAAAGCAAAATACACCTACGGCGTGCTCGAGCGCCAGTTCCGCAACCTCTTTGAGAAGGCGGCGCGCTCACGTGGTATCACCGGTGAGGTGTTACTGCAACTGCTGGAGTGCCGTTTGGACAACATCGTGTTCCGCCTCGGACTGGCCAAGACGCGTGCCGCTGCCCGTCAGTTGGTGCTGCATCGCCACGTTGTCGTAGACGGTAAGGTGGTCAACATTCCCTCCTACAGCGTAAAACCGGGTCAGATCGTTAGCGTACGCGAGAAATCGAAGTCGCTCGAGGTGATCGGCGACGCACTCTCGGGATACAATCACGGCAAATATTTGTGGATCGAGTGGGATCAAAGCGTGATGGGCGGCAAGCTGCTTCATTTACCTGCCCGCGAGGATATCCCCGAAAACATCAAGGAACAGTCGATCGTCGAGTTGTACTCTAAATAATGATCTCATGGCGATATTAGCATTTCAAAAACCGGATAAAGTATTGATGCTGGAGGCGAGCAGCACCTTCGGGAAGTTTGAGTTTCGTCCTTTGGAGCCGGGCTACGGTATCACGATCGGTAATGCGTTACGCCGTATTCTTTTATCCTCACTGGAGGGCTATGCCTTCTCGTCGGTGAAGATCGAAGGAGTGGATCATGAGTTTGCTACGATTCCGGGGGTGATGGAAGACATGACGAACATCATCCTTAACCTCAAGCAGGTCCGCTTCAAATGCCTCGGAGCTCCTCTTAGCGAAGAGGATGACGAGGAGGAAGAAGCGGAAACCGAAGAGGTAGAAGCTGAAAAGGCACCGGAAGAAAAAGAAGAAAAGAAGACAGAAGGCGACGACGAAGGAGAAGAGGCCGAAGAAGCTGGAGAAGACGAAGTCGTCGAAGAGGAAGACGAGCCGGAAGCCCTGCCGAAAGTTTGGATCAACGTATCCGATACGGACGTGCTGAAGGCCGGTGCACTGCAACCGGCAGGCTTTGAGGTGCTCAATCCCGAAATGGAGATCTGTCACCTTGCCCCGGGCACTTCTTTCCAGATGGAACTCACGCTCAGCAAAGGCCGTGGCTATGTGCCGGCCGATGAGAATAGAGATCCATCCAATTCGGATGTGCAAGTGATCGCCATCGACTCGATTTTCACCCCGATTCGCAACGTAAAGTACACGGTCGAGAATTTCCGTGTCGAGCAGAAGACGGACTATGAAAAGCTCGTCCTCGAGATCGAAACGGACGGCTCCATCCATCCTAAGGACGCCTTGCGAGAGGCCGCCAAGATTTTGATCCATCACTTCATGCTCTTCTCTGACGACCGCATCGCGGTGGAGACACCCGAGCAGCCGGGAGTCGGTGGAACGGACGAAGAGTTCGACGAAGAGCTGGCCCGCATGCGTCAGCTGCTCAAGACGAAGCTGACCGACATGAACCTCTCTGTGCGGGCGCTCAACTGCCTGAAGTCGGCCAACGTAGAGACGGTCGGCGAGCTGGTGCAGTACAACAAGAGCGACCTCCTGAAGTTCCGCAACTTCGGAAAGAAGTCGCTCACCGAGCTTGACGAACTGTTGGATAGCCTCGAGCTGTCGTTCGGGATGGACATTACAAAGTATAAATTAGATAAGGACTAAACACGATGAGACATAACAAGAAAGTAAATCATTTGGGGCGTACCAAGGCGCATCGCGAGGCGATGCTGGCGAACATGGCCTCGTCGCTGATCAAGCACAAGCGCATCTTCACGACCACAGCCAAGGCCAAGTCGCTGAGGAAATACATCGAGCCGCTGATCACCAAGTCGAAGGACACGTCGGTGCATTCGCAGCGTATCGTCTTTTCTTCGTTGCAGGACAAGTATGCCGTGAAGGAGCTCTTCACCGAAATCTCGTCCAAGGTCATGGATCGGCCGGGAGGATACACCCGCATCATCAAGACCGGGCTGCGCGAAGGCGATAATGCCGCCATGTGCTTCATCGAGCTGGTGGACTATAACGAGAACATGCTCAAGACCGCCAAGACGCGTAAGCAGTCGACAAGGACACGTCGCTCGCGCAAGAAGTCGGCCGTTGATGCCACCGTCGAGGCCGAGACCACCGAGGGCGCAGCCGAGTAACTCCCCCCCTCGATGAATGATAATAGCTAATAGACCATCTGCCCGCCTTCATCGTTAGAGACGGACAGAAGCAATAAGGCCGGGGCCAACATTCCTGAAACAATGGAGTGGGCTCCGGCCTTCGTTATGTCCGGGGGGGGAGAGACTATAGCCCGCTTTCCCTCTTTAATGCGTTCAGCTCTTTGATCGAAATGCTTGCGCGGTCAGATTTGTCATAGATATAGAGCAAACCGACCTCAGCCTCGTCGGTAGAGAATAGGATGGTAAGTGTGATGACACGTGCGCCACCACGCTTACCCGAGGATTTCGACTTAATAGCAAGTCGCACCTTCCGAAATCCATTGCCAAGATCAGCACCCAGCATTGGGTTGGCTTTCAATTCAGCGATCAGTCGAATGAGGTCATGTCTCAATGATTTGTAGCGTTTGAGAAGTCGTTTTGATGCTCGTTCGAAAGGCTGAAGGATGATAACCTTACAATTCACTAAGAAACTCCTCCACCGGACGACCTTTGACTTTTCCCTCCCGTGCCGCTTTAGCTACGAGGAATGCCTCTTTCAATTCAGCCATGATCTCCTCTTTGGTCATCGGCCTGTAATCGTCGTCCTCAGGCGCATGTGCGGTGATAAAATCCTTTATCTGCGTAAGGATGTTCGCATCCTCAATGTTGAGCACACGACGGATGATGTCGTTCTGCTCCGTCTGTAAATTAACTGTTGCCATAATGATTCGATGTGATGATTAGTAGCCGCAAAGATCCGTGAATGGGGGCGATGTCAGTCCATTCCTTGGGCGGTATTTTTCTGCTTTTGTGTCCTGCCTCTCCTGCCGGTAGGGTAGGGGCGTATTGCATACGCCCCACATGTACCCGGTCTCCTGATCATACGCCCTTTGCGAGGTGTTCTATGGGGCGTATGCAATACGCCCCTACCTCCACCCCCGTGTCAGCGTGCGTCGGCTAACTGCTTGGCTATGGTGTGCAGACCGGCCACAATGCGCTCGCGTTGTCGGGCTCTGGGGGTACGATTGCCATTGATGTAGTGCGAAAGTTGTCGGGCGTTGATCCCTGTGGCGCGACTCATAGCGCTCAGTGTGACCACGTCGCCGTAGTACTTGAGCAGGGCGCCAGCGGTGAGCTCGAAACCGAGCGTAAACTCCCGGGCGGTAATCCATCCGGGCAGTTCACCCTCGTCCACCCCTTCGAGATGAAAGTCCAAGGCCGAGGCATAAGCCTCTTTGACCTCGTTCAATGTCTTGCCGGTAGCCACACAGCCCGCCACCTCCGGAGCCGATGCGCCGAAGTTGTCGCCCGTCCATTCCACAATTACGGTCAGTTTCTTATTCATATCTCATTGTTCTCCTTTCTTTATGTCGAGGCATTCTCAGCGCTAATCAACGCCATCCCGCCTGTTTGCTGATGCTGTTTATCATGAATTGGCTCTGCGTTTCGCTCATCTTTCCGTTTATCGTCACGGTGCCCCTTTTCGTCGGATGCTTGAACTGTCGGTGCGACCCTCGTTGCCTAGCCAGATACCATCCATCAGCCTTCAGCCGAGAGATGATTTCGGACGTTTTCATTCTATCCATTGCCGCTTATTCCCTTCGTGCATTGTCCTCTTTTCAGAGGCAAAGATAGCTCGTCGCGCCTCCGTCGCCATATATATAAATGTGTCCCCGCCCTCCCGAATGATCATTAAAAGCGGGCGGTTGGTCATTCATCGGACAGGCAGCGCCCCCAAGTAAACAGGAAAGTTTTCATTCCACGCGAGGTTTTTACCTTTGCGCCCATCAGGTTCTGATCAACAGGGGGATCCTCAAATGTACATCGCCACTACACATCGCCACACGCACGCCAACCATCGTTGTTACAACGATCTGCACGCGCCGAGCACAGCCCGACGTCACTGCCTCGTTGCGCCTTGTGTGGCCCCGCATCGCCCCCTCCGATCTGTTAAAAGAGACACTTCATGTGGTCTTATCGCCTCGCCCCTCGCTGGGACAGATTTCGCCATGCATCCTCACGGCTCGCTTTTCGAAAGTGTTTGCAGCGTTCCTGCAAAGTCCAAAAAGTTTTTTGTGGCGTTTGCAGCGTTCCTGCAAAGGCCAAAAAGTTTTTCGAGGCGTTTGCAGCATTCCTGCAAAGGCCAAAAAGTTTTTCGGGGCGTTTGCAGCATTCCTGCAAAGGCCAAAAAGTTTTTCGAGGCGTTTGCAGCATTCCTGCAAAGGCCAAAAAGTTTCTCGAGGCGTTTGCAGCATTCCTGCAAAGGCCAAAAAGTTTTTCGAGGTGCTTGCAGCATTCCTGCAAAGGCCAAAAAGTTTTTCGAGGTGCTTGCAGCGTTTCTGCAAGCACCCAAGTATTTGCTTTTATCCCAGCGAATGACATGACTCAATTAGCTATATCCACCTTTTAATCAGTATTTATATGCCCGAATCAGAGCAAAAAGTGCCCGTAGGCACACCCACAGCTAAAGAAATAGCCGGAATCGATTTAATCCGTATGAATAACGGTGCGCATTTCGGCTTTATCCAAACCGTCTGCGAACGCATCGAGAAGGAGACAACCATCACGGCCAACCCTATCGCCAAGGCAGCCGCCGACGGTCTCAAAGCCGCCCTCAAGGAAGAAGACGCCTGGCTGGCCGTCTCCCGCAAGAGCGACCTGACGGAGGAGATCATGGCCGCCGACAGCGAGCGCGATGCCCTCTACATGGGCTATCGCTCGGCCGTCAAAGGCTTCACCCGATCCTCCACGCCGGAGAAGGCCAAAGCCGCCACGACGCTCTGGAACAACCTCACCGCTCACCGCATCAACTCCAACATGCAGCTCGAGCGCGAGACCTTCCTCATCGTCAACCTCACCGACGACTGCGAAAAGAAGTACGCCACCGAGGTGCAGAAGCTTGGCCTGAAGCCCTACGTCGAGTCGCTCAAGGCCGCCAACGAGAAAGTCAAGCAGCTCCTTGACGACCGCAACAACAGCCGCGTCAGCCAGACCGCCGGCGCCCTCCGCACGGCTCGCCGCGCCTCCGATGCCGCCTACCTCTGGCTCGCCCGCGTGGTCAACTCCCTCGTCGTGCTCGACAACGGCACCGCCAAGTGTGACGCCTTCATCGACTACATGAACGTCGTCATCAAGCGCTACAAAGAGCAAGTCCTCACCTCCAAAAAGCATACGGACGACACGCCCGACAAGCCTAAGGAGCCCAAGAAACCCGCCGATCCGAAGGAACCGAAAGATCCCAAGAAGCCGGCCGATCCGAAGGATCCGAAAAAGCCCGACGCTCCCAAACAACCGGACGAGAAGCCAAAGCCCGGTGGCGGCGACAGTGGCAACCCCGACATCACGCTTCCGGAGGAATGATCTGGCCGAAGAGAATTAGCATAGAATAAATCATCGTGCCCCCCCTCATCGGGGGGCACAAATACTCATCTTATTAAATACATATCGATATGAAAAAGAAACGACTTCGATTAGTAACGACCATCGCCCTGCTGGCAGCCCTTGCAGGCGGCAGCGGCGGCGTAGCGTGGGGGCAAGCCTACAAGAATAGGTATGTCACCAGCAACGGCCGGGTGGAGCTAAGGCGAGCCAGTCAGCCAGGTACCATTAAGCAGATTGATAATGCTGGTGATGCGAATAATGAATTTGGCGCCGGAGAATCTGTGACGATTAAACGCAATGGGTCGAATGAAATAATCGCTTGGCCTGCGACGAACAACGTTGTTTTGGCTTCTCCCATTACGGACATTCAATTGGGTAGCGATAAGAGTAAGAACATCGTGGTTCATTCGTATGGTGGAAATGGTTATGGTATCGGTTGGGTGTCTGTGGCACGAACCATTACAAATGGTTGTGGTACAAATCATAATGCCGGAGATGCGGCACCCATAGACCGCTCTCGCTTGGTGGCCGCAAATAATGGTCCCAGAGGTTTTGAAAAATTCGAGCCTGGATATTTCCAAGCATGGCAAACTTCCGGTGTCGGTGGTAGTAATTATAGTGGGAATTATACTGGAACTATAGAGAACCGGAATGCTCCGGGTGCTGCATTTGGAGGGACCCTTGGAAGTCCAATCATCTATTCGTTCAACTACTTCAATATGTATAGTTTCACGATAAAGGATGCCAATGGCAACTGCCAAAACCCGTGGAATGCATTGACAGGAAGAGCACCTTATTTTGGATGGGATGGGTGTTCTTTTTCCGCATCAAGCGGCAATATTGCTCCATGCGGCTATGCTCTTTTTGATATGAAGATAAACAGTGGCCCCTCAGCAAATGGTTCAGTTAATTTTGCTGTAGCTCATCATTATGGAGTATTAGCTACTTTGGATGCAAATGCCATCGGTCCGGGATCGGTGTATACAACATCCATAGAGAGGACAATAGATCATATTCCAGAACCCACTTTCCCCAACCTCAAATATCCGGTCGGTGTGGACGATGGTGTGAACTTGTTGCAGTTCAACGGAAGCTCACTTCACGATGCTGCTGCTCTGCAAGCACAATACACTACACATCCTCCCAAAGAATCAGGAAGCGCCCTTGCGCCACTTGACAACTATAAACGCCCTACTACCGTAGCCATAGAAGGATCCGGTAATGTGGTCAGCAATATCTTCTTTGAAGGCATTGAATGGTGGTATAAGAAGAATACGGTGCGTGCACAGTATGATAACAGTATTTCTTACGGTACTCAAACATGCTGTTCCGGTACGATGAATGCTTATGGCTTCAGTGTAGCTTGGGCCGAAGAGATTAAAAAAGGGCAGAATCATTTGGATGCAGCTGTGGAGTTGTTGAAGGGTGCACGTGTTTGTGTGAACGGCAATGTGCTGGACAAAACCGGGAACATTACTAACACACCAGAGATAACAACGGGTGCGAATGCACAAACTGACGCCGTTATTGTTGTGCCATACTATAATCGTTTTACGATGCGCACAAAAGGCAACTTCCAGGCTAACATGGTGCATTTGAATATGGACTCTGTAGATACAAGGAATGTACTTTATGGACAGGCCCATTTCCCGATCGCTAACAACGATAACATCCTGTTGAAATCAACCGCAGGCGATTTCCAGGATTTTGCGGGTCTGCCCAACATGTTTGTGTATCCGAATTATACCGTTCCGTTCCATAACTACAACGCTGTTACGGCCTCGAAAAAGCCATACAACCGAACCGAAGGTGCGGTGTTTGGTATATATGGGGATTATTTGTTCGTGAACAAAATGGCAGATATTCATACGGACACGACAACGACTTACAACAACCATAACATGGGTGTAATCGAAGTCGGCCCCCGTACTGCTAACAAGAGCCATTTCCATGTCTATGGCAACGGTATGCTGAAAAACTATGAGAGCTGCAATGGCCCTTCTGCCAACTTCGCTATGCAGTTCGGTGATCAAAGAGGAACGATCCACTACGGCGGTACACCGGCGTTCAAGATCAATACTAACGACACGCTATATATTGTCAACTTCGGTAACAACGGAACGAATACTTGTGCGGCCAAACTGCAATTCCATACGACTTCAGTGGATTCAATTGCTGAGGCATTTAGTGGAACCGGAAAAGGAGCTTTGCAGATTCAGGCGCTGAACAACGTAGAGTTTAATGCCGATGGTACTACATGGAATAATACGACCAACGGTAATAACATCTATGTACTGTCTGATGCTGGTAATATCGTTTCTCAGAAGTTGACGATCAACAGTGATAATTCCGGTACGGATCCGGGGCATGGTCTGATCAACTTTATGGCAGCGGGCAAGACCGACGTCATCGGTGCATGCTTACCGGGTACTCGCAATAAGGACAACGGAAATATCTACCTCAACGATGAATTCAAGATTGAGCGTGCGCAGACGGCTTCTACGCAGACGAACTTTATCGCTCGGAATAATATCCGTACGGCGAAGTTCACCTCGACGCACCTCAACGAGGATACGACGAACATCATTTCTCGCGACGGCGACATCTATCTCGGATACAGCGCAGGATCGAGCGTATATAATTCATCAGACGCTTATGGCGCTTCTTCCACCACCGGAGACGCGAATGATTTCAAGTACGACGCCAATGCTTCGACAAAGGATGGCCAGCTGAACATCATGGCCGGTTGGGATGACTCTAAACCGGTTATGACTGGTACGGAAGGCATGGAAGGTGGTAATGTTTACTTCACGCGCATCATCACAGACTTAAAAGATGCCCAGAAGCATAACACGACGATCGCCATCCCCTATTCGAGCGAATATATCTGCGATGTGAGAGAAGACTTGTACAAGCGTTCCGGCGAATCAATGGTGAAGTATGAGCACTCAGGTATCATCGGTGGCCTCGGTCGTTGTGGTGAAGAAACTACAGCCGGCTGGGCTAAATACGCTGGCGCACTGGATAACCCGGGAACCCTTGCTGCACTCAATAGCATGGCTGTGAACGATCGTTCGTTAAAGTACAAAGGCAATGAAGGGAACTTGATTCTTGATGCCGGCAAGCGTGGTAACATCATTCTGAACAAGGGAGCTCAGATCGAATTCCAAGATAAGACGGGTAACGCCACCTTCCGTACGCGTGCAGGTGATATTGATATGCGCGATGTCTTTGACGCTGAAAAGATGAAGGGTAGCTTGCTCTTCTTGGCTCAGCTGGAGAACTTCAGCAAGCTCTCGGAGATTGGCGTCTGCGGTTGCGATGAGATGCGTAACAACGTCTATCTGCAAGACTTTGAATACAAAGCCACGGGCAATAGTGGTAGCGTATTCATAGGTGCAGACAACAATATCAAGTTGAACTACGGCGGTTTGACGAACATTGGTACGCGTCAGGATCCGTTCCTGAGCACCGACTACAAAGAAGATCCATTAACACATGCTCCACTGAAAGTTGGTCGTGGTTATAAAGGAAAAGATAATGGTTGTGGAACGAACTATCACTGCGACTTGAATGGTGATGAGAATAAGGCACGCCTCCTGTTGCTGAACTTTAGTGGTACGGTCACCTCTGGCGGTTTCGCAGCCGTAGCTTCGGATATGATTGATGTCTATACGGATCTGAAATATAAAGGTGGTAACGGTTCAGGTCTGAGCACGGTGCCGGAAACCGGTACGCTCCACGGTGAGAATGTGGCTGGTTACGGTCTCTTTATGAAGACGCAGGGTAACAAGCACAACTGGACGGACAACATCCTCCTGCAAGCACCGAAGTGCCCCACGACGTGCTCCCCGACGGGGTGTGGTACGCCTGGCCGTCCGGCTACGGGCTTCTTGCATAACACGGTGCGCATGACCTTCCACAGCGACGCACGCTTCTACGCCGAAAACCAGCACGTACACCTCGAGTCTCCGGTGATCGAGACCTTCGGTGTACTGGAATTGAATGCCGAGGATAACGCCGGCGCCAAGGCGATGATTACGATCAAGACGGACTCGCTGATCTGCCACGATAGCTTGATCCGTAAGGGTAAGGGCAAGGTGCAGCTGACGACATGGAGCGGCCTACCGAAGGACCAGCCGATCATCAAGCTCGGTTACAGCCGTAAGGCCGCGCCCTTCATGGAATACGCTTACGACGATGGTGGAACGCAGAAGATCTGCCGCGAGTGCGTCTCACACTATAAAGGCAAAGTGTATCCTCCGGGCGAAACGCCGCTCGATACGATGTTCGTCAAGTTTGGCCCCGACACCGAGTGGGAGCGTCAGAACGTGATGGTGGTTGATCATACCGTGATCTCCTTCCTCACCGACTCGTTCGACCATGTGAAGGGTGGCGATGTATTAAACGCCCGCTACTTCGTAGACACGACTAAGATCCGCAACCAGGTAGAGTTCTGGACCGACGCCAAGCATGAGCGTGACGGTCACCTCGAACTGATCTCTGAGGAGCAAATGGGCTCGAAGGATTACGCTGGTCTCTACACACGTCACTTGCACTTGGAGCCGATCGGCGCTTGCGGTCGCCCGACGAGTGAGCTGTGGCTCCCGGGTCTTGCACTCGACGTGATCACGACGTCAACGTTTGGTGGTTTCGGTATCCAGTACACCGACGTGCACGTAGAGAACGGTGCGAACCTGAATCCGGGCTTCACCTCGCTGCGCCTCCGCGGACAGTGCTACGAGCAGGCTTGCGGTACGCTGACGATGAAGGATCTCCGTCTCGACGGAGGCTCTGAGCTCCACTTCTCTGTCGGTACGACGAAGGGCTTGAATGGTGAATACAGCGACGCGATCGATGTAGACCGTCTGACGACCTACGGCCCGGTGAACGTGAACATCGAGATCCGTCCGTGCGAGAAGATGCAGAAACGTTGCTATCCGATCATGTACTACAAGTCGGTGACGCCGAACAGCCTCAACAACCTGAAGCTGAACCCGCGTAAGGTGAAGATCGACGGCGAGGAGTATCCGCTGTCGCTGAACGTATCGACCGACGGCATTGTCTACGTCTGCGTAGGCGACGCAGTAACGCCTGGCTTGACGCATACGGTAACGATGCCGGAGACGGCTGGCGTGAAGACGACCCCGAGCAAGGGTATCTATCCGCTGCCGACGCGCACCAGCTTCCGCTTCAGCGCTACTTACTCGGGTGCGAAGCCACTCGTAGTTCGCACGAACCGCAAGGTCAACGGCCAGCAGGAAGTGCTGAACGGCGTGAAGAATGCGAACGGCGAATACGAGTACATCGTGCCGAGCGTACAGCAAGAAGTGACGCTGACCTTCGGTCCGGATGTGGTTGCGAACGAGCTGCTGACGGCTGGAACGGCCGTTTGGTCACACGGTGAGAAGATCTACATCCGTGTAGAGCGTGCAGACATTGCCAGCATCTATTCCGTAGCTGGCCAGTTAGTGAAGCGCGTTGACCTTCCCGAAGGCGACACGTCGATCCCGATGAGTCGCGGTGCGTACGTGATCACCTTGAAGGATGGTTCCGTTCATAAGGTGATTGTGAAGTAACGATCCCGTTCCTATCGTATGGGTGGGCCCCGGTGTCCGCCCATACATCAAAGAAGAATCCCCGGCATAGCTGATGAGGCTGTGTCGGGGATTCGGTGTTTTTGGATGGGGGAGTGCTTCTTTCTCTTCCTACTATCTTTTTCCGTATTGGATAAAAAAGAAAATCAGGGCCTCGCCGAAGCCGGAGGGTTTGACCGGATACGTGATCATCTATCCACGTCGTATGTACCCGACCGACTTGGCGGGCATCCCTGATGCCCTTTTTAGTTTTTGGCTTCAAACAGCCACTCGAGGAAGTCTGGGCGGCGGAAGGCGTTGTACCAACTGCCATGGCCGACGCCAGGTAGTTCGATATACTCGACCGAAGCACCTGCGCGCCGCAATGCCGCCGCAGCCTCACGCGAGAAACGTACGGGTACGACCGGATCGGCGTCGCCGTGAATGAGACGGAAACGTGTCCGTGTGCCACGCAGCAGCTCTAACCGGTGCACGTTTACGCCGCCACAGATGGCCACCGCGGCAGCGAACCGCTGCGGCCGACGACTGACTAAGTCGAGCGTGCCCATGCCGCCCATCGAGAGTCCAACTACATAGATGCGCATCGTGTCGATGGGGAATTGTGTGATCGTGTGCTCCAGCAGCTCATCGGCCAGCCGCAGCGGACGCGACATAGGCTGAGACAGAGGGAAGGGATTCGCTCCACGCCCGAAATGGTCTTGCCGCAGGATGGCCGGCCAGAACTCGTCCGATGGGCACTGCGGAAAGAGTACGTAGGCAGGGAACTGTCGTCTGGCGGTGGAGTCGACAAAGCGTGCCGCGCCGTGTCGCAGCTGTGCGCAGTTGTCGCGGCCGCGCTCACCCGCACCGTGCAGGAAGAGCACGAGCGGATAATGCTGTCCGGGCACGACCGTGTCCGGCGTCAACAGTCGGTAAGGCAGCGAATCGCCGTTGGCCGAGACGTACACCGCGGCCCGATAGCCAAGGCTGTCGCATTGCGCTGCGACACGTCCGACAGTAGCCGTGGCCAGAAGGAGTAGGAGGGGGGATAAAAACTTGACGTTCATGTGGGGTTTGAATGGAGATTAAACGGTGTTTGAATGGAGTGGTAAGGCTACGTCGATCCGATCGACGGGGCCATTCTGATCTGAAAACAGCCGTCGATTCGATCGACGAGGCCATTTCGATCTAAAAACAGCCGTCGATCCGGTCGACGGGGCCATTTCGATCTGAAAACAGTCGTCGATTCAATCGACGGGGTTATTTCAATCTGAAAACAGTCGTCGATTCGATCGACGAGGCCATTTCGATCTAAAAACCGCTGTCGATTCAATCGACGGGACGTTTCACGCTGAAGGTGGCCGTCGATCCGGTCGACGGAACCTTGCCGCCGGCATAAAAAGCGGGCTGCCCGCCGGCGAAGAGGTGTGAACCTCTCCGTGGCAGGCAGCCCTATCAATACAAATGAAAACAAGTCCGTGGTTAAGGGATGGCCACCTTGCGGCTAACCTCGCCCAAGGTGACGATGTAGAGGCCGCTCGGGAGCGCGATGAAGCGGTCGCCTACGACGGTCTCTTTGCGGTAAAGCGCGCCGGAGATGCTGTATACAGCCAGCGTGCGGGCCTTGTCAGACTGTACGCGGAGACCATTCTCGGCGCTCCAGATGTTGACACCGGCAGCGGTCTCAACGTTCGGGCTGGGATCGTAAACGGTCACTTCGCAGGAGTCTTTGAAGCCGCCTTCGAGGCTTGTCACGCTCACGTAAACGGTGCCCGTCTTGAGGCCCTTGATGACGCCGTTAGCATCGACGGTGGCGATGGACGTGTCAGCGGACAGGAACTTGACGCGCTGATCGGAGGCGTTGGCCGGGCTGAAGGCTACGGCCAAGGTGTCGGTGGTGTTCAGCTTCAGGCGAATCTTCTGCTTGTCCAACTTGATGGCCTTCAGTTCGACGGCATTGCGGACGTAGATGTAGCAGGTGTCCTTGAAGTTGCCATCCTCGGTCTCACCGACGATCATGGCCACGCCTACAGTCTTTCCTGTTACAACGGCGGTGGTGTCCGTCAGTCGCTCCACAGCGGCGAAAGAGGGGTTGGTGGAGGTCCACGTTACCTTCTTATTCAGCGCTTCGGCGGGCAGGATGCGTGCCGTCAGCGTGTCCTTCTTGCCTACGGGCAGGGAGACGGTGTCCTTATCGATGGTCATTGCAGTGACGTGGATTGGGTCGAGCACCTTGATGACGCGGTTTGCCGTGACACCGTTGGTGGAGGTGACGGTTAGGCGGGCTATGCCCGGTGTGGCAGCGGATTGGATCTTAACCGTAAGGCCGCTGTTGGAGGCGATCGTCACGAGGCCCGGTGTGGCGGGTGCGATCGGAACGATAGACCACTGCAGCGTGTTGATGTTGTCAGCATTGGCTGGGGTAGCCACGGCCTGAACGTCCAGCTCGCTATTGATCTGCATGGGGATCGTGTCCGTGGTGATGGCGAAGTTGAGGCCTGTGATGGGGTTATCGACTTTCACCAAGAAGGTGTCTGTCTTCATGCCTGCGCCCTTGCCGGCCGATACCGTGATGCGGGCCGTTCCGACAGCTTTGGCGGTGATGATGCCTTGCAATCCTACGGTCTGCACTTCGGCCACAGCGCTGTTTGACGAAGAGTAAAGCACTTCCTGCAATGCATTGTTGGGGAAGACGGAGGCGGTGAGTGTCTTTGTCGTCCCGATACCCATCGTCGTGTCGCGAGACACAGCGCCGAAGCTCACGCTGTCAACGGCGTGGTTGATTTGGAGCTTGACGGAGTCTTTGGCCGCGCCATAACTGATGACAACCCATCCTTCGTAATTCGTTCCACTGGGGGCAGTGATCACGCCCCATGTGCTGTCAGCGGCAGACTTGGCGACGTATGCGGAAGCGGGGTTTGTGCTCCATGACAAGACTTCGCCTGGAGCGGAGATCGTGGCTTTGACGGAGTCCTTCTGTCCGTAGATCAGTTGGATCGTCTCGTGACTGTTCAGCTGCACCGTGGCTTGCGCCCGTGCTTCGCTGGTGAACAAGGCCATCGCGCCTGCGACGGCCAGTAGTTGGATGGTAATCTTCTTCATGTTCTTTCCTATTAGGGGGTTTGAATAATCGAGGTGATGTGCAGTATAAACAACCGCGGTCAAGGATAAGTTCAAGAGAGGAGGATTCCCAGTCCCCCTTCTCTTGGCTGATATACTGGCTTATTGAACAAGGATTTTGCGCCTCGTTCGGTCTACGGCGACAATGTAGAGACCGCGGCGGAGCGGCACGAAACGGTCGCCCGGCGTGAGGCTCTCGCGATGGGCCAGGGCGCCGGTCAGGGTGTAAATCTCGAGTCGTGCGGGGCGGTCGACGTGTACCATCACGCCACCATCGACGTTACGAATGGCCGTCGTCTTGTCCACTTCGACGGAGGCCGTCGTGTTCGGATCGACGGTGATCACGGTGCACGAATCGAGTCGGCCGTCAGCCGCTTCAGCTACGACGAGCGCGGTATCGGCCACGGTAGCGCCGATCAGCTCGGCTGCTTGACCGATAGAGTCAACCGGTAGGACCTTGACTGCACCGCTTACAACGGTCCACTTTACTCGTTGATCCGTCGCATTGCGCGGGAGGAGGGTGGCGCGGAGTGTGTCGGTTTTATTGATGTCCACTCGGATTGTGTCGTGGTTGAGCGTCAGACGCTCCACGGGGATGCGGCGGGTGATGATGACGCATGTGTCGCGTTTGCCCGATTCGTCCAGCGCACCCACGATGAGCAGACTGGTGTCCGCATCGGCCGCAGCAATGACGCGGGTCACGCTATCCGTAGTGCCAAGCACGCGCGCGCCACCCACGGTGGTCCATCCGAGCTTCTTATCCGAGGCGTTGTAGGGGAAGATGCGGGCCATGACGGAGGCCGTGTCGCCGGTGCGCAGTCGGATGGTGTCGCGCTTCAGGCGGAGGCTGTCGACATAGATCTTGGGCGTAACCACCACAATACAGCGGGCTGCCACCTCATTGACGCGCACAACGATGACCGTCTTGCCCGGCTTCCAAGCCTTGACGATGTAGACGGAATCGTAGGGGTTGGTCGAATGGGGCGGGGCGATGGAGGCTACGACGGGGATGGAGACGCGATTGTCCCAATAGAATACGCGGGCACTGGGATAGGCATAGGCGCGGAGGGAATCTTCCTGGCCGACGTACATCCGCAGGGTGTCCTTCTCGATCTTGACGATTTGCTGCACTTTCTGCACTTGCGCTGAGGCGCTGTAGGGAAAGGCTCCTGCGATCGCAAAGAGGATCGCCATACAGAAATAAAAGGAGGTTTTTCTCACACTCATATGGGGCTATTTATGGATTTGAATAATAGTGGATGATCCGAAAAGATAAAGGGGGATAAGGGGCATCCCAAATCCCCTATCTGCCTGATTACAGGCTTAACACTGACGCACAAAAGTATCCCTTTCCCTAAGCCTCGGCCGGAAGAGCGTCTATATTTGCGAGGTTTTAACAATCGACTGACATGGATATTCTACCTGATTTTTCCGGCCCCAAAAACGCCTCAGAGACGGACGCGGTGATCCTTGCGGCGGGTGATTTCCCTACGCATCCGATCCCGCTGGGGCTACTGGCGAGGGCGGCCGAGGGGCGCATCATCTGCTGCGACGGTGCGGCTGACCGACTGCTGCGCGAGGGCTTCACGCCGTTGGCTGTCGTGGGCGACGGCGACTCGATCTCGCCCGAGGCACGCCGCCGTTTATCCGACCGCCTGCACATAGAATCGGAGCAGGACACGAACGACCTGAGTAAGGCCGTGCGCTACGCTGTCTCTCAAGGGATGCGCCACCTCACGATCCTCGGCGCCACGGGCCGCCGCGAGGACCATACGCTGGGCAACATCAGTCTGCTGGCCGACTATCAGGCGCGTGGGCTGGACGTGGAGATGTGGACCGACTACGGCGTCTTCACCCCCGCCACAGGCTGCCAGACGTTCGCCTCGCGGGCTGGCCAACAGGTCTCCGTCTTCTGTCTGGACGACGCGCCGCTTACCCTCCGCGATGTGCGCTGGCCGCTTGAAGGGCGACGCATCACTCGATGGTGGCAGGCTACGCTCAACGAGGCCCTCACGGATAGGTTCCGCATCGAGACACGGGGCTGCATCATCGTCTTCCGTACCTACGCAGATTGAGCCTTTCCCCCGCACGTCATCATTTCACCGCTTTATCATTCATAATCAACCCCGATTTATCCACACTTTTATCTCAGTAACACTATGAACCTGAAACTTCGCTTGATCATTATGAACTTCTTGCAGTTCGCTGTGTGGGGCACGTACCTCACCTCCATGTCGCGCTACCTCGGGCCTGCGGGCATGGGCGAACACATCGGACTTTTCTATTCCGTGCAAGGTCTCGTCTCCATCTTCATGCCCACGCTGTTCGGCATCCTGGCCGACCGCTACGTGCCGGCGCAACGCATGCTCGCTCTCTGCCACTTAGCCTCCGGACTCTTCATGGCCGCCGCGGGTGCCTATGGGCTCTCGGCCGGACCGTCCGTTGCCTTCGGAACCTTCTTTGCGCTCTACACACTGGGCGTAGCTTTCTACATGCCTACGCTGGCACTCTCCTACTCCGTGGCCTACAGCCTGCTTGAACAGGGTGGCTACGACACGGTACGCGACTTTCCGCCTATCCGCATTTTCGGCACCATCGGCTTCATCTGCTCCATGTGGGCGGTCGATCTGACGGGCTTCCAAACCTCCGCCATGCAGTTTGTCATCTGCGGTGCGCTGGGCACTCTGCTGGCTCACTATGCCTTCACGCTGCCCCATATACCCGTCAGCCGAAGCATGGAGCGCAAGTCGTTCGTCGAGGCCCTTGGGCTGAATGCCTTCCGACTCTTCCGCAAGCGTCAGATGGCCGTCTTCTTCATCTTCTCGATGATGTTAGGCGTCTCGTTGCAGATCACGAACGGCTTTGCCAACCCCTTCATCGCCTCCTTCGAGTCGGTGGCCGAATATGCCAACACCTTCGGCGTGCAGCACGCCAACATCCTCATCTCTCTCTCGCAGGTTTCCGAGACGCTCTGCATCCTGCTCATCCCCTTCTTCCTAAGGCGTTACGGCATTAAGACGGTCGTGCTGATTGCGATGGTGGCTTGGATCCTGCGCTTTGCCCTCTTCGGCATCGGCAATCCCGGCGGGGGCGTCTGGCTGCTCGTGCTGTCGATGATTGTCTACGGTGTGGCTTTTGACTTCTTCAATATCTCTGGCTCGCTCTTCGTCGATCGGGAGACGGATCCCTCGATTCGCTCCAGTGCGCAGGCCCTCTTTTTCCTGATGACCAGCGGCGTCGGCGCCACAGTGGGCACGCTCGGTGCACAGGCCGTGGTGAACACCTTCTGCCAATGGACGGACGTGGAGACGGCCGGCGGTGTCAAGACGCTCTTGGTGGGCGATTGGTCTACGGTGTGGTACCTCTTTGCGGGGTATTCGCTCCTCGTGACCGTCTTCTTCGCCATCCTTTTCCCTTATAAGCACAAGCGCGGGGGCTGATCGTCGGCCTATCGGGATGCATAAATCGCAGAAAGCCTCCGGATACATGGTGTCGTCCATGCGTCCGGAGGCTTTTTGTTATCCTCTTAATTCGGATGCTGGTGAGCTTAGAAGTTTCTTCCACGGTATCCCCACCTGCTGTCAGCCCTCTGGAAGAAACTTCCACGGGGCTCTCACCTGCTTTTACCCCTCTGGAAGAAACTTCCACGGTGTTCGCACCTGCTGTCAGCCCTCTGGAAGAAACTTCCACGGGGCTTTCACCCGCTGTTACCCCTCTGGAAGAAACTTCCACGGGGCTCTCACCCGCTGTCAGCCCTCTGGCAGAAACTTCCACGGGACTCTTACCCGCTGTCAGCCCTCTGGAAGAAACTTCCAAGGGGCTCTCACCCGCTGTCAGTCCTCTGGAAGAAACTTCCACGGGGTTCGCACCTGCTGTTACCCCTCTGGAAGAAACTTCCACGGGGTTCGCACCTGCTGTTACCCCTCTGGAAGAAACTTCCCAGCGTGTCAAACGTTCAGAGCATAGCTCGCGCCTGCTCCGCCTTATGTTCCATCTCGCTGAGGAGGGGGGCCAGGAAGGGGTCAGTGGCGATCTCTCCGCGCACTTGTAGGAAGTCGGTCTGCCGATCGCTCTCGGGGCAGTCGGCGCCGTAGCTGATTTGCGACACGCCGAAGTACTCCAAGGCGGCCTCCTTAGAGAGGCGATGGCGGACGGTGTCGAGCGTCGAGACGTAGCGCTTCAGATGCTCGCGGCGCTTGTCTGCGTCGGAGAGGTCGTAACGGTCCGTGACGTAGCGCCCGAGGTATTCCTCATATCGCGCATGTGCCTGACGAAACGCGGCGTCGGCCCCGAAGAGGTCGTCGTGGACGATCTCCTCAAGCGTTTCATGGGGCATAACTAACCCCGACAGGTCGATCCACGGGCCGCGGCCCGGCCCCTCGGAGTCGTCGATGGTGCCGCCGCAGACGAGGTAATCGCCTACGAAGATGTCGAGCGCCTCGCGATAGTAGGTGATGCCTTTCTGCAACGAGTGGCGATGGATGGAGCAGTTGCCGAAGGTGTAGTATTTGGCGTCGGGCTTCTCCTCTTTCAGTCGCGAGAGGAGGTTGACGGCCGCCAGGATGCGGTCGATGAGGTCGGGATTGAGGAAGTCGTAACGGATCAGGTCGCGCGGACTGTCGGCGGTGCGATGGTCGCGGTTGGGCCACTTTGTGGCGTCGCGGAGGGTGCCCGTGCGGAAGAGGTTGACGGCCGGGATGAGCATCGACTGCCCGTCCTCGTCCATGAGGTAGGAGAATGGAAGCGCGTGCGTATCCGGGTGGTTGCGGTGCTCGCCGGTGATCATCGAATAGGCACCGAAGTGAGCTGGCGCCTGTACGTAGGAGTTGCTACCGAATTTCGTTCCGCGCTCGGCCACAGACTGGTGGACAGCGCCGAGCTTGTAGGCATGGTTGCTCATGTTTGACCCGCTGCCCATGTTGGCGAACGAGAGGCTGCAGGCGATCGAGAGGCTCGATTTGTGGTGCGAAACGGTGTGCGGGGCAGCGAAGACTGAGACGGCCTCGCCCTTGGCGAACATCCCATTGGCAAACAGTAGGCAGTCGATGGCCGTGAAGCCCTGCTCTACTAAGCAGGCCTCGCCCACGAAGCAGCGTTCGATGAACGCGCCGTCCACGACGCGTGCACCGGGGGCCAGAATAAAGTCGCGAGCCATGACGCCGACGCCTACCTCTGTCGGTGCCTCGGGCTGGCTCAGTATGGTACCGTTCTGCAACAGTGTTGCGCCGCAGACCGTGGCCCTGTCGCCGATACGCACATCCACGATACGTCCGCATCCCTCCACTGTAGCCCCCTCGCCCACATATCCGCGTGGCGCCGCCGCGATGGTGGCGGCATAGGCGTCGATGCGATCGAACGTGCGGCGGAGTGTCTCCGTGCGGTGTCGATGGAAGACCATGAGGTGGGCCGTCTGGGCCGTAAGTCCGTCGAAGAGGGGGACAGCACGGCCACCGTTCTCATTGACCGCAGCCACGCGCACCCCGTTACCGGCCGTCGTGCCCGCGCGATAGGTCATCGTGCCGATGTCAGTGAGTCGGGCGCCACGGCCTATCTCATAGCCGGCCAGGGCGGAGCGTACGCCGTTAATGCGTACGCCGTCGCCCACCATGCAGTCGCAGATCGTCGCGTCCCGGAGGTCGACAGCGCTACCCAGGCTGATCTGCCCCGAGAAGCGTACGTGGCGCAACCGTGTGGGGTCGAACCCCACATCGGCTACCTCCACGCGCTGCCAATCCTCGGCCTCGCAGCCACTGGCCACGAGCGCGTCGATCTCGCATTGCGTCAGTTTTCTGTACGGCATGGGCCGGAGGCTTTACTTCTTCTTTCCGCCCAGCATGCCAGCCAGGTCGTCCATGATGTTGCCGTCCTTGTTCTTGTCGATCATGCCGGTGATCTTGTCGACAACACCTTGGCCCTTGCCGCCAAGGTTGCTCACGACGCCGCTAACCAGTCCGCTGAGGCCCTCGCCGCTGCCGGCATGTTTAGACACTACGTCGAGGATCATCGGCAGTGCAGCCTGGAGCGCGCCCGAGGCCTGCGACTCGTTCAATCCCGTCTTCTCTACAATCGTTTTGATGATCGACTGCGTGGCCGATCCGCTGAATAAATCATTCAAGTTCATTGTCGTATAGGTTTTTGTGAGTGAATAAAAAAATGTCGGCCAAAAGTACGGGTGACTTTCTGAATGCGTCGTCGCTGCCGCGATTGTTAACCATTCTCCATGACATTTAGGCAGCTCCGGAGAGCTCCCGCCTGACCTATAGACATAGGTGAGGCGAGAGAGAAACTTAACGGTGGAGAAAGTGAGGTGCGACCTAAATCGTGTCGCTTCTTGGGCGTAGCTTTGGGTGCATAAACAGTAAGAAGAGAATAGGTATGGGAACTCAAAGCAACTGGGTTGAAGCTGCCGCGCGAGTGGCTCGACGACTGCATGATGGGCAGAAAGACAAGGCTGGGATGGACTATTTTGAGGGTCATCTGCGTTTTGTGGCCTCATTAGGGCGTACCTGGCAAGAGCAGGTGGTCGGCTATCTCCACGATGCAAGCGAGGATACCCCGCACACCGTGGAGCAAGTCTTGAAATTGTTGGAAGAAGAAGCTCAAACAGCGATGGAGCCAAACGATAGGGCAGAGATCGCGCAAGCACTGAAGCTGCTCAATCATCATACGGCCAGTGACCGCCAGACCTATATCCATCACATCGGCGAGCATGCACTGGCGCGCGCCGTCAAGCTGAATGACCTAACGCACAATATGGATATGAAGCGTCTACCGTCCCCCACGGAAAAGGATTACCAGCGTTTAGCTCGGTATCGGCAGGAGTACGAATATCTCGCTCAGCAATAAACCGCCCCCTCCACTTCGCATGGCTTAGTGTTCTTCGAAGAAGCTGTTTGGGATTTATTTCGGGGGGGGATAACGTTCCGAGGTGGTCGTAATACGTTAGGGAGGTGGTTGTGATACGTCCGGAACGTGGTTGTGATACGTTCGGAACGTGGTTATGATACGTTCGGAACGTGGTTACGATACGTCCGGAACGTGGTTGCGATACGTTCGGAACGTGGTTGTGATACGTTCAGAACGTGGTTACGATACGTCCGGAACGTGGTTGCGATACGTTCGGAACGTGGTTGTGATACGTTCAGAACGTGGTTACGATACGTCCGGAACGTGGTTGCGATACGTTCGGAACGTGGTTGCGATACGTTCGGAACGTGGTTAAATACCCCTCGGAACGTGGTTAAATACCCTTCAGGACGTGATTCCTGCCCTTTTGTTCTATCATCAATCCTCACACGGCTTTCACGCCATCTGTTTCAACAGCGAGACGGCACAAATACCGGAGAATATCATAGAAAGGCTCGTCTCCGCTTCCGTCACATCATCCTACTCTACGATACGGATGAAACGGGCAAACGAGAATCGGAGCGACAGGTGGAACAGCTTGCGGGGTATCATGTGCTTAATCTGACGCTTCCTCTTCAAGGCAGCAAAGGCGAAAAAGACATCTCCGACTACTTCCAATTAGGGTATGGAAAAAAGGATTTGAAGGCACTGTTGTCCGACATGTTTTCCAATCTGTACGTGCAAACCATGATGATGCTGCGCTCGTGCGAGATCGATTATGACAATCCGCCCGATGCATCCAGGTCGGTGGTGGCTGTGAACGGCGTGCCGCTCGGTACACAGGATAATCTGTTTTGCATCACGGGTGGAGAGGGTACAGGGAAAAGCAACTACATCACCGCCATCTTGGCCGGCACTCTGGGAGAAACTATGCTACCCGCCGAACGGACGCTGGGCTTGGAAGTCACAGCCAATCCCAAGCGGCTGGTCGTCCTGCATTACGACACGGAGCAGTCCGAGGCGCAGCTCCACAAAAACTTGGGCAAGACGTTGCGACGTGCCTCGCTCGCGGCCGTGCCCGACTTTTACCATTCGCTCTATTTGGCCTCCCTCTCCCGCAAAGACCGTTTGAAGCTGATTCGCGAAAGCATGGACCTGTTCCATCACCGGCACGGCGGTATCCATCTTGTGGTCATCGACGGCATCGCCGACCTGATCCGATCGGCCAACGACGAGACGGAGTGCATTGCCATCGTGGACGAATTCTATCAGCTGGCCGGCATCTACAACACGTGTATTATCTGTGTGCTTCACTTCGTGCCCAACGGGATCAAGCTGCGCGGGCATATCGGTTTGGAGCTGCAACGCAAAGCCGCCGGCATCCTGTCTATCGAGAAGGATGACGATCCCGAATACTCGGTCGTGAAGGCGCTGAAGGTGCGCGACGGTAGTCCGCTCGACGTCCCGATCATGCTTTTCGGATGGGATAAGCAGCAAGACATGCATGTCTACCGCGGTGAGAAATCGAAAGAGGACAAGGAGCGACGAAAGGCTGACGAATTGATCGCCGTGGTCAAAGAAATCTTCTTGCATACCTCCAAACTGTCCTACAAAAGCCTGAGCGAACTACTCATTCAGGAGATGGAGATCAAGGATCGCACAGCCAAGCGATACATCGCTTACATGAGGGAGCAGGGCATCCTGTCGCAGGACACCGCGGGTAACTATCAAAAGGGAGAGCGATGTCGTACGTAGAAGAGCCTTTTGACAAGTGGCAAAAGCAGCTGCTTGACAGTCTGGCGCGGATGGAGGGGAAGCTCGACCGCCTGTTGGTATTGCGCGAACAGACGATTGATACGACAGTCCACCCACCGCTGAAGCCCGAATACCTGGACATCATCGACATCTCCAAACTCCTGAAAGTGGAGTAGAAGACGGTCTACAATTGGGTGTCGTCAGGGAAGATTCCCTATCTCAAGGCCAACGGTCGGCTGCTGTTTCGGCGGGAGGAGATTGATGAGATGTTGCGCAAACAAACAGCAGAATGACAGCCCCAGCGCAGCTCAAGATTTCGGCAATCATGTTACGACGCTGCCGAAATCTTAGTTTTCTCATTCTGCCGATATCGGATCAAGGGCTAACACACCTCTGTTCAGAACTAGTTCTTTACGACGAAAAGAAAAGGACTTATTTTTGCAACGAAAATGAATGCGCCGCACACGAAAAATGTGCGCTTCAATGATAACAGTACCTGCTTGGCATCCCGTAAGATCTGCCAGCGGGTCATTTTTTTCTAATAGTATGGCAAACAAAGCGTCACGCTCCATTCGAGATCAGATCGAACTATTGAAACAAAGGGGAATGATCATTCATGATCAGAAAGCAGCTGCACTTCATCTGAGCTGCATCAGTTATTACCGTCTGAAGGGTTATTGGTGGGAAATGCAGTGTGACAAGGACCGTCATCTCTTCGCCGAGGGAGCGTGTTTCGAAGCGGTCATTGCTCATTACCTTTTTGACAAGGAGTTGCGATTGATCTTGTTCGACGCCATCGAATCAATTGAAATCGCATTGCGAGCAAAGATGATTTATCATCTCTCCCAATCTTATGGTGGTTTATTTTATGCGGACAGTTCGCTTTTTGTAGACGAATCGCTTTACAGGCAACATCTACGTGATCTCAAGGAGGAGTTTATGCGCAGCGGTGAAGTCTTCGCCAAGGAATACAAGCGGAAATATGGCATATGGGAGCGTGGGTGCTGCGTTGCTTTGGCCGAACAGCCCGACGCGTGGATCGTTTTTGAAGTGGCTACGTTCGGGACGCTTTCCAAGATGTACAAGAATCTTAGACATCAGTTGTCAGAGAAGTCACGCATAGCGAATGATTTCGGCCTCAATCGGCATAACGAATTGTCAAGTTGGTTGGAAGCAATTTCTTACCTCCGGAATATCGTAGCACATCACTCCCGAGTGTGGAGCCGCAATATGGTCAAACGTCCGATGGAGATCAAAAAACCGAAAGGAACATGGCTGAGTCGCCCCTTGCCGGAAGCGGGGAAGAAGAAGCCCTATTTCATCATTACCGCCATGCTCTATCTGTGTAATGCGATTCACACCGGAGGGACTTATAAACAGAAAATACTTGCTCTGATAAAGAAAAATCCGGAGATCCCGATCTTCAGACTCGGCTTTCTTGATCATTGGGAAGACGAACCGATTTGGTGCGAGTGATCTAAAAGCCGTGAGAGAGGGCTTACACCCCTCTCTCATGTAGTTCACCTCCACTTCACCTTCCCGATCACCACACGACTCGCCGCGTCGTGCTCCACCCTATCCGCTTGAGGTAGACGGGCACCGTTTCCTTTTTCAACCACGTTCTTGTCCGCTGCCTGCTCCTCTTTTTCCGGCGGCGTCGGTGGTGCAAGTGAGAGTGCAATCTTCCGATCCAGCTCCGCCGCGTTCCTCTTCAGCGCGCGTAGCTCGTCCTCTTTCCGCCAGACGCCTGAGGCGGCTGCCTCAAAGGCTGGGATCTGCTCCTTCACCTTGGCCAACTCCTTCTCGTGCGTCTCGATGACTTTCGGGATCCGCTCTAGTGCGTTCAGGAAGTTTTGGCAAGCGAGCTTCGGATCAGCGGCCAGACGACCATTGTTATAGGTATAGTAAATGCCGCTGCAGCCTTGCACGAAAAAGCGGTTGACGGAGCAATCGAAAAGATCCTTCGCCGTGCTTTCCGTCTTCACCATGACCGGGAAACCATAGATCTCACCGATCTTGTTGTACTCGCCTTCGGTGCGCGCCTTCTCCGCAATCTCCTGCAAGCGCGCAGCCACAGCCTTAACGTCCGCACCATCCGGCACACCTTTTACCGACAGCTTATTGACCGGCACACCGTCGGCGTTACGCTTTACTTGGCTCTCAAAATGTGCTCGATCCGCCTGGGCTTCCCGGATCTTGTCTGAATGGAAAACGACAGAGCCCTTGATCTCCTCGAGCTTGGCTGCGGCCGTGTCGCGCTCTTTAAGGAAGCCCTTTCGCTCCGATTCCAAAGTGACGATCTTCTTCTCCAGCTTCGCTTTCTCGAGTAGATCAGTGTTGCCCGACAGCACGGCCACATACTCCGAGAAGTTCATGCCGCTGTCCTCGTCCATCGAACCTTCGTCGATGGAGCGACTGCCGAGCGTGTTCGTCTTGAGTTGATTGATGAAGAGCTGTTTGTTGTGAAGCAAGTTGAACTTGTAACTGTCGAGCGAGCGCTCCACGGCATAGATGATCACGTCCACCTTGTTGTCGGCAAACTGTTTGGCTACCTCGTTGCCTTTACGGACGGCACGCCCGTTGCGCTGCTCGAGATCGGAAGGCCTATCGGGTAGGTCAAGGGCATTACTACCCTCTTCCCCCCTAAGAACCGTACATGAGAGTTTCCCCTCATACGGCTCAAGCTTTTCTAAATCCCTATTCTTATATAGAGACCGGCTCATATTACTTGTTGTTGTCATTGGATTTGTGGGATAATTTGAAACATTCATCATGAACCAATAGATTGCACTTTCGCCCATTTTGGACGGTAGGCATCACATTCCATGCCTTGTGCGTGTCTATCGGCTCACCGCATATTGGACATTTTCTTCCTTGCTTTTCCCATAGGCGAAGCAAAGACTTACGTCCTTTCAGTGGAACAAGCATTTTCGACTTCATTCTTTGGTTGAAGTATAAACGACAGTCCACGTCAAACGGATTCATATCCCCTTTCATCTGCGTATATTGCAGAAAAGGGAATGAGGAAGCCAAAGTCAACAATGTGAGTTGGTCTTCCTTTCCATTTGACTTCTTGAACTTGGCAGCAAAAGTCCAGCTGTTACCTCGGATATTATGCCAATAGCGGTCTTTAATCCATCGCTTCCCTTTCTTGGAGTGGCGACGTTTAGCCCATTGCCATAGGGAGAGGAATATCTGATGGTCAACTCTGTGAAAGGAATCACGCGTTGCGCCATGCTGATAGTAAGCTCCCCATCCTCGGATTTTAGCATTCAACATTCTGATTAAGGACTCCTGCCTGCACCCCTTGTTGCCTTTTATTACCTTACGGATATTCTCCATAAAGCGTTTTTCGGCTTTCTTGGTAGGCTTGGTCAATATTTCATTGCTGTATTTGCGGATATTGAAACCGAGAAAATCGAAACCGTCACAAATATTGGTTATCACCGTCTTTTCTTCTGATAAGGTCAGACCTCTTTCAGACATAAAGTCGGCTACCAATGGCTTTATTTCCTTTTCAAGTGTTTCACGGTTCTCGCAGGTAATTATAAAGTCATCAGCGTAGCGGACAAGATTCACCATTGGCGAATATAACTTGCCTTTGATTCTAACTCGTTTATATTTCTCTGCAAGGACTTTCTGCAATCCGTCCAATGTCATATTGGCAAGCGTGGGAGAGATAATGCCACCTTGTGGTGTTCCCTCCTCTGTCGGGAACATCTGTTTGTTGAAGATATAGCCGCATTTCAGCCACTTACGGAGCATTGCCTTATCCATAGGGATGTTGGCAAGCAGCCATTCATGGCTGATATGGTCGAAGCACCCCTTTATGTCACCCTCCAGAATCCATTCGGGAGAATAGCCTTTCCGGAGAATGTTATGACATTGCTGAACAGCATCCATACAGCGGCGTTCCTTGCGGAAACCGTATGAACGTGTGTCGGCTGTTGTTTCCGACACTGGTTCCAATGCCATGAGGTAGAGTGCTTGCATGGCTCTGTCTTTCATTGTCGGTATTCCCAACGGTCGCAGTTTGCCATTACTCTTTTTGATGTGGACTCTTCTCAATGGCTTCGGCTGATAGCCTCTGCGTTTGAGTTCGCTTATCGCTTGTGTTTTTGCTTCGGGTTTCTCCCATGTTTCCATGTCCACCCCGGGGGTGTTGCCACCTCCGTTGGAAGTAACTCTCTTTACGGCTAAGGCTTTTGCGTAAAAAGAGTGGGTCAGCGTCCACTGCAAGGCTTTCACCTTGCCCGTTCTGCCTTCCTTCTGAGCCTTTACAATACGCGCTTGTAGCTTTCTGACAGCCAACTCCGCTTCAGTCCAGTCTATTCTGTCCCAAAGTGTTTGCTGATTGTCAGCAGGCGCACACGATGTCTTGTTGTCGTTCATTTGCTTTCCTCCTTTTAAAAGTTCTAAAAGTTAATTGTAAAGAATCACCATTTGATGACATTCGGTTTGTTTGTCTACCGAGTGTCATCACAGAAGTTTGCCCACTTTCGTGTCGGATGATGTTACCCAAATCAACCCGTGATGTCGGCTCAATCCGTATCCGCTCCATTACAGAACGGCATTCGCTTTTTCTGCTGTCTTATACCTGCACACCGTTCGGCTTCCATTGCTGTCAGCTCACCCGTCATTTTGACATGACGGGTGATATACAGGCTTACCATGTTCCACATAGATAACTAACGGATAGGTTAGGTTCTGTCTCATCCTCCGTCGGTGCTTATATCCGTGTAATCCTACCTTGGAGAGGATTAACCGACCGCTTCCCTTTTGGGGATAGTGTACCAGTATCTTACACTCTTTCGTGACGTTACGAAGTTTACTGACAGTTCGCTTACGCTAACCATACTATCCAGTCTCGCCACTCTACGGTATGATACTAACCGTGCTTGACTTTCCCTCACGGTTCTGTCTTGTCTTACGAAAGTGTACTTTGTCCCGACCGCTTAATACAACGTTAAGGTGCATTGGTCGGTAGGCTACCGCTGACGGAACAGCGGGTTAAAGCTGATACCCATAAGTATCATTTCAACAATTATCTATGCGACTTCATGTCGCACCCAAGCTATATCGAGGTGATGGACTGCCACCGCACGTTGCTGGGCGTTCACGCCCGTGCCGAGCATGGATGTCGAGCCGAAGACGATACGGATGTCACCACGGTTCACGGCCTCTACCATCGCTTTCTTGGCTTTCTCATTCTTGCATTCTTGGATGAAGCGAATCTCTGATGAGGGGATGCCGTAATCCTCCACGAGCTTGCGTTTGATTTCCGAGTACACGTTCCATTCGCCCGGCTTGTATGTTCCGAGATCGGAGAAGACGAATTGCGTACCCTTTTGCTCGTCATACTTACGGTAATACTCGCAGAGTAGCTTGGCGCAATGGCTGGCTTTGTTGTCGATGTGATCCGAGTATTTCATCGGATCGATCATCCGCATATCGAGGCTCATTTTGCGGGCGAGATCTGTGGCGATAAGCATCTTGGCCTTCTCCTCCTTTTCACTCAGCGGGGCACGATCTAAGATCGTAGCATCGCCTGTCTTAGCAAACTCCATCAGCTTACCAATGAACGCCTCTTGCTCGGGCGTGGGTGGAATGTGGTGTAGGATCTCGCGCTTCTCCGGACGGTCGATGCCGATGTCACCTGCCGTGCGGAAATCGCAAATCTCCCCATAAAACAAAAGAATGGGGGCTTAAGTGTTTGCCAATGAGTGGATACTGATTGCTCTACTCACCCAAAGGGAACGAATAAGAAACGAGCGAGGTGCGCCTGCTTTCGTTACTTTGCAGTAGCCATAAGACATCTCATTTCTCGTCCGCAAAGGTGCGCTAAAATCTTCGGCAAATGTCACAGCAAAAGTTTGAAGGCATGCGAAAATCCTGCAATGGCTACGAAGGCCCACCCTTCGATGATTAGATAACAGTTCCTTGTCGAATTGCTATCGATGGCGAAGGGCATTTCCTTTGCTCTCATATCGGGCTTAAGAAGCGATTGAAGAATGGCCACTTGTCAGAAAGTTGCCTCTCTCAGAAAGTTCCACAGGATACGAGAAGCGAGGGAGAGCGAAGTTCTTCATCTATTAAAAAAGTTTGATTTGTAAAAAAAGAGCTTTTAGGAATAAAACACCAAGAATCACGGAAAACAACTTTCGTATTACAGCTATACGTACTATATTTGCGTCGAATGTTTAACAGGCCACTTTTATGAAGGTCATAGATAATACTCCACCAGACCAGTCTGGGCGCCCTTAGGAGCCGCACCCCGGAGGCGCAGCGAGATAAATCGATCCGGATGCGGAATCGTGATTAACGGAAAACATGATGAAAAATGAAGACGAAGTTCATTTTATGGTTTAGTGCACTCTTTCTTCTGCTGATAGCGGGGGTAGGGTGTGAGAAGGACTCTCCTTCTGAACTGGTCGGCACATGGGTGCTGATAGGTTTTGGAGATGTAACCGGCAAAACTTTCCGAGAACCTGAACCCAGAGATTGCGAGAAGTGCTATACAATCTCATTCCTAACGAATGCAACGTTCAGAGGGAATACCCCTACTAATGATGTAGTAGGAACATATACGGCAAATGGAGGCGTATTTCGCATCACGAATTGGGGCGGTACTGAGGTGAATGAGATA
This sequence comes from Tannerella serpentiformis, assembly GCF_003033925.1. Classification (NCBI taxonomy): domain Bacteria; kingdom Pseudomonadati; phylum Bacteroidota; class Bacteroidia; order Bacteroidales; family Tannerellaceae; genus Tannerella; species Tannerella serpentiformis. The sequence goes on from NZ_CP028365.1 coordinate 1,671,783, forward strand.
TTAGATGGACCTCAATATGTCGAAGCCATGTGCAAAGCTTTCCACTACGAAATAGCTTCTGAACAACTTAGGTTGTACTATAATGAAGATAAGAATTACTTACTGTTCAAAAGAAAACAACAATGAGACGTACTGTTTTTTTATAGGTCTTTTTATCTGCGCTCTTTTTTTAGTTAAAGCACAGATAAGTACCGATGAAGAACCTATGAGTTTTCGGGAAAATAGCGCACCTTCCCGCTTCTCGGTACCGCAGGATATTAGGATCATGCCTGCGTTGGATATGAATCGCATCGAACAAGAAGATGTGCAAGATGAAGCAAACGGCCTTCCGCCTCGCTTCGGTTATCCTCACAAGGTTAGCCTCAATCTGGGAAATTCCGGTCGATGGCAAGAACTATCTAACGGAGATAGATTATGGCAATTGACCATACGCTGCCCACAGGCTCTTTCCATAAACCTACTTTATGATAGGTTTTGGATTCCGGAGGGGGGGAAGTTCTTTATTTATACGACTGACCGAAAATACTCGCTCGGTGCCTTTACTTCTATGAATAATAAAGGCGGCCGAGACAATGTGCAGGGCTTTGCCACAGGGCTACTGTATGGGGATTAGATTACGCTGGAGTATTACCAACCGAGACAGGTCGCCGAACAGGCTATAATTTCCATAGCTTACGTAGTACAGGGCTACAGATACATTGAATTGCCCAGTAATATGACAACAAGAGATTTAGGTTCATCGGGAAGTTGTCAAGTAAATGTAAACTGTTCGGAAGGACAAAGCTGACAGAAGGAAAAGAATGCTGTAGCAATGATATTGGTAAACGGTACCCGATATTGCACTGGTTCTCTAATCAATACTACAGCAAACGATAATCGCCCATTGCTTTTAACGGCACATCATTGTTTAGGTGGTCCCGGGAATAATTATATCCAATACGATGCAATCAATAATCCAGCTTTAAATCATTGGTCTTTTTATTGGCATTATGAGGCGCCCAAATGTGGTAATGTATCCATAGAACCGCCTCATTTATCAACTATAGGAGCTACAGTGATAGCAAACAACGAAGCCTCGGATTTTGCACTGTTAAGACTAGCCGAAGATCCTCGCAACAAACGAGGAGTAACACCTTACTATTTAGGCTGGGATCGTTCTGGGTACCCTGGAACGAGAGGAGTCGGTATTCATCATCCGAGTGGAGATGTGAAGAAAATATCTACACATAACATCACTCCCTCTAATTCTAATTGCTTCTCTTCAGGAGAAAAAAATTACAATTTCTGGAAGATAAATTGGATGAGAACAGCTAATGGAATTTCTGTTACAGAAGGTGGATCGTCTGGCTCTCCTTTGTTGAATCAGCAGAGAAGAGTTATCGGGCAACTTTATGGTCCAGGCACGTGTCCTAACCCAAATTGTTCAGATCCATCAAAGGATATTGCGGTTGCCTTTACTTTCTTGCAAGGTCAAGTCCTGCTGATGGAGCGAAAAATCTCCACCGCAGGGCTTTTCTCTTCTGTCTGCCGAGAACGGTTTTCATTCAAGTCCAATTTATTGTACGGTTGTATTTTTCGCTCCAACCTTGCGAAAGTAGGCTGACCGCCAAAGAGAAATGCCCGAACGAATACGGCATACTCAGGCTCTTTGGACGCAAGCGATAAAATAAGCATTCTACCTGTTAATCGTACGGACGATTTATCTATCTAACCACAGAGAGATAGATAATTCTTACGTTCGTCCAAACGGTCTATCGTTCGAACTATCTATTTAACGTGAGTTCGACGGATTCAGAACGATGTAAGGGGAGTGTAAATGAGGCTTTGTGCATTGATAGACGGCTTCTTTGGAAACAGGAAATAGGTGGTAATTGCCTATAATAAGTTGATGATGAAGCGGTCAAAGTATCTATGTATGGAGTGTTCCACCTGCGAAATGTTCTTAAGTTCATCATTCACCGTTTCAATAAAGCAGCGATAACCAGAACCGTGGAAAGGAATCATTACCAGCATAACTTCTGTCTTTGACATCATAGAATCACGACGATGCTTTCGTTTTCCGGTAGGTTTTAGCGTATATTTTGCCGTCATTACATCAAAAAACTTGCAGGAATCGACTACCATACAAAATATTTCAGTAACTCCTCCATAGGTGATTATTACGGTTTTTATTTATAACTGTTTGTATATTAGCTCCTTAATGCTACAACGAATTTCACTAATCACCAAATCCATAGACACTTATAATTTGTCGAGATCACGGTAACATAAAAGCAAAAACAAGAGAGACTGTGATCTATAAGAGGCTTTACGCGGATACCATCAGTAGTGAGAACATTAATCTTAATATAAAGATTTACACGCTCATAACAGCTGTTTTTTAGGGAATCTCTGCGCTTTCTCTCCTCGCATTAGGGCAGAACGGAGGGAGGGAAGGACTGTTCAGATGTAAAGATTATTCCCATCTGCTTTTTAATCTACGACCTTTTGTGTTCTAAAAGATGCGCTTTTGATGTGCAAAAGGGCATCTTTTAGAATGTAAAAGGCACCTTTTACAAGCCCGTTTGTAACCTATTGATATCTTGATGGTTACAAAGGTGATAAAGAAGGGGTATGGTAGGGAAAGTGAAAGATAGCGAAGTGAGAAGTGTAAGGATTTTTGTTACTGTTCATTCCGTTGTGTTTTTCAAGGTAAGGTCAGTGCGCTTTGTCATCGGGGTAGCGGCTTTACCGATTCAAAAGGTGGGTGAACAGACTGAGAAACGGCGGGATTGGCAATCAAAAATGTGTCTTTCAGTCGGTGATTTTTTAACGTTCCAACGACAGTTTACAAGGAATTAATTGTGTTTCAGCGACAGAACCATGACCAATAATATGGACCATTATGGATATACAGTAAGCTGAGAGGCTACTTAATAGATTCAGCTCGCACGCTCTATGTCCTCCTTTAAAAAGGACAAAGAGCTTCACGAGCTGTAGAAGGAGAAGTTTTCAATTCAACTTATATCACTTCTCAAATAGATTACCGATATCCTTATGCTATAGAAGAAGAAGTTTTTATCTCAACTTATAGCCCTTGAATGCATAGAAAAGGATATAAGAGAAGCTGACAAAACAGATCCCATACGCATATTGAATGTTGCTAACATCCTTAATAAGTCCGAACAACACAGTGATAGCAGCACCACCGATAAGTCCCATTGTCATTAGTGATGAGCCCTCCTTGGTATATTTACCCAAGTCCATAAGAGCCAAAGGCCAGAATGCTGGCCACATCAATGAGCAGCCTAATGCCATGATACCTACAGCATAAATACTATAAACACCCGGGAGTAACAATACAAGTAGCGTTCCAAACAGTGCAACGAAGGAACAGATCTGTAAGGCTTTCGTCTGTGAAAGATACTTAGGAATAAGAATAATACCTGCGATATATCCTATACTGATGCTGATTGGGGTAATCCATGAGTACGTATGAGGATGAGGAAGACCTAATTCACTTGCATAATCTATAAGTGTACCCAAGACGATGGTCTCTGAACCAACATAAAAGAATATGGCAATTGCTCCAAGAACAAGATGTGGGAACTGGAAGACAGAATGCTTACTGTTTGCGTAGTCGGATACTGCTGAATCTGCATCGGCGTCATCTTCTCCAGCAGCTTTCACCTCTGGCAATGGTGACATGAGTGCTACGACACCTAAGATTACAAATAAGCAGATTATAACCAAGAACGGTTTGTCAAGATCTTCCAAGCCAACACCTCCACTATTACTTGCAAAAAGAGCAATAAACAAAGGTGATACAGGCCATGCTAACTTGTTTATCATGCCCATAATAGAGATTCTTTTTGCTGCACTCTCCGTTGGTCCAAGGATTGTTACATAAGGATTTATGGCAGCTTGTAGGAACGTATTAGCTGTTCCACAAAGGAAAGATGCCAATAAAAAGATAATGAAACTCCTTTCAGCTGCAGAGAGAATAAACACTCCGAAGGCTATAGCAAACATGGCAAAAGCTGCAGCCATCGTACGCTTATATCCAATTTTACTTATCAATAAGCCTGCTGGATAACCAAAGATAAGGAATGGTAAGAACGTAGCACCTATAAGCATATATGCTTCTGTGGACGAAACGCTTAGCGAAACCTTCAATACTGGTACTAATAAGGAATTGATTCCCAATGCAAAGCCACAAGTAAAGAACATGAAAGCAAGGAAAAGCATTGGTGTAATGAAGTTGTTTTTACCTTTCACGTGTAAACTTTTTTAGTTAAAAAAATAATTGAAGTCATCTAGACTTTTAAAATCTCTACAAATTGAGAGGAGTTTATTATCTTTGCACTATAAAAACCAAGATAAACACTCCTCTCATGTACGAAGTACTGGACAAAGATACAATAAAATCTGAGATCTTGCCATTTTTATCGGTGGCAAAACGCGGTTATGTGACAAAAAGTGACCTGGTGGAGGTCATTCAGTGCATTCTCTACAAGTTGAAAACGGGCTGTCAGTGGCACATGCTTCCCGTTTCAGCCATCTTCACGGGGAGGGTTTTGAGCTACAAGAGTGTGTATGCCCATTTCCGCAAGTGGTCGAGGAACGGCGAATGGAAAAAGGTTTGGGGCATGATATTGAGCCGTCACAGGTCTTTCTTGGACATGTCCAGTGTGGATTTGGACGGCAGCCACACCACCACGCTTCGCGGTGGGGAGTGCTGTGGATACCAAGGACGCAAGAAAAGAACGACCACCAATGCCATCTATGTCACAGACCGGCAAGGCATACCGCTTGCCATGTCCACACCTGTTTCGGGTTCTCACAACGACCTTCACAACATCTCCCTGGTTCTTCAGGATTTGTTCGCAGGGATTAAGGATTCAGGCTTGTCCGTATCGGGGCTCTTTCTCAATGCAGATGCCGGCTTTGACTCTGCACTATTCAGGCGAGGTTGCCATCAGCAGGAGGTGTTCCCAAACGTCGCCTTCAATAAGCGGAGAGGGATGCGGAGAGATGACGAGTTATTTGATGAGCTGCTTTACAAGGAGAGATACAGCATTGAAAGGACCAATGTGTGGATGGACTCATACAGGAGCGTGCTCAACAGGTTCGATACCACACAAACCAGTTGGGAGGGATGGAACTATATCGCATTTTACTGATTTTTCTAAAAAAGACAAGAAAGAGGGAAAAGTCTAGATGACTTCATTGCGAATTATGGGAAAATAAGCGTTTCATGGACTGGCAATGGAGCATCAGATTCGCGTCGTCGCCTGAGAGATTGGCTTGATCCAAAAGGCACTAATTCTCAAACATTAGATGGAATAGAGGCTTTTTCTATTTCTATCTCCGGACCCGCCGTTGTCTGCAATCAGGGGATGTATACCATTCAAAATCTACCTTCAGGAACTTCTGTACGTGTACAATGGGGAGCAAGCAACAATAATCTGCAATTAGTCTCCGGGCAAGGGACAAGAACAGCCGTATTTTCAAAAAGGAGCAAGGGACAATGTGCAATTAGAGCCCAAGTAATCATCAATGGAAATACGATTAATACAGAAAAAACAGGTATTTGGGTTGGAGAGCCGGATATTTGGGGTATTGATGGATATGAATCGTTGCCTGCTCCAGGGGCTGAATATTATAGAGCGCATGTTTCCGGTAATACAAGTTGTATTTGGGAGTGTAATGACAAAACGTGGTGTGAAATAACCCCTTTCCAAACAAGTGCAGTATTTGATTTTAAGAGAGCGGGCACTTATATCATATCCGCAACCGGTGTGAATGATTGCGGGCGTTCAAATACGGTGTACTATACTGTAAGAGTATATAATCGCCGCACATTCTCTCTTTTCCCCAACCCCGCTACGGATGTAGTGACACTCAAACTGACAGAATCGGACGATGGCATTTTGTCTTCCCAAGGTCAAGGCTCTTTGGCTACAAGGGGCGTTACGAATACGTATGAGATTCAGCTTTGGAATGGGCTGACGATGTTGCGATCGTTCAAGACGAATCAGCTGACCTTCCAAATCCCGATCGCGGGACTTCCGGCAGGGCTGTATTTCGTGCGTGTGATCAAAGACGGACAGACCTATACCGAGAAGTTGATCAAGAATTAGCCTCGAAGGCTCGCTGTGTAAAAGTAGCATGCTAGCGAACTGTTATCGGGCAGGCCGAAGGGATGAAAGTCCCTCGGGTCTGCCCGATTTTCGTATGGACGAATGGCAACGCCCCCTTCACTTCCCTTTCATCGCCCCCCTTAGCTTCGGGTCGGCTTTGATGCGGGCGTCCCATTTCGGGGCGCGCGGATGTTTTCTTGGGGGCGATTCATGGGGTTAGTTTTTCGTATGGGATTAGGTGGCGACTTTGGAGCCGAACCGCCGCAGAGTGAAGGCTCCGGGGGCAAGGCGTTTTGTGGCACAAAACGGTTTTTGTGGCACAAAAACACACCTTGCCGGGCCCCAGAATAGGAGGTGCCGGTACCCTGAACACTTGCACTCAATACATGCAAGTGTTCGGGAGGGCATTGCACGCTAAGCGTACATGTGTTCAGAGCTTCCGCCATTGTTCGATGCTGTCCTTGTACCCGTCGAGATGCTCCCGAAGCACGCGCTCGACATAGCCCGAGATGCTGGCGCCTCGCAGACCAATTCGGCGGACAACGAAGTCTAATCTCTGCTGGGTCTCGTCAGAGACGTAGACCGCCTTGCGGTGGCTGATGCGCGCGGGTTGGAGATATGTCTCTCGGAACGTCGCCAAATCCTCCTTGTGGCTCTTGGCCTTTCGATGGACCGGAGCGGGTGGAGCGGCTGAGATGACTTCTTCCTTAGGCTCATCCGCCGGAGGAGGATCAAGCGGGCTTCTTTCCAGCTCGATCTCTGCGGGCGGATCAAAGAAAGGCGACTCTTCTACCGTGCGACGTTTGACGCCATAGTCGCTCAGTTCTTTCAGTTTGGCGGTCAAGATGGCCTGCTGTTGTTCTGCTGTCATCTTACCGCCTACGGGCGGATCAAAGAAGGGCGATTCTTCCGCCTTGGCCTCCGCCTCCACTTCCGCCTTGCGCTTGGTTTCGGCATTGCCACCCATGCCGCCCATCGCTTCCTGTTTAGCGGCTAATCTGGCGCGCCGTAGTTCTTCTATCGTCATACCGAAGGCTTTTGAATGGGGTTATAATGTCGGTCGAGCATCGCTTGCAGGTCGCTCTGTTTGTAGAGGATCTTGCCGCCGATTTTGTAGAAGGCCAAAAGGCTGCAGCTGCGGTACTCCTGCAGAGTGCGGGTGCTGAGCTTGAGCCGCTCGCAGACCTCCTCGCCGGTGAGATAAACCTCCCCAGCGAGCGTAGGGCGGGCCGAGGCGCAGTAGCGCTCCAGCTTCTTCAATACGCCCTCCATGAGCTGGACAAACAGCTGCATTTGAGGGCTTTCTTCCGTAATGATTGCATGTTCTTCCATAGTTCATTCAGCTTTTGAGTTCAGTAATTCAGCGATGTCGCCGGCTTTGTAATAACACTTATGCCCGACCATGGAGAAGGGGATTTTACCCGTATCTCTCAAGGTCTGCAGGGTGCGAGGGCTGATGCTCAGCCCGCGGCACACGGCGTCGTTGTCGAGCCATTCGTCGGCCTCGGGCGGGTTGCCAATGAGCCGCTCGATGCGGTGGATAAAGTCGGCAAAGGCGGAGCGATGTCGCTCCCAAGCCTTACCGTCTACAAGGATGATTTGCATGGTGTTTCTATAAGTATGAGGTTGCGTAATTGGATTGAAGCAAGCCAGTGCGACTGCCCGCGCTTGCTGTTTCTTTTGGCAGCAAAAGTCGGCGAAAGGACTCGCTGCGCCATGGATTGATGGAACACTGAGGATAAGAAGGGAAAACGCTGGAAACAGGTGGGCTTAATCGTGAGAAATTCTCCGGCAGGCGGCCTGCCAACATCGCTGGAGTGTTCGATGACTCTGGCAGGCGGCCTGCCAACATCACCTGAGTGTTCGATAGCCCTGGCAGGCGGCCTGCCAACATCACCAGAGTGTCCGATAGTCCTGGCAGGCGGCCTGCCAACGTCACCGGAGTGTCCGATAGTCCCGGCAGGCGGCCTGCCAACGTCACCGGAGTGTCGGACCACTTTGGCAGGCCGCCTGCCAGAGTCATTCTTGATCGTGCGTCCTCTTTCTCGGCGGACAAATCCGCAGGGCACGGCGTAGCCTCTGCGTCTGCTCGCTGCCCATCAGCGGACGCATCTCTCGGGCGATCTTCTGCTTGCTCACCTTGGCATATAGCTCGGTGGTGGAGATAAAACGATGCCCCAACATCCGACTCACGGTCTCGATGGGCAGGCCGTTTTCTAAGCAGATGGTGGTTGCGAAAGTGTGCCGCGCGGTGTGCGAACTGGCCTCGGTATGCGGCGAGCAACCGGCCTTGACGAGCAGCTCGCGGATCTTGTGATTGAAATGGCTGTTCACGGGAAACTCCCGAAACCATAGTCCCTCAGTACGCCCCTGCCCCACGTAGGCGAGTATCTCTTCGGCGATGGGAAGCAAGGGCACGATGCTGCCGTTCTGCGTCTTGGTACGGCAGATGGAGAGGTATCGGCGCCCGTCGCCGAGCGTGTAGACGTCTTCCATGCGGAGCTTCTTGAGGTCGGAGAAGGCCAAGCCGGTGAAGCAGCCCAAGAGGAAGATCAGCCGGACGTGGTTGTCCACGGAGCGATGCGGGCGATAAGCCAAGAGCCGTTGCAGGTCTTCGGCACTGAGGGCGTTGCGTTCGTAGGCCGGTGTCTCGATGTCGATCAGGTCAAACGGATCTTCCCGAAGCCCCGCCTCTAACATCGCCCGCCGGAAGGCTTGGCGCAGACGCCTCAGGTAGACGGCCACCGAACTCATCTTATAGCCCAAGTCGCGCAGCATGTAGAGGCGATAGGCTTCTATCAGCGCCTTGTCCACCTCGTGGGGCAAACAGCGCTGCAGCCCGCGCGTGTCAAGGAAGCGGACGAAGCTCTTGTAGCTGTCTCTGTAGCCTCTAGTCGAAGACGGACTGAGCGTCTTGCCTTTCTGCGCCTCTTTCTCTCGGCAAAGGGCTAAGTAGATGTCGGCGAACGTCTGCCGCGGCTTGTCCTGAAGCAGGTATTGCTCCTTAAGGTACTCGGCCGTGATGTATTGCTCTTCGCGGAGTGTGCGCTCATAGAGTGCGTTCAATCGTTGCTCGATGGCACTCAGCGCATGATTGACACCATGAGCCACCGCGGATGTGGGGCCCACTCTCCCTTTTTTCGCCAGCCAATCATCGGGCGAGGTCTGTTGCCGGGTGGAGAAAGAGGCCGTCCGGCCATTGCACGAGATGCGACAGCGAACGAGGCACAGCCCTTCGCCGCTCGGCTTGCTTCGGTCGATGTAGAAGAGGATCGAGAAGGTACTTTTCATTGAGTTTGTGGGGTATTAATTGGTTAGATGATAATGGGCAATCGCTGGGAGGATGCGCGTGATGTCCTTGAAAATGCGCTCCGGAGAAGTCTCGGCATAGACCTGCGTCGTCTTGATCTCACTATGCCCTAACATCTTAGACACGCTCTCGATCGACACCCCTTCGGCAAGGGTCATTTGCGAGGCGAAGGTGTGGCGGGCCATGTGGAAGGTCAGCCGTTTCGGGATATGGCAAAGCGCGGCGATCTTCTTGAGATGGATATTGACGGTGTCGCAGCCAGGGATGGGGAGGAGGTAACCCTCGGGAGGCTCATGGCGAAAGGCACGCGTGTGGATGCCCCTGTACTGCTCGATGATCGCTGACGCCTCGGGCAAAAGGGGGATGTGGCACATCCGGCCCGTCTTTACGCGCGGCTTGCGGATCCAAGTCATACCGCCCTCCTCGATCAGATGGTCACGCGTCAAGTGATAAATGTCCGTGTAAGAGAGGCCCGTGAAGCAAGAAAAGAGGAACATATCTCGGGAGACAAGCTCGTAACTCCCCAGCTGCGAATCGTCCAAGTCGATGATGCGCCGCAGCTCTTCTTTGGTGATGTAGCGCGGTGTGCCTACGTCCCATCGGATGGAGTAGCCCATGAAGGGATAGGTGTCGATGACACGCCTTTTGTACAAGTCTTTGAGGAGCGACGCCAGCACGGTGAGATAGCCGGCGGTGGTGTTGAGTTTGAAGGCCTTCTCCTGCGCGAAGTAGGCCTTGAGATCCTCGATAAAGGCCTTGTCCGCCTTGTGTACTGGGAAGTCGCTCACTCGGTAGCGATGCCGAAGGAAGGCTGCGAGATGCCCCCGAAAAACCCGAAGGAACTTGTACCTGCGTTCGCTTCGATCCACCCCCACCCGCTCCCGAAAGCGAGCAAGGTATTCCTCCAAATGATAGAGCAAGCCTTGGCTGTCGCTCCGAAGTCCGAAGACGAGGGCCTTGACCTCCTCGGCGGTCACAGCCTCGCCTCCCTTCTTCCGTAAGTCCTCATAGGCTCGGCAGACGCTGACTTGTAGGCTGTCCAGCTCGGCGTTTACGGCCACCGCCTCGGCACTTTTCCCGACGAGCCTGTGCTTACGACTGTCCCAAAGCGACGGCGAGCAGGCCGTCTTACAACTGAATTGTACCATCGTTCGCCCTACACTGAGGCGCGCCATAATCGGGCTTTTGCCCGCCTTGCTCTTTGCCCCCCGTTTGAGGTAAAAGAGCAGCTTCAACGTTTTTTCTTTCATCGTTTTGTTGCTTACAAAGTGGAACCTTAAAAGAGATACTTGTCGCTACGCAAAACACTGAATGCAAGAGAAAAAGCCTCGGTTTAGTTACCTCATTTTGCGTCCTCTTGCCGAAAGGCAAAAAGGGGAACGATTAGGTAACTGAACCCCCTCTTTGAAGCCCCTTTTTCTGCATTTTCCCTCTGGTGCAAGCCTCGGCAGGATGCGGCAAAAGTCGCTACCCATCAGCCCTCTCGCCCTTTCTCGCTTTCCCTTGCTCCCTACTCCCATACTTCCTTCAGAAAAGAGTGAGCATCGCGGATTTTGTAATCTGCTGAAAGGCCTCTGCTCTATGTTCAGAAACCCTGCGGCCCATGAGCCCAAAATCCATTGGGAAATATCAGAGCAGGATGCCTTGGAAATACTTGGAATTATCTCGTATTGTCATAGACGTTTAGACAAGGCGCAACAAATCAGGTTGCCCTAATAAGAAGTGAAACGATTTGCCGTCAGGCTGTAGGGGCACAACAGCATCCCCCCATCGGTCCCACGTTTGCGCAAGCCGCGCAAGTTCCGCGGCATTTGCCGAGACGTTTGCGCAGGTCGCGCAAGTTCCGTGGCATTTGCCGAGACGTTTGCGCAAGCCGCGCAAGTACTGCGGCATTTGCCGAGACGTTTGCGCAAGCCGCGCAAGTTCCGCGGCACTTACCGAGACGTTTGCGCAGGCTGCGCAAATACCGCGGCATTTACCGAGACGTTTGCGCAGGTTGCGCAAGTTCCGCGGCATTTACTGAGACGTTTGCGCAGGCTGCGCTGGGTTCCGCGGCATTTGCCGAGACGTTTGCGCAGACCGGGAGATCTCCCGTCCCTGCTTCCTTAACACGTCGAGGTTTTCCTGCACCGAATCCAATTCCTTTTGCATGATCGCCTCTTGGATCTCTGCCGACTGCGGGATGGCGCTGAACTGATCGTGCGTAAGGATGACACAATCCCAGTCGTTGTTTTTGATGTCGCTGAAAATCCGCGCCCGGTTCTTGACCGTGAAATCCTCTTTGCCGGGATAGAGTATGCGGGCGTTGGGATAGGCTTTGCGGAACGTGTCGGCGATGTCGAAGACGTTGGCCTTGAGTCCGATGATCATCGGCTTATTCGCCAGCCCGAGGCGCTTCATCTCATAGGCCGCCGTGCACATGATCATCGTCTTGCCGCCCCCCACCTCGTGATCGCAGATCCCGCCGCCGTTGGTTTTAAGCATCCACACGGCGTCCTTTTGGCTCGGATAGAGGTCGGGGAAGCTTAGCCCCTTCAAATCCAGTCCCGGGAAGGTTTGATGAGACCCATCAAAATCGGGACGGACAAAGCAGTTGAATAGCCGATTGTAACGGTCGGCCAGCTGCTGTTTGAACGTCTCCGGTGTGCGCCCGAGCCAGCTGACGAACGCCTGCCGGATCTCCTCGATTTTGGTATCTGCCATTTGGATGGCGCGGCCGTCGCGCACCTTGATCGTCGCCTTCTCGCCCGTCTTGGGGTCGGTGATCTCCTTGCTCTTGGTGATGTCGGGAACCGTGTTATGGAGCGCGTGTTTGAGCAGATGAAGGCCGTCGTAACGCTTGGACTCGCCTTGCACGGCATAGGTGTGCCAGATGGCTTGATTCTTCCGATCGCAGGAGAGGATATACTCGTCCATGTCGGGGAGGTAAGACACGCCAACGTCTGTGCCGAACAGGTCGGAGGCGAAGCGAGCGTAGACCTTAGCCGGGATCCAACGCTCACCGAGATTGAAGTCCAAGTCGGCGAACGGTATGGGCGTCGGGATAGCCGCACGGAGTGCCGTGAGACTTTGCTTTGCCATCTCGTGCCTCGGGTGATCGAGCAGCCATGCGTCGATCCGTTCGGCCTTCTCGATCACATTGCCCGAGATGAACTGATCCGCGATCTCGTAGGCGTCTGCGAGCGGATTGAAGAAGATGCGCCCCTCGAGTGCGGCGAGGATGTCGCTCTCTTCCATGTTGGGCAGCAGGGAGGTCATGTAGGGTAGCTCCACCGTGCCGAACTTGTTGAGCGATGCGCAAAGCGCCTCTGACGGGTCGGCCACGACAGACTCAGTCAGGGCGAAGGCCGTCGGGTGATCAAAGATGTCGGCCTTGATGTATCGTCCCCCTCACTTCGCTCCAAGAAAAGCATCTCGGCGCCCGTGGCATCCATCTTCAGGAGGTCGGCATTTGCCTTGAGATTGAGATGCCCCCAACGCCGGACGAAATCATCGTACAGCCGATTCAGCTTCTCGCGCTCCTCCGGGTCCGCCAGATGGTTGTTTGCTTCATAATCGTAGAGCCGATGGTAACTCTCGCGGATCTCGACGTATGCCTTGAGGCGCGTGATGCGCGAAAGCGGCAGATCCATCGGGTGGAACGTCGGGCTGAGATTGAGGTTAGAGAGGTAGCCGATCTGCCCACCTTGCACGACGATGGAGCCGTCGCGGAGATGAGAGTCGGGCTGTGAAAGGAAAGGGCGCGGGCTGACGTCGAACGTTCGTCGGACTTCAGGGACGGGTGCAGACGGGGGCGCTTCGGACTCGCTCAGCAGGTCGAGAAAGGACAGCTGGTGCTTGTCTGACGGGGTGGCTTTCCCGGTTCTGCGCGCCGTGCGACGGGGCGTCGACCCTGTGGCAGACCGACTTTGCCGTTGGGACTTTTCAGCAATCTCCCGGTTGACCCGCGCCACGTCCTGCTGCCAATCTGCGTACGCTTCGGGGGCAAACAGACTCGCCTCGACTTCAGCCTGTCGCTCACGATCCGTCACCGGATGGTGCTCCTCATCGAAATAGACGGTCTGCCCGTTCATCTCACGCGGTGGCTCCATATCGGGCTGCGAGTTGGTTGGCACGGGCGCCTCATATTGCCGGTGTAGGGTGAGGACGGGTACGCCCTCAGGGGCAAGAGTGACGGCTTCCGATTCGACCGCTTCCGACAGCCCGCTCCGGTAGATTTTCCGATCAAAACGGGCTGCCATATCGGCGGAAATCCGTGTTTCCAAGTCACGTGCGATGCCTTCGATCCCGCCTTCATGGGTGTAGATCGGTGCCGGCTTTCCGTAAGCATCCGTACCGATGCGATAGGTCGTGGCAATGTTATGATTGCCTTCGGCAAACAGGGCGTTCTCTATGAATGACTCTCCGCTCGATTCGATGGAAACGCTTTGCGTAAAGAGCTGCTCCAACTCATTCTGTACACCCTTCCCCGTCTCCTTTTGAAGGATAAGGAGATCGCTACCGACCTCTGTTCCCGCGTTTTCTGAGAACATCCCGTCGGGCAGACGGAGCGCGGAGACGAGCCGACTATGCTCCATTAAGTACTCGCGGATGGGGGCATTCGTCGGGCTGTCGGCCACGCCGCGGGAAGTGATGAAGGCCAGCAATCCGCCCTCGCGAAGGCAGTCAAGCCCCTTGACGAAAAAGTAATTGTGGATGGCGCGCGTGGCCTCCCGCTTCGCCGCGTCTTTACCCTTGCTGTACGCCCGATCGTAGATGGCGAAATTTCCGAATGGGATGTTACTCGCCACGAGGTCGAACCGCCCAGCCTCGCGTGCCTCGATCTCTTCGAAGCCTTCGATGCGGACGGTTTGTCGCGGATTGTCAGCCGTGAGAAGTCGCAAGATGCGCCCTGTCACGAGGTCTTTTTCGAACGAGACGACGTCCGTTTGTTCGTTCGCCAGCGCTTGGGAAAAGACACCCATCCCAGCCGACGGATCGAGCATGCGGCGGAGGGGTAAACCGCTCATCCCAAGCCCCGCGGCGATGGTGCCGACGATGCGTTCGTCGGTGTAAAACGAAGTGAGTACGCTGCTTTTGATGCCGTTCCAAAGGCGTGTGGCATCGCTTTCCGAGGCGCCTTGGTTGATGATTTCGCGCAGTTCGCGAACGAGCGGAAATAGCTCATGCTCAGCGCGTGGCCAGCGCTCGATGTCGGCCGGATCAGTGGCCGGAAGGAGAACGCATTTGAGGCCGCCAAAGCCGTTGTATCGCTGCAGTGTCGCCCGATCGCTTTCCGACGGCGCGCGGCGCGTGTTTTCTAAGGCCAGCAGGGTGCGGACGGCATCGAGATTGGCCTGCAATGCCTCTTGTTTGTGGTAGGTCATGGTTTTAAGGTGGAAATGAGTATTGGATTATTAACCGCTAAGGTTAATAGTTAACTTCCTGTCGCAGGATATTAATTAGCAAGCTTGCTGATTAATTTCATGTGACAGGATATTAAGCGGCAAGCTTTCTGGTTAACTTCATGCGACAGGATATTAAATGGTAAGCTTGCTGATTAACTTCATGCGACAGGATATGAAGTCGCAATCTTGCTGATTAATTTCATGCGACAGGATATTGAGTAGTAAGTTTTGTGTTTAACTTCCTGTCGTAGAATCATAACTCGAAAGGTTAGCGGTTAATATCCGCTATAAATAGGGGAAGATTTACCTGCCGATCCCCCGTTTTTGTGGTTTGTTTTCGGTCTGCCGAACGGCTGGAGCCTCTTTGGCAGACGATTTCAGGCGCTCTTTGTTCGATAGGGTGTCCTTGAAAATGAATTCGATGCCTCGCTTTTCAGCGTTTACCTGTAGCGTGGCGTCGAACGGTTTTCCGTGACGCGAAAGCATGCCCTCCACCTGCACGGGGCGTCCCTCGGTGAGCGCCCTGTGCTGCTCCTCGGAGAGCCGGACGCCCTTGATTTCGTGCGGGATTTGAACTCGGTCAGCCCGCAGCGAAACGAGTTCGTTTGTCAGCCGGTCGACGGACACATAAGCGCGGAACGGCTCGCCCTTCTTAGGGGATAATTCGACAGTCTTCCCGAGGTTACCTTGAGTGAGGAGTTGCTCCTTCTCTTCGGGCGAAAACGTGTGCCCCATATAGGGGAAATCGAGCTGCGGTTCTCGTCGCAACGTATGGATGTTGAGACTGAGGCGACCGTCTGTCCCTGTACGGAGAGCCAGCCGTGCTTCGGTATAAATCGTAGTGTCTCCGAAGGGCACAGCAAGGCTAATAAGCCCCGTTTTCTGCCAATTCAACAGTCGATCCAAGTTCCCGCCCGCCTCGAGTTTCTCCCGACTCACGCCGAGGCGCTCCAGCTCCTTCCAATCCACCTTTTCCGGGTCGATGGCAGACAGCTTTTGAGCCGGCGACTCGTCCGAGCTGACGCGAATGCTGTCTAATGCGGCCTTGTTTTGAGGTACATCACGCGCGGTGAGCATGCTCTTCAGCGCCTCCACCGACTCACCTACTCGATCGGCTACGATCCGATAAACGCCGAAATGCGTCGGGTCATTGAACTGTCGACAGAGATTCGTCATAAAGTTCTTCAGCAGTCCATCGTTCTTCTTGAACACCAAAAAAGCTGCCCGATTCTCCTCGGTAGGTTCTACGGTTTTGATCTTCCCCTTCTCGTCCTGCCCCGAAATGACGGACAGGCGGCCTAGATCAGTCGGCGATTTAGTCTCGCTCCGATCCTCCAGCACGAGCACATAGCGATCCGAATTGTCTTCCACAGTAGTATTAGATTTTAAGATGAAACAGATACGAAAATAGCCACCCCGATCCGGGATGGCTATGTGGAATGACTCTGTATGGCTTGGGAGGGAGAAGGCGGGAAATGGAGGGAGGAGAAAAGGAGGTGCTCTCCACTGATAGTGTTTAGCGCCCTATCCCCACCGATTGCAGAAAACGCTGCAAGACAGGGACGTCGGACAGGATGATCCGGCCATCCATCACGTCGCCCGAATGTAGCCGTTCGGCAGAAGTAAATCGGCTCGTGACTTCCCTTTGCCGACCATCGGCCGGTGCCGGTTCTTTCGATGTCTCGCTGACGGTCGCTTCGATAAAACCCGCCAGCGGGTCGTCGATATAGTAATGTCTGTACGAAAAATGAGTTGGCTTCAACAGTCTCAAAGACATTGTCGAAACCAACTCAAACCATATATGCGTAAAGAAAAGATACTATCTTTATCTATCAACTATCTCCTTCTTATTGAAGGATGACGTTTGTGATTTAGATAGTGTACTCCACCTTTTGCGCTTATGAACATTCAATATCTACTCTGTGGGAACTTTAGAAGGATATAAATAATTGGGCATCTAAACTGCTCAATCTTCCACCACTGAAATCGTCAACATCCAACAATTTGTTTAGAAGTCCCCATCTATAACTAAGTGCGACGTCTATTTTCCCAAAAGTGTATCCTAATCTTGGAGTAATAGAGGTATCAAAAACCCATCGGTCATCTTTTGCACGTCTATAATAAAGAGTAGGAGATATACCGAATCCAGCATAAAGACCTTTCCAAAAACGGTAGTTTATACTCGGTGTTGCTGATAGTGAATAAAGCGCAATCTGTCCAGAAGGAAGAATGGTGTTACCTACTAATAAAGAGGAGATTAAATAACGTGAGTATTCCATCGCTCTACCTCCGGCGACTAAGTCCACATCATAAAAGAGAGGCTTTTGTCGGTAAATCATACGCAATTTATATCCAATAAAGAGACCTCCCCTACGAGAGAAGGTTGCACTTCCTCCATTGATGTTATCACTGTGATCATATTGAAGGTTGCTAATAAATCCGAGTGAGCCCCCAAGTATCACACCGTGATTAATCTCCTGAGATTTAATTACAAACAGGGAAACTGTAATTAGAAGAAGGGTTGAAACAACCTTTCTCTTGCATTTATATCGTCCAATCGTCCTCATACGTCAATTTTGCTGTGTTGCATCATAGTTGATATAAAAATCAAATGTCTTTGACATTTCGCGCTGTGTCTTCTTTTGATACAACGCCCTCTTCTTTAGAGCATGCAGTTAAAGCAATAACGCTCCATAGGAATAAAAATAATCTTTTCATGACTACGTAATTGTAATGTGAATAATATGATCGTATTAATGCATGCTTTATATCGCCTCTTTGCGTCTTCAGCCTCATTAATTCGACCGCAAAGTTGCACTCTCTACTTTTTGTTGATGTTACACAAAAGTGTAATTCCGCTTCTATATCTATAAAATTACACTTTTGTGTACCTCCTCCCCTTCTAAGAATGGATCTTGATGACAATATGATTTCAAGTATTTGGGAATACGATGCAGAAGTCCCCTGTTCCTTTGAAAGAAGTCGGACAATCCGTCGTGTCTAATATAAATCGGAGTAGTTTCTGAACCTAAATAGCTTATGCCTTCTCCGAGCTTTTGTGCTTGTACACCCATCAACTTCATAGCTCTTAGTAGCTTATTATCACACTCAGCCAATAAAACATCGTTCCTGTTTTCATAGATCGGTATCATGGCATAGTGCATAAGCTGTTTAAATAAGATCAATCCGCAGTTAGCGTCTGAATTGATGGCGAATCGTCCTATATGCCAAATGGTAGCTTTGTCGTTGGGTAGAAGATGCGTAAAAGATGGTAGATGGAAATAGGTTTGTATTGGGAGTCTTTGCTTTCGATCCCACTTCATTAGACGGATTGACCCAATAATTTGATCATCAACGGTTGTGGCCACCAATATATGAGAACGTGCCGAATAGCTTAGTTCCTCTCTATAGACCGAGAGTATTTCGTGTTTATAATCTCTGTCAACTTCTTTTTCTTTCTTGTGGTGTCTATAATTTTGATAGACCACAAACTCTGCAAGTTGATATAGTTTACATTTGGGAAGTTTACGAATTGTGTAATGATTGCACATTAAAGTAGGTCTATCCATTTTGCATATTTATTTTAGTAGAGCGAATTAGGGAATATGTAATATAATGCATTTTTGCACAGTTGGTTCGTGTGCTCACTTAGATTTCTTTTATTTGCAGCAATAATCAGCAGTAATACTACAGCATATGATCAAGAAAGAGAATTTTTTTACAGAATATAGAGTTTCTGCCGTTCCTGACGAGGAATACGCAAAAGTATCTTCTTATATAGACCATTTTATGAGAGCATTTGCAAATACCACGTATAAGAGCATTTATCTCATTGATTACTATAAGAAAACCTTCTTATACGTGTCGGACAATCCACTATTCCTTTGTGGTCTTTCTCCGAAAGATGTAAAGGAATTGGGATTCGATTTCTATCTAAACTATGTACCTTATGTTGAACAAAAAATGTTGATCGAGATAAATCACGCCGGTTTTCAGTTTATCAGGACAGTAGAGCCCAAAGAACGATATAAGTATACGATTTCTTACAGTTTCCACATATGTCCTCCCCATAAAGAGCCTCTCCTTATCAACCATAAAGTCACCCCAGTTTTATTGACCACAAAAGGAGACATTTGGTTGGCGTTGTGCACCGCACAACTTTCATCAGAATCGGCTTCCGGACATATAGAGATGACTTGTCAAACAAATAATAAACTATGGAGGCTTGAGAACGGTCTATGGAAAGAGTATCCAGGTGTTGAATTAACAGAAAATGAGCGTTCAATGCTACGATTAACTGTAGGGGGACTCTCTATTGAGAAAATAGCCGATAGGTTGCTTAGATCAGCAGAAACAATCAAATCATACCGTCGATTTGTGTTTAAAAAGTTAGAAGTAGGCAACATCACGGAAGCTATCATGATGGCAATCAACAAGAAATTAATCTAATATCACGTATTCAATATAGGCATTGATCTTCTATGATTGATGAGAGATAAAAGTCTGGGTACCATTTCACTCGGTATCCGGTGGCAAGGCAAAATAACAGATTGGTGCAAAGCCCACCGACTATCCACGAAGCAACAGCTAACTGAGGTGGAGGAGCAGGACTTTTTTCTGCTTTGTAACGTGCCATTATATCCTCGAGCCAGCGTTTGGGTCTCCCCCAAAAACGGAAATAGTCAATGATCCTCTACGTTGGACTAATCGTGCTTCAAAATTGTGATAATCGTCCGAGAGATCACTCAATTGCGAGCCATCAGGTGACACTGCCATTACCAATCCACCCCAACCAAGGTTGTAAGGGTGCAATACTGGTATTTTGCATTGCCGACAATGCGCATCGAACAGAAATGGTACATTTGATGAGAAATCAAGTGCATTAACGGCCGCGGAATGTCCTTCGAGTAATTCAACCATGTTGTCTTTATGCTATGAAAGCATTCACGGCTGTGATGTTTGCGTTTGGGTTGATGCTTAGCAACCTCTCTTTCAATGCCTCGACTTTTGGTCTCCCAATGTCGCACATCCGATAATTCTGTCGGTTTAGATTCGATTCTTCCACCTTGTCTCCATCCACAATGGTAAGCGTTTCAAATCCGAATCTGAGCGCACATTCAGCAATGATGCTGCCGATACCGGCACCACCCAAAAATACTCGGAACCCACGAACTTGTTCCTGCTCTTCCGCATCTACGTAAATGCGGTTCCTGCTATATCGTTCTTTCATTTCTTTGATTTTTACCGCAAAAATCTACAAGACCAAAGAAAATCGCATTACACAAAAGTGTATTTCTTCTCGAAAGATCCGTTTTTGGCCTCACCCCTTCATCAGCCCCTGTAGCTTCGGGTCGGCTTTGATGCGGGCGATTTCGGAGTCTACGAGCGAGAGGACTTCCTGCTTGATTTGGCGATAGTTCGCGTCGATGGAGACTTTCAGCGTGTCGTTACCTGCAGCGTCGCGGAAGTCAGCGATGATAGGAATCGGGCGGTAAGACTTCATCTCAGCGGACACTTGGGCGGTATCGACCACAATCTCCGCGTGGAAGATCTTCTGCTCGATCCGTTCGTCGAAGTTGTCGGACACGGCGCCGACAAACATGCCCTGCGTCAGGTTGCTGATCTTCGACGCCGGAATCCTGTCCATTTGCGTGTTGATGGAGGTAGAAACGTCCTGCCGATTGATGGAGACGGACTGCCTTCTTTGCAGGACTTTGCCGAACCGTTCGGAGAGCGTCTTGGCAGTTTCTCCCACCACCTGCCCCGAAAACACATTCCCGACCGTGTTCTGAATCACCCGACTTTCCTTTTCACCGTAGTCGCGCGTGAGCTGCGAGAAGTCCTGAAAACCGAGGCAGACAGCCACCTTGTTGCTACGCGCCGTGGCGATCAGGTTGTCGAGACCGCGGAAGTAGATCGTCGGTAGCTCGTCGATGATAACCGAACTTTTAAGCTGCTTCTTCTTGTTGATCAGCTTCACAATGCGGCTGTTGTATAGCCCGAGCGCGGCCGAGTAAATATTCTGTCGGTCGGGATTGTTGCCCACGACTAAGATCTTTGGCGACGCGGGATTGTTGATGTCGAGCGTGAAATCGTTGCCCGTCATCACCCAATAAAGCGCGGGCGAAATCATGCGCGAAAGCGGGATTTTGGCGCTGGCAAGTTGGCCATAGGCTAAGCACCCGACGCCTTGCCATTTGTTACAATGGTAGGTTTCCAAGCACTCGCCTCCGAACCGTGCATACAGGTCTCCCCGTACACGGCTCTCCACCTTATCATTCAGTCTAACTTTCTCCCCGAATGTATTTCGTGATGACATGCAGAACATACTGCTAATGTTTTACGGTTACGAGAAATCATTTTGATTTCCCAATCACTTTTACCTTTCAAGTCTTTGAGGTTACGTACATGGTGCATTTCAAGATGATCTGTTGCTCCGCAGTTTTCACATACTCGTGCATTTAATCTTGCAATCAACCCATTTCTGCCACCCGTTATAGCGACTGTGTTAGGTAGTTTGTCATTCAAATAGCGGTTCGGTAGTTCCTTGCGTTTGAAACCTTTGTCGTAAAACTCACGCCTGACCTCATATCCCTTTTTATTTGTGTATGGTATGGAGAACACGCCGTTCTTCTTGTACTTCGCAATAATTTTCTTTTTTGAAGTAGTGTATTTGGCGGCGTATGTCTTGTACATACTATACTCCATAATATGATAGAACGAGTCAATAACCGGGCTGTTGTTCGCTATCGAGTAGTAGTTATAGAACCCCATGATTTCAGCGTTATATTGGCTTATAATCTCCAAATCATCAAGACATCTCATATATGAACGACCTTTTGGCTTCCAAACCTCTTTCCCATTTTGCTTGACAATCTTTACAGCATCATATTCAAGAAGTTTCTTCCTCATCGTCTCAGTTGTTACATATAAGACAATCTTGTGGTCTAATGACCTTGTCAAATGACCGTTCTTGTCTCTGCGTGCATCATTGGACTTTCTGCAAAAAACATCATATCCAAGAAATTTGGCATGTTTTCTTGCATTGGTAATCAGCGTTTTTTCATCAGATAGTTCCAATTTCAATTTGTCAGCCATAAATTGCTTTATGTCCTCTTTGATTTGGATGCAATCTTGTTTACTGCCAATTACCCCAATCAGAAAATCATCCGCGTATCTTACGTATTTCAGTCGTTTGATACGATCATCCATTTCATCGGCGGCAGGATAGTTCAGTCTCTCTTTGACAATTCCTCTGATTTTAGCTAACAACAGCTGACGTGTTGTTTCATCAACTGTGTTTCGTAATTCCGCAACTAACTTGGCTTTACGTTGCCCCATACGTTTTACAATCGGATTTTCCTTGCGTCTTTTCCCCTTATTGAAGTGCTTGATGTAGGCCTTGATATACTTATCAAACTTGTCAAGGTAGATGTTAGCCAATATGGGGCTGATGATGCCACCTTGCGGAGTTCCACTGTATGATTTGTGGAATACCTGATCTTCCATATATCCTGCATTCAGGAACTTTCTGATGAGTCGAAAAAATCGCTCATCAGAGATTCTTTCTGACAGAATGGCTATCAGTATTTCGTGGTTGATGTGATCAAAGAAGCCTTTGATGTCTCCTTCAATAAACCACTTCGTACCGTTGAATGATCGTTGAATGCTTGAAAGTGCAGTTTGCGGACTTCGTTGTGGTCTGAAACCATGCGAAGTGTATTCAAAACTGCCCTCGTAAATAGCTTCTAAGATCATTCTGACAACCTCCTGAAGAAGTTTGTCCATCAATGAGGGAATGCCCAGCGGCCTCTTCTTCCCATTTTTCTTCGGGATGTAAACTCGCTGTGAGGGTTTCGGCTGATACGTCTCATTTTTAAGCGTATCAATCAACTGCTCAATATGGGACACACTGAAGCCGTCAACGGTTTTCCCGTCAACTCCCTTTGTCATATTGCCTTGTTTGGCGTATATGTGCTGGTAGGCTATGTAGTACATCTCATCATTAAACAGTATCCGATACAAACGTTCAAACTTGTATTCCAAGTCGGAACTATGTTGCGTCAGACTGTTTAATATCTTCTCTGGATTTCTTTTCATGTCTCTCACATTTTCCGAGATTGGACATTAAACGATAAAGCTGCTTCCCTTCGCCATGTACAAGGCTTTCCCTTGCTCAGACTACTTACGGAAGCTCTGTTGCCCTATGGGTTTACCCAGACTTAGGCAATCCCCGTTAAAGCATATAATAACTATTGGCATGATAGATTGTCGGATACGACTTTCGTCCTTTACTATGTATGTAGTTGCTCTGTGATAAGTTCTTTTGCCCAATCGACCTCCAAGGAGAAGTTGGGTATCACAGCATAACGTCTGTAACTGTCTTCCGTTAAGGCTTAACCATCGAGCCGCTCGGACTATCGTTCAACCAGTATAGGCTTTATCCTCATATCTATCTTTTCACCTCGCCACCCGGGGCCAAGACTTGACAGTTCGTCCACTCGTGGCTTTGCCGACATGCTACACTCCCCATCGTCTTTCGTTGAATGGATAAGTCGGCCAGAGTGATAGGTTATTATTTCAAAGAACACGAACCTAATAGCTTGCCAAAGCTATATTTATTATATGCCCTTACGGGCGCACCTGGAGCTGCTCCTGAGCGCCGCCTTCCCACGCGTCCATAAAGGGCGAGAGGTAGTTGGCGAGTTCGTCGTAAGCCGTCAGGATTGGGAAAATCTGCGCGTAGGGACGGTTCAGAAATTCGACCGCATGTGGGAAAGTACAATAGCGTCCGCCCTCGTAAATTCTCAGGAACCAAATGATGGCCGCCAGCAGGATAATCGGTGACTCGACGAAGAAATCGCCTTGCTTTTGCACATCGGGTAAGGCGGGGACATTGCTGCCCCTTTCTCCCCTAAGAACCGTACGTGAGAGTTTCCCCTCATACGGCTCAAGCAACTCATAACTTCTATTTGTACATAGAAATCGGCTCATACTTGCAACTTTTGCGTTTACTTCTCAAATAACAGGTATTGTGTACAAGTTCGCGAACAATCTTCCCGTCAATCACTTTTTCATTGACATTCCATGCTTTTGTTCGGTCGATGGGCTTGCCACAAAGCGGACATGTCCGTCCCTGTTTGTTCCATAAACATAGGAGAGACTTCCTCCCTTTCAGCGTTTCAAGCATCAACTGCGTTTCGCGTTTTTGGAAGTACAAGTCATACTCTGGGTCAAACGGATTTGCGTCGCCCTTGATTTGCTTGTACTCCGTGTAGTGGACATCGGCAAGTCGTTTGAGGGCGAGATAGTCCTCATGACCTTTCTTTCCTTTATATACTACAGCGAAAGTCCATTTCCTGCCACGGAGATTGTGCCAATATTTGTCGTTGACCCAAGTCCTTTTCTTCTTTGGGTGTCGGCGCAAGGCCCATTTCCTCGTAACGTTAAAAATGTGATAGTCACAGTTGTGGAAAGCTTCGGTTGATGCACCATAGCGATAATAATTGCCCCATCCCGTGACGATTGGGTTGAGCATTCTTATCAGCGACTCTTGCTTGCACATCCGATGCCGTCTCACGACCTCACTTATCTTCGCCCTAAAGCGTTTTTGTGCTCTCTTTGACGGTGACGTGTACAACCTCTTGTGGAACTTACGGATGTTGAATCCGAGAAAATCGAAGCCGTCCTGGATGTGCGTGATGGTGGTCTTTTCATCGGAAAGTGTCAGTCCACGCTCCTTTAAGAAATCAACCACCAACGGTTTGACCTCGTTCTCCAAGAGTTCCTTGCTGTAGCCTGTGATGATGAAATCGTCCGCATAACGTACAAGATTCACCTTGTAGCGGAAAGTCTTGTAGTTGATGAAACGTCTCTTGAATCTCTCAGCCAACAGCGTCTGAAGTCCGTCAAGTGTCATGTTCGCAAGCGTGGGCGATATAATACCGCCCTGTGGTGTCCCCTCTTCCGTCGGGTATAGACCACCTTTGAAGACAAAACCACATTTTAGCCATTTGGCAAGAATCCCCTTATCCATAGGGATGTGGGATAGCAGCCAGTCGTGGCTGATATGGTCGAAGCAGCCCTTTATATCTCCCTCCAGAATCCATTCGGGGGAGTGCTGACGGTTAAGAACGGTATCAATCTGTCGAATAGCGTCCATCGTCCTACGTTTCTTTCGGAAGCCGTAGGAGAATCTGTCGCCCGTCGTTTCAGCGATTGGTTCAAGTGCCATCAGATATAAGGCTTGCATAGCCCTGTCTTTCATCGTTGGAATTCCCAACGGTCTGAGTTTACCGTTGCTTTTCTTGATGCAAACCCGTCTCAGCGGTTGTGGTTTATAGCCGCGTCTGCGGAGTTCGCTTATTGCTTTGAATTTCCGCTTGGGGGAATCCCAAAGGGTCTTGTCAACCCCCGAGGTGTTCTTTCCCTTGTTGGAAGTAACTCGCTTTACTGCCAAAGCCTTGGCATAAAAGGAGTGAGTAAGCAGCCACTGCAAGGCTTTCACCTTGTTATGCCTGCCTTCTTTCTGAGCCTTTACAATACGCGCTTGTAGCTTTTGGACATACTGCTCGCACCTGAGCCAGTCCATACTGCCCCAAGTGCTTGGCCTGCTGTCAGTAGGCGCACACGATTTCTTGTTGTTCTCGTTCATTTGCAATTCTACTTTGAAAAGTTCTGAAAGCTCTCTTGTAAAGAGTTACCTCACACGGAAGTCTGCCCGCTTTCGCGTCGGATGATGTCGTCTCTGCCACACGTAACCGAGGCTTAATCCGTATCCACTCCATTACAGAGCGGCATTCGCTTTTTCCGTCATCTTATACCTGCACCCCATTTCGGTTCGCCTTACGGTTCACTTACCTGCCCAAAGCAGGAGAGATACAGGCTTGCCACGTTCCACATAGATAACTGTACGAGTAGGTTAGGTTCTGTCAATCCACCGGCAGTGCTTATGTCCGTGTAACCCCAAATTGGGCAAGGGTTATCCGACTGCTTACCATTTTGGTGAGAGCCCAGCATCTTTGGCTCCTTCAAACCTCACGATGGCTGTAAACAGTTCGCATGTGCTAACCATACTACTCAGCCAAGCCACTCGGCGGCACGATACTAACCGCCCTTGACGTCCCCTCACGGTTCTGTCTCATCCTTTTGGGAAAGTGTACCTTGTCCGATAGGCTCAACACACCATATCGCTATTGGTGCATCCTATCGTAGGCTACCGCTGACGGAACAGCGGGCTAAAACTGTCTCATATGACATCTTAGCAATTATCTATGTGACTTCGTGTCACACCCACGTTTTGTTCAAATTGAGCATGATGGTGTAGGCTGCTTCATAGGCGTCGGAGATGTCTGTCATAAAGTCAGGATGGATCGGATTGCAACGGTGTGAGCGGCGTGGATCGTCGAAGTTGATGACGAAAAACTGCGGCTTGACGGGGTACGCATCGAGGTGCTGGCGCAGATGGTTGTAAGCGATTTCAGACAGGTCAGGATATTTATAATCATAGACATACATCGCGAATGCCTTCTCGATCTGCTGCTTGATGTAGTTGTTTATGATGGCGTACGACTTGCCCGATCCGGGTGTGCCGAGCACCATCGTGGCGCGAAACGGATTGACGACATTGATCCATCCGGACTGCCATTTTTTCCGATAATAGAAACGCGTTGGGAGGTTGACGGAGTACGCGTTCGTCATCAGGCGAGTCTCCTGCATGAAACTTTCGTTCTCCACATTGAAGACGTCGTCCATGAGGTTGTTCTTCAGCAGGCGACTCGCCCACGAGCCGGCCATGAGCAGGCAGACGAAGCCGGCGGCGAGGGTCGTGAGATACAGCCCGGCGCACGCGTCCGTTCCGATCGGCAGGCGGAGCGTCCAGCCGTTTAGGAAGAACAACAGGGTGCCCGCGACGGCGACAGCCCCGACGCGCGGCCAGGTGATCCGCTCCGTTCGGACGCCCTTCGTACCGAGGCAGGAGAGTGACAAAAAGACAGTGGCAAAGAGCTTCGTCCACAGCGGCGAGGCGAACAGCCCGGTGGAACGGTCGAAGTTCAGCAGGATAGTGTCGACGACCGCAAGCGTGAGCTGCCGGTCGCGGAAGGCCGCGTAGCAGAACCAGTACGCGTGCATGGCGGTAAAAAGGATTGCGATCGCTCGCATGAGGTCCATCGTCTTGGCGAGGCCTCTCAAATCATCTTCGTTTTGCATGGGGTGTTGGTGTGAATTTGTTTGGTATTCTATTGATTCTAAGTGTTTTATGAATGGTCTCCTTCTTAAAAAGGAAGGCTAAACTCTGGAGGGTTTAGTGCTCCGACGAGCGTCGAAGGGCAAAACCCTCAGGGTTCAGTGCTCCGACGACCGTCGAAGGGCAAAACTCTCAGGGTTCAGTGCTCCGACGACCGTCGAAGGGCAAAATCCTCAGGGTTCAGTGCTCCGACGACCGTCGAAGAGCAAAACCCTCAGGGTTCAGTGCTCCGACGACCGTCGAAGGGCAGAATCCTCCGGGGTTCAGGCTTGCTACCGCAGTTTGCGGCGTAAGCGCACGCGGGCGCAGTTCCTCAGCCGACGTTGGAAGGCCAATTCTCGGAGGTCGGCGCCATGCACCTGCAAACTGAGATCGATCTCCGTCAGGGGCATGTCGTTCGGACTTTCTGTCAGTTCGTCCACCACAGCCCCCCGTTCTTCTCTCTCTTTTGGCCAGCCTTCATCTATGAACGGATTCGCGCCGCCCGCGAAATAGGCATTGAACACATTCGCCGCAAAGCCCTTTCCGAGGCGCGAACCGTTGACTGCGATTCCGTTCGCATCGTCGATAAACGTGATGCCGTACAGGCGTCCAGCAGCGTTGATTCGGGTCACGGTCTCGATGCCGTGCCCACGCATGCGGTCGATGAACGCCGCACGGTCGGGCGAGGTCTGCATCACGTCGGCAATCGCACGTCGGATCACCACAGACCGCTCTCGGACAACGCCTTTCGACTGCTCAAAGTGGCGACGAAGCGCCGCGTAACTGACCTGCCTACCGATCTCGGAGGCCTTACTCGGCGTGCAGATCTTGTGTCCGTCGGCATCGGTTGCCGCGTAGACGATCCCATCGAAGGGTCTACCCTTCCGCTCCGTTTTGACCTCCTCGGCCGTCACGCGGAAGCGCGCAAGCAGCAGATTCATCTCCCCGACGGACTGGAACGCGTACCGCCCGAGCACGTGCTCTACAGCGGCCGCAACCTGCCGCTTGATGTTCCCTGCATTAATGTCGACAGTTGACGGTTTGACAGAAACGTCCGCCTTCTTTTGGCTGTGGCCGCTCGGGATTAGGCCATACTTCCGTTCCAATGCGTCAGTGATTCGCTTGCTGCGCCGCCGCTCGAAACGGTCGCCGATCTTTCGCCCCTCGCTGTCCACGCGCAGCGAAACAATGTGGATGTGCTCGCGGGGTATGTCATTATGGCGGAAAACGATGTACGGCTGGGCACCGTACCCGAGCGCCTCCATGTACTCGGCGGCAATTCGCGAGAGCGTCTCATCCGATAGCTTTTCGTCCGGGTGCGGATTGAGCGAGCAATGGAAGACCGTCTTCTTTGTGCGGCACCGCTCCGGGATCGTCCGCAGCATGTCGGCGAGCACCTGTGCACGGCTATATCTCCCGTTCCGATCTTGAAAAAGCCCTTGCACAAGCAGCACGGAGGCCTCGTGTTTCTCCACCTTTTTGAAGCTAACGTCGCAGCGAGGCTGTTGGAGGACGAAATCTTGGCAATCATCGGCTGCGAAAGTCTATGGTCAGGCGGACGGCCTCTTCCAGCAAGAGGACGATTCGGGCAGAGTAACGCTCCAATCTTTCGAGCAGCACGCTTGCTACTTGGTTAGAATGGTACGAGTTGATAGCGCGGACGGCCTGATTGTACAGCACGCCGATTTTGTGGATTTGCGCTGTCAATTCGGAGAGTTTGCGGTAGTAATCGACGGCTGATTTATCCACCGCGATCACCTTAAAAGGCTCCCCCAGCAAGCGTGCGCGCACGAAGTCGGACTTCGTTTTTGCGCCTGATTTTTGGAAGAGATCAATGGCTTTTCGTTGGTCTTCGGGGGCCGGCAGGCGGACGTGCCAATTGTCCCAACGCGGGCTGTTGTCTTTCATTTCGATTGGTTTTTAGGTTACGACTTTGGAGTGAACCGCCCCCCCGGCCGGGGGCAAGGTTTTTCGTGGTACAAACGGCGGTTTGTGTCACAAAAACACACCTTGCCCGGCCTTTGGGCCGTATGCCAAAAGGGCAGCTCAACTCCTCAACTTTCAATTCGGCGGCAAAGCTATGCAGACTCTACAATCCGCTTGTAATAAGGGCTGTTTGAACTTCTTCCCGCGATTTCCCGCTGTATCCTTGAGGGGTCGGGCGTGACTGACCTACCGACTTACTTCGCCCCGGACTTACTGACTAACCGACTGACTTAGTGACTGACTGGCGGACTCAATGACCGACCGACTCAGTGATTGACTTATTGACCTGCTGACTCGATGACTTATTGACCTATCGACCTATTGATTCAGTGACTGACTTATTGACCGACTGACGGGCTCACAGACCTATCGACCTACTGACTTGGTGACCGACTCATTGACCAACCAACCTATCGACCGACCACAACGAGCTATGTCAGTCGATAAGTCGAAGCCTCACACAAGTAACACCCTATACCTTTATATATATGATGCAAAACACACCCGAAAGTCCCATCTATTTGGGCTTCGCCTCTCAAAAGGGAGGCGTCGGCAAAAGCAGCTTGGCCGAGGCCCTCGCCTCCATCCTTTACTACGAAAAGGGGATTCCCTTGTTGGTTGTCGATTGCGACGGGACACAGGAATCGTTCTACAAACTGAGAGAGCGGGAGCGCGCGCTCATCGAAGATTCCAAGGAACTGAGCGACCAGATGAAGGCTCATTTCACCCGGTTCGGAAAGCCGGCCTACCCCATCATTCGCTCGCGCCCCGGCCGAGCCATTGGCGATACGGAGACGTTCCTCCAAAAGACAGACAAAACGGCGGCCTTAGTCATCTTCGACTTCCCTGGGCATGCCGGAGCAGAGGAACTACTCGAACTCTCCATTGAAATGGACTACCTCATTTCGCCCATCGAAGCCGATCCGCAATCGTTGGCCTCTAGTTTTGCTTACGCGCGGACTATCCGCGACCTCGGTCTCAATTTTGGTGACGCCCGCATTCAAGACCTCTTTCTGTTGTGGAACAAGATTAACCGCAGCGCCAATATGGCCGTTGTCGATTATTATACCCAATATGCCGAGGACGAATCCCTGAACCTTTTCAATGCCCGCATCTACCACTCCGTCCGCTTCGCCCGCGAGCTGGGGCAAGGTGGTGTGAAGGGTGTCTTCCGAAGCTCCTATCTACCACCCGCCCGCACCCTTCGTCCGTCGACTGGCATCGACGCATGGGTTGAGGAAACGATCGAAAGACTCCACTTGAATCCCATCACCGTATGAGTTCCATCCAAGAGAGACGGCAGCAAATCCTGAGTGAGAAGCTCCGCGAGATGGGTGACATCGGCGTAAAGACACGTACGCCCGAGGAGTCGCCTTCCTTCGATCCGCCCGTAGATCTCGGGGCGATAGAGGATGCCCAGAAGCCGGAAGCGATCCCTGAAGAAACCGCGGCGGAACAGCCGCAAGCCATCACCGAACAAGAGACCGCCCCCGCATCTCCGCCCAAAGACCCGAAACCGAGAGTAAAAAAGGACGAATCGACGGCAACGCCCGGGGTGTCTTTCGAGCAGTACAGCGCCCGCTTCCTCGTCTCCGTACGCACAGATGGCAGCAAGTCGGGCTTCACGATCCGCAGCAGCATCCTGCAATTGTTGCGGGACGTCCTGCGGGACATTCGTGCACGAATCACACTCACGGCCTACATCGAGAACATCCTTCTCGACCACCTCAAAACGCACCAGTCGCTGCTGAATAAAGCGGCCGACCGACACAAGCGCAATCCAACGATCAACTTATGAAAGCATTCATCTTAGAAATCATGACCACCTTCCTTTTGAATCTGCTTCTCTTCTTGGGCATCGTGTGGATGTTGCTTGGGATGGGCTACTTCGGTTATCAGGTATGGCAATCCCGAGGCCAAAAACAGGATCCGTCCGACACCTCCGGAAACGCTTCCGGAGAGGAGTCACAAGAAGCCAAACTACACGATTTAGTCGGTAAGAGTCGGCCGTTTGTTTCCCCGCCTATCCCGGAAGTTCCCGCCGTTTCCTCGCAACCAACGCCGGAAGGAGGTGGATCTACATTTGTCGAAGCGTATGCGACGGATGGAATCGGTAAGGCCAATGCAGCCGATGAAATTGATGAAGACGAAGTGATACGCGAAGACCTGTCGCTCTCCGACGAACCGCTACCCGAGGTCTCTCCGACAGCCATCCTCTCGCGGGATTTGGCGCGTGTCAACGGATGGAGTCGGAACGATGACGCTTTAGACGAGGAATCGCCAGACGATGTCCGGACGACCCTGCAAAGTCTACGCGGCACCGACCTGATGGAGAAATACAAGGCGTATTTGGCAGAGCAGGAGCGCGATCACCGCAAGCTCCTGGCTGCCATCCGACGGTCGGAGGAGGCTGAGGTGCAAACGTCAGAAGTCGTTCCTGCTCCGATTCCGGACGAGAGCACAGACGACAAACCACTGTCGTACTACTTATAAACAGCGACCCAAACAGAAACGAAAGGAGGGAGCGTGCCGCTTGAAGGCTACACACGGATGGAAGTACAGAGCCGGATCCGGCGGCCGTTCCCCTCCTTTTCCAGAAAACAAAAACACCCCATGCATATCTACCGAATAACAAACCGCATCATGAACAAAAAGAAATTCACGCAGCTATCCCTGTTTCTACTCTCCACTGTTCTCACCCCTGCCGCCTTTGCGCAGGGCAACGGGCTGTCGGGTATCAACGAGGCCACGAAAATGGTCACCTCCTATTTCGACCCGGGGACGAAACTCATTTACGCCATCGGTGCCGTCATCGGACTGATCGGAGGGATCAAGGTGTATCAAAAGTTCGCGTCCGGCGACCCAGACACCAGCAAGACCGCCGCCTCGTGGTTTGGGGCGTGCATCTTCCTGATCGTGGCCGCTACGATCTTACGCAGCTTCTTCCTCTGATGGCTTCGTGGGAGATCAATAAAGGCGTGGGACGGACGGTGGAGTTCAAGGGGCTCAAGGCGCAGTACCTCTTCCTCTTTGCCGGTGGACTGCTGGCGACATTCCTCCTTGTCGTCATCTGCTACATGTGTGGCATGGATCAGTACCTCTGTCTCGGCCTCGGCGCCACGGGTGCCACGCTCGTGGTGTGGCAAACGTTCGCGCTGAACCGCCGATTCGGTCGCTACGGCCTGATGAAACGCGCCGCCGTTCGCATGCACCCACGCTATCTCCTGAATCGACGCTCCGTCCGCCACATTCTTCATTGCCTGAAATCGACACGCAAACATTCATGAAAAACACCACCAAGGTCACCACCTTAGAATCCAAGTTCCCGCTGCTGGCTGTCGAGCAAGGGTGCATCATCTCGAAGGACGCCGATATCACCGTCGCCTTCCGTGTCGAGCTACCCGAACTCTTCACCGTCACCTCGGCAGAATACGAGGCGATGCATGCCGCGTGGCACAAGGCCGTCAAGGTGCTGCCCGACTTCACCATCGTGCACAAGCAGGATTGGTTCGTCAAGGAGCGCTACGCCGGCCGCCTCTCGGACGGCGAGCTGAGCTTCCTTGCCCGCGCCTCCGAACGCCACTTCAACGAACGCCCCTTCCTCGATCATGCCTGTTACCTCTTTCTCACCAAGACCACCCGCCAGCGCATGGCTCGGCAAAGTAATTTCTCCTCGCTTTGTCGCGGAACGATCCTACCGAAGGAAGTGGGCAACCGCGAGGAGGTGACCAAGTTCATGGAGGCCGTCGACCAGTTCGAGCGGATCATCAATGACGATGACCGCATCCGCCTGACGCGCATGACCGAGGAAGAACTCGTCGGCACGAAAGAGAAAAGCGGTTTGCTCGATCGCTACTTCTCGCTCTCCGACACGGGTCACGCCTCTTTAGAGGACATCCGCCTCGGCGCCGATCTCGTCCGGGTGGGCGACAATCGGCTCTGCCTGCACACGCTCAGCGACACCGACGACCTCCCCGCCGTAGTCTCCACCGACAGCCGCTACGAGCGCCTCTCGACCGACCGCAGCGACTGCCGCCTCTCCTTCGCCGCGCCCGTCGGACTCATGCTCTCGTGCAATCACCTCTTCAACCAATACGTGCGACAAGAAGTCGTGTAAGTAATTGTTTAACAATTAAATGAAGTAACAAATGTCATTAAAGTCAGATTAAACCTATTGTTCCGTCAATAGTAGCCTACGGTCACGTGCGTCGCTCAAAAGGCGGGGTGCGAAGCTGGCCGGACAAAGTAGCCCTTCCGCAAGGAGGAGCCTGAACCGCGAGGGAACGGCAACTGCTCTTAGCACAAAAGAGCTGGGGAGCGAGGCTGGGCGGTATGGTTAGCACAAGCGAACTGTTATAAGCGTCGTAATGTATGAACAAGCCAAAGTTGCTGATAGGCTTGAACCAAAAAGGTAACGCAGTCGGATAACCCCTTGTATTGTGGGGTTACACGGACAAAGCACTGCCGGCGCAATGGACAGAACCTAACCCGCTCATTTGTTACTTACACGAAACTTGGTAAGCCCGTATCTCTCCTGCCTATGGGCAGGTAAGCCGACCGCAAGGAAGACCGAATGGGGTGCGGGTATGGGAACGCAGAAAAAGCGAATGCCGTCCTGTAACGGGGCGGATAGGAGTTTCAACGTTACTCCGCCGCGAAAGCGGGCAGACTTCTGCAAAGTAACTCTTTACAAGAAACTATGTAGAACTTTCAAAAAGAAGGAATGCAAATGAACGAGATTAACTTATCGTGTGCACCTGCTGACCGTAGGCAGTGGAACAACTGGACCGACATTGATTGGGTCAGATGCGAAACTGCGGTTCAGAAGCTGCAAGGACGTATTGTAAAGGCTCAGAAAGAAGGTCGTCCGGGCAAGGTTAAAGCCTTGCAATGGACACTGACCCATTCGTTTTACGCCAAAGCATTGGCAGTCAAGCGAGTTACCTCTAACAAAGGTAAGAACACTGCGGGAGTGGATAAAGTTCTCTGGACTACTCCCAACGCAAAAATGGGTGCAATCGCCAACCTGAAAAGGCGTGGCTACAACCCGCAACCGTTACGAAGGGTACATATCAAGAAGAGTAACGGCAAACTCCGTCCGTTAGGAATACCCACGATGAAAGACAGGGCTATGCAGGCGTTATACCTGATGGCACTAAACCCAGTGGCAGAAACTACCGCCGACAGGCACTCTTACGGTTTCCGTAAGGAAAGGTGTACGGTCGATGCGATAGAACAATGCTTTACGGTACTTTCAAAAGGGGTGTCTCCGCAATGGATACTCGAAGGGGACATCAAAGGTTGTTTCGATCACATCAGTCATGAATGGTTGCTCGACAATATCCCTATGGATAAGGTCATGCTTCGCAAATGGCTGGAAAGTGGATTTGTATTCAACCGACAACTATTCCCCACCGAGGAAGGAACGCCGCAGGGCGGTATTATATCGCCTACTCTCGCTAATATGGCACTTGACGGCCTGCAAGCTATGCTTGCGGAAAAGTTCAAGCTAAGACGTATCAACAAGGGGTATTTCAACCCTATGGTAAATCTTGTGCGTTACGCAGACGATTTCATTATTACCTGTTCCGACAGGGAAACATTGGAATCGCTAATCAAACCCGCAGTAAGCGAGTTTCTTCAAGCAAGGGGGCTTACCCTATCAGAAGAAAAGACGAAGGTTACTCACATCGAGGTAGGATTTGATTTTCTGGGTTTCAATATCAGGAAATACAAAGGTACGCTGCTTATTAAGCCGTCAAAGAAGAATGTTAAGGAGTTTCTTGCCAAAATTAAAGGCATTATTCGTAAGAATCAAGCTATTAGGCAGGACAAACTTATCGGACTTCTAAATCCTTTCATAACTGGTTGGGGCAACTATTACAAAGGTTGCGTAGCCGCCAAAACATTCAAGAACGCAGACGCACAAATCTTCTACAAACTGTGGGCGTGGGCATTACGCCGCCACCGCCACAAGGGAAAGAACTGGGTTTACAACAAGTATTTTCTGTCGAAGAAAGGCCGGGCGTGGACATTCGGTACGACACTGAAGAACAACGGGAAGACATTCCCGTACACACTGAAGTATCTATCCGACATTGACATGAAGACCAAGCCTATCAAAATCCGCAGTAAAGCCAACCCATTCGACCCGGAATGGCGTCCATACTTTGAGATGCGTAACAGAATGAAAATGTTAAGCACTTTCAAAGGAAGACAGGGCTTCCTCAGAATGTGGGAAAAACAAAACCAGCGTTGTCCGTTGTGCGGTGAGATTATCGAACCGGATAAAATCTGGACTATCAAGGAATTATCCGACAAGTCCGGCAGATACAAGTTTATCGCCCACGATAGATGCAGTCGTACACTTACCCGTAAAATTAGAGCTTATGAGCCGGTTTCATAATAGAAACTTTGAGTTGCTTGAGCCGTATGAGGGGAAACTCTCACGTACGGTTCTTAGAGGGGTCGGGAGCAGTAATGCTCCCGACCTACTCGACCTCTTTATCGAGGACAGCGAAGAGAACCTGAACCGTTTCGAGAAACAGGCGCGTAACATGCACTCGCTAGCGCGTTACAGTCGCTCGAATCAGATCAACGAGGCGTGGATTCAGGAGTATCTCAACCTCGCGCGGTCGCAAGGACTGACCTCCATCCGCGCACACTTCAACGTGCTGGCGTGGAGCGACGACGCGGAGGAGCTGCGCCAAATCAAGAACGACGTCGGCTCAGCCTTGGCGCTCATGGAATGTCGCCCGCGGCACAACACGGTCGACGCGGCGACGCTCTACTGGGCGGGCATCCCCGGCAACGCTGCCGACTTCCCGGCCGAAGAATCCTTCTACACCTTCATCGACCCGGCGCTCTGCTTCTTTACCGCCGAAACGAACTACCGCAGTTCGCTCTCCCCCTTCGGCATCAAAATGGCCGATCGACTCTCCGGCCGCCCGATCCATCTCGACATCTCCGATCTGCCGATGAAGAAAGGCATCATCACCAACCGCAACAAGTTCATCCTCGGACCCTCGGGCAGCGGCAAGTCATTCTTCACGAACCACATGGTGCGGCAGTATTACGAGCAAGGCGCGCACGTGCTGCTCGTCGACACGGGCAACTCCTACGAGGGACTTTGTGGCCTGATCAACCGAAAGACGAAGGGCGCAGACGGCATCTATTTCACATACACCGATGCCCAGCCGATCTCCTTCAACCCCTTCTACACCGACGACTACGTGTTCGACGTGGAGAAGCGCGAAAGCATCTGCACGCTGCTGCTTACGCTGTGGAAAAATGCCGACGAACCTGTCACAAAGACAGAGGCGGGCGAGTTAGGTTCAGCCGTCAATGCGTATATCGAAACGATCCGAACAAACCGGAAAATCACCCCCTGCTTCAATACGTTTTACGAGTACCTGCGCGACGTCTACCGCCCGGAGATGGGTCGCCGGGAGATCCGCGTCACCCTCTCCGACTTCAACATCGACAACCTACTGACAACCCTCAAACAGTACTATGTAGGAGGGCGTTACGACTTCCTGCTCAACTCCGATCGCAACATCGACCTGCTCTCCAAACGCTTCATCGTCTTCGAGATCGACGCGGTGAAGGACAACAAAGACCTCTTCCCCGTGGTGACGATCATCATCATGGAGGCCTTCATCAACAAGATGCGAAGGCTGAAGGGCGTGCGGAAAATGATCCTTATTGAAGAAGCATGGAAGGCCATCGCGTCGGCCAATATGGCAGACTATATCAAGTACCTCTACAAGACCGTCCGCAAGTATTTCGGCGAGGCGATCGTGGTAACGCAGGAGGTCGACGACATCATCTCGTCGCCCATCGTCAAGGAGTCGATCATCAACAACTCCGACTGCAAGATCCTGCTCGACCAGCGGAAGTACATGACCAAGTTCGACGGCATACAGGCGCTGCTCGGGTTGTCGGAAAAGGAGAAAAGCCAGATCCTCTCGATCAATCAAAACAACGACCCCGAGCGGCGTTACAAAGAGGTGTGGATCGGCCTGGGCGGTATGCAGTCGGCCGTCTACGCCACGGAAGTCTCGCGCGAGGAGTATCTCGCGTACACGACCGAGGAGACGGAGAAGGTCGAAGTGATGCGCTTGGCCGACCGCCTCGGCGGAGACATCGAACAGGCCATTAGCAGGTTGGCGCGCGAACAAAATTCGATCACATAAGAGATAAATAAGCTGGCGAGTGATCAGACCTTCTTCACGTGTGATCAATCTTTGATGACGCGTGATCAAACTTTCTTCGCGTGTGATCAATCTTTGATGACACGTGATCAAACATTCTTCGTGTGTGATCAATCTTTGATGACACATCATCAAACCTTCTTCACGCATGATCAATCTTTGATGACACGTGATCAATCTTTCTTCGCGCGTGATCAACTATTCCCCTTAAAAGCAGAAGAGCCGATGTCGAAGCAAGTGGACTGATTGTTAGGCGGAAAGGGGTGGATATGCTTCCGATTGCGTCGAGCGTAAAAGGCTGAAAAGTGCGGATCCGAGCAGAAGTTCAGTTACCAAACCATTACCCCGCTCCGCAACAGGTAACGATGGTGCAAAAGCCGGTAACTGGATATATCTTGCACATGGTTCTTTTGCATTGATATACAGGAATCTGTACAGGTAACGGGCGCTTTGTACCGGGTAATTTTGCCCACAGTTTTCAAAGCGTATGGATGACAAGAAAATGAAGGTGTTGCTCTACCTCAAAAAGAGCAGTCGCGACAGGTCTGGCAAGGCGCCGATCATGGGACGCATCACGCTGGAGCGTTCCATTGCACAGCTTAGCTGCAAGCTATCTTGTAACCCCGACTTGTGGAACCCGCGCGAAAGCCGAGTGAACGGGAAGAGCCGCGAGGCAGTCGAGGTTAATGCCAAGTTGGACAACCTCCTTCTCGCTGTTCAAGCCTCTTATCAATCCCTGCTTGCCAAGGGATCGCCATTTGATGCAACCGACATCAAGGATCATTTCCAAGGCAGCGTGCAGAGTCGAACTCTGTTTTTGGAGCGGTTCGACGTCTTGATCGAGAACATGGAGAATCACGTCGGTGTAGACATCAAGGAAAATTCTTTGGCCTCGTACCGTCAGACAAGGGCACGATTGCAGCAGTTCATTCGAGCGAAGCATAACGCTTCCGACTTGGCCTTTTCGCTGCTGACGGAGGACTTCATCAAACAATTCGAGCAGTATGTAATCGGAGAAGTTGGTCTGAAACAAAGCACCTGCTATAACATGATCGTCCTTATCAAGAAGGTCTGCAAACTGGCTTATCGCGAAGGAGCGGCAGACTCCTTGCTGTTCGACAATGTGCATGTAGACAAGGGAGATAACCGACTGCCCAAAGCGCTCGATAAGGATGCGTTAGACAAGTTGAAAGCACTGCGTTTTGACGGTTTGGACAGCTTGGACGGGGATATGGAAACCTCCCGCGATGTGTTTCTTTTCGCCTGTTACACCGGCGCGGCCTATTGCGATCTGATGGCACTGAACCGTGAGCATCTTATCCGCGACGACGAGGGCGCCCTTTGGCTGAAGTTCAACAGGCAGAAGACGGGCGTCCTCTGCCGCGTAAAACTATTGCCCGAGGCACTTCGATTGTTGGAGCAGCTACACAGCGATGCCAGAGAAACACTGCTTCCTTATATGAACTATGCCACCTATTTGTCTTGTCTGAAGGCGATCTCGCTAAGGGCTGGACTGTCTTTGCCCATCACCACGCACACCGCCCGACACACATTCGCTACGCTCATCACCTTGGAGCAGGGCGTGCCCATTGAGACGGTGAGCAAGATGCTTGGGCATAGCACCGTGCGCATGACCGAGCGATATGCGAAAGTCACTCCCCAAAAGCTGTTTGAGGAGTTCGACCGCTTGATTGCCTTCACTGAAGATTTACACCTAGCCATTTAACCACAGCCGACATGAGAAGTACATTCAAAATCCTGTTCTACATCAACAGACAGAAGACAAAGACAGACGGCAAGACGGCCATCTTTTGCCGTGTCACCATCGATGGCAGAAGCACGACCATGACAACTGGCGAGGAATGTCCGCCGGCCGAATGGAACAGCAGACAGGGGACAACCGGCGAAAAGAAAATCGACCAACGCCTCGCAGTGTTCAGGGAGCTTGTGGAAAAGACCTACGCGGAAATGCTTACGAAGGACGGCGTGGTCAGCGCTGAACTGCTCAAGAATCACTTGCAGGGTGTCGCCGCCGCACCGACTACCCTTTTGACCATGAGTAGGGCGGAGCTGCAATCTGTAAAAGCATGCGTGGGTAAGTCAAGATCTGCGGGCACCTATCGAAATCACACCTATTCAGACAAGATGCTTCACGAGTGGATAGCAGACAAAGAGCGAAAGGACATGCCCATCCACGCTGTTACAGAAGACTTGTTTGAAGAGTTCCGCTTCTATCTCAAAAAGAAACGGTTTGCAGCGAAGACGGTCAATCGCCACCTATGCTGGTTCAGCCGATTGATGTATCGTGCAGTCAGCAAAAGGATCATTCGCTATAATCCTTTTGAAGATGCCATCTATGAAAAGGAAGAGAGGAAGATTCGCTTCTTGCAAAAGAGTGATGTAGCCAAGCTCATGGCGCTGAAAGTAAACGACAGGGAAGCAGAGCAGGCTCGGCAGATGTTCATCTTCTCCTGCTTCACAGGTTTGGCCATTGCGGATATGGAACGTCTGAAATTTTCGCATATTCAAACGGCGGCAGATGGCCGGAGGTATATCCGCAAGGAACGGCAGAAGACGAAAGTGGAATTCGTCGTACCGTTACATCCGATCGTGGAGGAGATCCTTAGCAGATGTAGAGAAGAACAAACGGTGAAAGAGAAAGGTGACGGCCTTGTCTTTCCACGCGATTGCAGCCGTAGTGCGATGAATAACAAACTGAGCACTGTGGGGCTGGCGTGTGGCATCAGGCAACGACTCTCTTTCCACATGGCGCGTCACACGTTCGGGACTTTGTCGCTCAGTGCCGGCATCCCTATAGAGAGCATCGCTAAGATGATGGGACACGCCTCCATATCCAGCACTCAGATCTATGCGCAGGTGACGGACAAAAAGATCTCAGAAGACATGGACAAGTTGATCCGGAAGCAACAAGCGGCGTCAGAGTGATCCCTGTACGGCTGTCCTAACATGCCTTTTTCCTTTCACTGATTCGATCTTACTACATGACTACAACGGAGGTGATACGGTGAAAGAAGAAGGGTTGATGTGTAGTCAAGAAATCATGCCTTCTATTGCAATCTCATGTTGTGCCGTTTTTTGCCCGAAAAGAATTTGTAATTAACTCTATCTTATAGGAGATTAAAAGATTGATAACATAAAAGCATAAAAGATAGAGCTTTACTAACGCCTCCCTTTCCCCTTTCTTCCGTTTGCAATACTTCAACAAACACTTGTTCTGATAGAACAAATACATTTACCTTGGAATAAAACAAAAGGATGATGCTGCAAGTATTTGTAAATAAAAAGATACTGATAGCTCTACTCTTTCAAAGGTAACGAGTGCGGTTCTCTCATCCTCTTTGGTTTGAAATATTATAATACACCTTATTTCTTATTTGTAAAGATGCTGACCGCCTGATGAAAAACAATTAAAATCAAAAAATAACCATCTCTATCAAATAGCTGCTTGAATTCTTTTTTTTATGATTTTTTGCTTTATTGTAAATAAAGCATACAGTCTTAGAGAGCAAATCAACGATGGGGTTATATATAGTCAATCAAAAAAAAGGAATGCAAATCAATCACGTGGAAGTTAAGAGTTAGAAGAAACTCCAACTCCAGCTGACAAAAAGCGATATTGTTGAAGAATTTAAGCGTTTTATTTTATTGGCTATGTTTTGTTTGATAAAACCTCATGCTGATGAATGTCTTCCGAAGGAACTTACACAACCGCTCAATCAGATTCAAGTTCGGAGAATAGGGCGACCAAGATGACCTGCATGATTTTCGTGCCCTCGACCCATTCTCCGAGCTTCTTATTGCGGTAATAACGAACGTGAGTTCGACGTAAGAAAAAGGAGAAAAGAGGCTGAAATCAAGAGATAGTTTGTGTCTTAATGCGCTGAAAATAAAGAGTAAATTGCACAGTAATACCCGTTAATAAAACTGTAGAGATCTACTATATCGTCAGCGAATTCTTCAAAGAATATGACGCCGTAATCAAAAGTCATTCCTTGGAAGAAGGATCCCAAAGAAACGGAGGAATCGCAAATTCACCATGTCCAGAGTAGCGAGGTCATGACGATTCTTATCCTCTTCCATTTCCCCTCTTTTCGAAATCTAAAGCATTTCTATCTCTTTGTTCGAACACAAGTGAAGAAGGATTTTCCACATAGTGTGTCTTACAACCGCTTCGTAGAACTGCAACGAAAGGTTGGTATACCTCTTGTTTTCTTCCTTAAAATGAGAGATTTGGACAATGCACCGGTATTTCTTTTATCGATTCTACCCCCATTCGAAGCTGCCATATCAAAAGAGAAAAGTCGCATAAGACCTTCAAGAAATTTGCCAGAAAAAGTACACTGGGCTGGTTCTATGAATTCAAATTGCACTTGATCATCTATGACAAGAGAGAACTTCCCCGGCTTTCTTCTCACTCCGGACAACGTAGACGACAGAACGCCCTTGAAAATCATAAACTTCCACAAACGAATCTTCGGCAAGCTTTTCGCAGACAGTGGCTACATCTCGAAAGATCTCTTCGAGCAACTCTTCATTGACGGAGTTCACCTTATTACACGTTTGAAGAAGAGGAAGAAGAAAGCCTTAATGCTTCAATATGATAAGATCATGCTTCGGAAAAGATCTCCGATTGAAACCGTTAATGATCAACTAAAGAATATCTGCCAGATAGAGCTTGACCCGCCATCGATGCTTCCCGAACTTCATCATCAATCTATTATCGGCGTTGGCAGCTTTCTCCTTCTTCGACAAAAAGCCTTCCATCAATACTGCTGAGGAGTTTGTACATCCCTCTTTCCTGTCTGTCGCTTAGGTCGAGCTTATGTTAACGAGCATTATCGGTGATGATGTAGATGTTTTCGGCCTTTAGGATGTTTCTCCAAAGTCGCCTTGTAAAGCGCTATGGTAGAATCGACACTGAGGCTCGAACACTCATGGGCGATCACGTCCGTCACATCGTGAGCATTAAGCAATCCGTTGATGTTGATACGGTCACGGCCGCTCACCGTGGGCTGCTCTAAGGGTTTGCCTTTCCGTATCCAGGTATAAGTGGAACGTGCGTCGTGAGTCGGATGCGTATCATCAACATAATATAAATATCGCCCTATTTCTTAGCATCGAAGCATGTCTTTATCATTTGGACGAAGTTCAGCGTTTGCTTCACAAGGAACCTCGGTTGTCTTCTTGTAGGTGAAGCCTATGCGATTCAACAGATGTACCATCCCGCCCGGTGTATAATCCTATCTCGAAGGTGTTCTTTACCCATAGAGTCACACGTTTTGCATCTGTATAAATATGCCTTTTAAACTCTTTACAAAGCAAGCTAATTTGTTCACTATAAAGACGTCCAGAATAGCCCCTATAGCTATCTTCCAAAAGACCGTCGATACCATCTTGATCATAGAGTTTCTTATAACGATAGACTGTCGCAACGTCTATGCCCAAGCTCTGTGCGACAAAGTCAGGACTGCAGCCCATGGCCAGCATCAAGATACAAGTAACCCGAACGTAATCCGCACGCCTACTAACATTGCGCTGAAGTTTACGAAGCTCCTCTATTTCTTGTACTGATAGTTTGATTGACATAGAGGATACAAAGATGATTCCGTTTTACCGTTTCATTTCATATTCCTTTTCCGTTTGGCTATAAGATCGCATAATTTGTTTTTGTGGACGATCTCTCTTATCTTTGCCTTCAAATTTAACATTGAATTTCATGGGTATTATTGCAACACTTATTATTGGAGCCATTGCAGGATGGCTAGGGGGTACTATATATAAAGGTAGTGGATTGGGACTTGTTGGGAATATCATTATTGGCCTTCTTGGGAGTGGTCTGGGGTACTGGCTTTTAGGAAGTGTATTTAACATCTCTCTTGGTGAGGGATGGGTTGGTTCTATCTTGACAGGGGCTATTGGGGCTATTATTATATTGTTTTTGATGAATTTGATTTTTAAGAAAAAAAAGTAAGCAAAGAGGCGTGTTTGTGTGTATTTTTCAAGCCTTCCATCTCCTCCACAAAACAAAACCCCTAAGGCATATAATGCCTTAGGGGTTTTGTTTTGTGGTTTTAGAAGCATTAATTTCTGCTGGCAGTCCATATTTCTCTTCTTTAGTGCACGGAGTGTTTGTCAATGGGTAGATACTGATAGCTCTACTCCCCCAAAGGGAACGAATAAGAAACGAGCGAGATTCTCCTGCTTTCATCTCTTTGAAGTAGTCATAAGACATCTCATTTCTCGCCCGTAAAGGTGTCAAATTCTCTAACAAACGTAACAGCAAAAGTTTCGGAGCCTGCAGAAACCCCGAAACGGTTACGAAGGCCCACCCCTCAATGATCAGATAGCAAATCCTTGTCGAAATGCTATCGATGGCGAAAGGCATTTCCTCTTGCGTTCATATCGGATTTGACGAGCGCCTGACAAATGATCACTTATCAGAAAGTTTTTCCTCTCTGCAAGTTTCATAGGATACGAGAAGCAGGAATCGAGGGAGAGTGAGGTTTTCTTTGATTAAAAAGTTTGATTTGCAGGAAAGAGAGTTTTTTAGGGATAAAATGCCAAGAATCACAGAAAGCAAGTTTCGTATTACGATTGTATCCACGATATTTACGTCGAATATTTAACAGGCCAGTCGTATGAAAACCATAGATAATACTTCGCCAGACTTGTCAGGGCGCCCTTAGGAACCGCACCCCGGAGGCGTAGCAAGATAAATTGATCCGGAAGCGGAGCTTGTGATTAACGAAAAACATGATGAGAAATGAAGACGAAGTTCATTTTATGGATTAGCGCACTCTTTCTGTTATTGTGGATGGGAGCAGGATGCGAAAAGGAGAGAAAAATATGTTGTTCATGCGAATGTGAAGAAGAAAAGATTCCAATCGTAACGCTCAGGGATGAAACGGCCCATATCAGAATTTCGGAAGATGATATCACTATAGTATTAGATGATAAGGAGATTATTCCTGAACATTACCTCATCCCGCGAGGTTGTCATATTCCGGAGAGGTACAGGAAAGATGGAATATCTATTGTTATAAGCGGAGAGGTTTTCGATTGCAGTGAATACATTAAGCCGGAAATAAAACGGGCCCGGCTTACTTTGTTAAATTGTCAACCATAAAAAGAAACGATTGTAAAAAACAATAATCTTCATATCTGCGTTAGCACTATGGGTTAGTGGCTATTCGCAACGA
Organism: Tannerella serpentiformis; assembly: GCF_003033925.1. Classification (NCBI taxonomy): domain Bacteria; kingdom Pseudomonadati; phylum Bacteroidota; class Bacteroidia; order Bacteroidales; family Tannerellaceae; genus Tannerella; species Tannerella serpentiformis. The sequence goes on from NZ_CP028365.1 coordinate 1,716,250, forward strand.
ACATGTGGTTCCGAGCTGAATATGGAATATATTCGTCAGACTGATCCCGTGAAATACAGAAGAATAATCGCTTAGGAGAGCGCAGTACAACAAAATCTGCGCAGTTCAATGAAATACTCCTCTGTCAACAAAATTATCATCCCTGTCGTTGTGCATGTGGTATATAGTAGCACACCACAGGATATCAGCAATGCTCAGATTCATTCTCAAATACAGGTGCTGAATGAAGATTTTCAAAGAAAGAACGCAGACAAGGAGAATACGCCACCAGCATTTTCAAATGTTGCTGGAAGCGCAAATATTGAATTCAGATTAGCTAAAGTAGACCCCAATGGAAATCCTACAGATGGTATAATATGAACCCGAACTTCGGTGGCAGTTTTCACCCCAAAAGCCAACAATGTGAAATTCATCAGTACAGATGGATCTAATGCTTGGAATACAAGATATTACTTGAATATTTGGGTGTGTAATCTAAAAGATGATCTCTAGGATATGCTCAATTCCCGTTCGAATTTAAAACGAGGCCCAACACTGATTGTGTGGTAATTGATTACAAATATTTCGGAAGGGATGACAGCCCCATGTCTCCTTATAATAAAGGTAGGACTACAACGCATGAAGTAGGACACTGGTTAGACTTACGCCATATTTGGGGTGATAAAAAGGGTAGTTTCGGTACCGATTATGTTTCAGATACGTCTGATCAAGAAGAAAAAACTTTGGGTACCGCCTCATTCCCAAAAACTGATCATTGCATCCAAGTTTCACCTGGAGTTATGTTCATGAATTACATGGACTATACAGATGATGCATGCCTGAATTTGTTTACAAAGGGGCAAGTAGAGCGTATGTTGGCATTATTCAAATCTCAGAATGGTATCAGAAAAGAAATGTTGTTATATGCCGATGCGCTGACAGCCCCTACTCCCCCTCTCCATCTCTGGACCCACCGTTGTCTACAATCAGAGTGTGTACACCATCAAGTCTTCCGTTAGGAGCATCTGTGAAAATCCACATATTACAAAAAGCTGATGAAGCAAGATTTTTATAAGCATATCACCATTCGAAATGTAAAAAACACATGAAAAGACAACGGAGATTGTAAGGGACAAAGAAGAGTAGAACTCTTGACTTTTTGTCTTAATGGCTGAAATCAAAGATATATGGCGATATAAGCTAAGCCTATGATTTATTCTATTCCATTTGGTTTGTAATTAAACACCCGGTACAGTCTTTTCCTATTCACCGCGGTTTACTGCGTAAGCGCCTGATAGATAGTTTTCTCTGTCGACGTTGGTAGGCCAATTTACATAGGTCAGCACCACGCACCTGCAAACTAAGATCAATCTCCGTTCAGAACATGTCGTTCGGACTTTCTGTCAGCTCCTCCACTGTATCCCCCGTTCTTCTTTCTCTTTTGGCCGGCTTATTTCGAAGAAGAGATTCAGTGCACCTGCGAAATAGGCGTTGAAAGCGTTCGAGGCGTAAACCTCCAACTTACAGAGCATGACACCGGCCGTTTTGTCCACCGTGATCACCTTAAAAGGCTTCCCCAGCAAGCGTGCACGCACGAAGTCGGACTTCGTTTTCGCGCCTGATTTTCGGAAGAGATCGATGGCTTTTTGTTGGTCTTCAGAAGCCGGCGGTCGGACGTGCCAATTGTCCCAGCGCGAACTGTTGTCTTTCATTTCGATTTGAGGTTTTTAGGTGGCGACTTTGGAGCTGAACCGCCGCGGAGGCCGCTCCGGGGGCAAGGCGTTTTGTAGCACAAAACGGTTTTTGTGTCACAAAAACACACCTTGCCAGGCCCCAGAATAGAAGGTGCCCGTACCCTGAACACTTGCACTCAATACATGCAAGTGTTCGGGAGGGCATTGCACGCTAAGCGTGCATGTGTTCAGAGCTTCCGCCATTGTTCGATGCTGTCCTTGTACCCGTCGAGATGCTCCCGAAGCACACGCTCGACATAGCCCGAGATGCTGGCGCCTCGCAGGCCGATTCGGCGGACAACGAAGTCTAGCCTTTGCTGAGTCTCGTCAGAGACGTAGACCGCCTTGCGGTGACTGATGCGTACGGGTTGGAGGTACGTGTCTCGAAATGCGGCCAAATCCTCCTTGTGGCTCTTGGCCTTTCGAGGAGCCGCAGCAGGTGGAGAGGGTGGAGCGGAGAGAACGGGCGCAACAACTTCCGCCGGAGGAGGATCAAGCGTGCTTCTTGTCGCCTCAATCTCTACAGGCGGATCAAAGAAGGGCGACTCTTCTACTGTGTGACGTTTGACGCCATAGTCGCCCAGTTTTTTCAGTTTGGCGGTCAAGACGGCCTGCCGTTGTTCTGCTGTCATCTTACCGCCTGCGGGCGGATCAAAGAATAGCGATTCTTCCGCCTTGGCCTCTGCCTCCACTTCCGCCTTGCGCTTGGTTTCGGCATTGCCACCCATGCCGCCCATCGCTTCCTGTTTAGCGGCTAATCTGGCGCGCCGTAGTTCTTCTATCGTCATACCGAAGGCTTTTGAATGGGGTTATAATGTCGGTCGAGCATCGCTTGCAGGTCGCTCTGTTTACAAGAGGATCTTGCCGCCGATTTTGTAGAAGGCCAAGAGGCCGCGGCTGCGATACTCCTGTAGCGTGCGGGTGCTGAGCTTGAGCCGCTCGCAGACCTCCTCGCCGGTGAGGTAAACTTCCCCAGCGAGTGTGGGTCGGGCCGAGGCGCAATAGCGCTCCAGCTTCTTCAATACGCCCTCCATGAGCTGGACAAACAGCTGCATTTGAGGGCTTTCTTCCGTAATGATTGCATGCTCTGCCATCGTTCATTCAGCTTTTGAATTCAGTAATTCGGCGATGTCGCCGGCTTTGTAATAACACTTATGCCCGACCATGGAGAAGGGGATTTTGCCCGTATCTCTCAAGGTCTGCAGGGTGCGAGGGCTGATGCTCAGCCGGCGGCATACGGCGTCGTTGTCGAGCCATTCGTCGGTCTCGGGCGGGTTGCCAATGAGCCGCTCGAGGCGGTAGATAAAGTCGGCAAAGGCGGAGCGATGTCGCTCCCAAGCCTTACCGTCTACAAGGATGATCTGCATGGTGTTTTTGGGTTATGAGGTTGTATAATGTGATTGGAGCAACCAGAGTTGCCAGCTCACCTTCGATCCAGCGGACCGGCAACCAGAGTTGCCAGCGTCACTTTCGATCCAGCGGCCTCGGCAATCGAGTTGCCAGCAAACTTTTGAGCCAGCGGACCGGCAACCAGAGTTGCCAGCGTCACTTTTTCTCTAGCGTCCTCTTCCTCGGCGGACAAACTCGCAAGGCACGGCGCAGCCTCTGCGTCTGCTCGCTGCCCATCAGCGGACGAAGCTCTTATAGCTGTCTCTGTAGCCTCTTACCGAAGACGGACTGAGCGTCTTGCCCTTCTGCGCCTCCTTCTCTCGGCAAAGGGCCAGGTAGATGTCTGCGAACCTCTGCCGACAGTGCACCCACGCCGAAACGCTTCAGCGCCAAAATGAAGCGAGGGACACTGGAGGCTTACAAGCAAACCTTCCTTGTTCCTGTCAAGCTGACAGATCGTCGGGCGGTCTATTTGAGTAGAGACACACAGGAGCGCGCCGACTTCGTTGTCCGTCGTTTGGGCGATCGGGGTGCCAACCTCTCGAGCTTCGTGGAGCACATCGTGCGCGCCCATTTGGAAGACTACGCCGAGGAGATCGAGGAGTGGCGGAAGCTGTAATCCGAGCACGCTAACTCGTCAAAGAGTCCACGAACAATATGCACGTCAAGCAATCAGCAACCGCCTGAATGCATGGCATGCAGTGATCACAGGCGAAACTCCTGAATTGTACCAAAGCGTGACGACGGTAATGCAAGACGTCAGTTTGTTCCCACAAACTGCGCTTGCTCCCCCGCCCCTGTCGGTCGGTGGAGAGGGCCGTAATCACATCCGTTCTCATCGGCCCAAACCATAGAATAAGCACCACAGAAAACATCGACAACATGCACATCATCGCCAATCGAATCAGCCTCTGCGGACAGGTCTACGATACCACCTTCGTTGGCAATCGAGCAGCCAGAGTTGTCGAAAAACTCAGTCGCGAGTACGGACTGGCCATTGCCAACGAAGTCCGCTCCGCGTGACCGTATCGAAAAGCCCAAGCTTATTCCGCAAGAGAGCGGACAAAGCAGCAGATTAGAAACATCTGCTACGCCCTACTGGACAAATACCGAGGGAAAGGCCTGTCGGGTCACTCCATGTTCCTCTACGAACTCCACCGAAGTGGCGTCACGATCGACCGCATGAAGAACAAGCAGGGGAAAGTCTACGGGATGAAGTTCACCTACGGCGAGCACAGTTTCAAGGCCTCCGAGATCGGTCGTGAGTTCGGCTACCGCACCCTGCCGAAACAGTTTGAGACCGGCAATGCGCAGAAGCCCATCATCCAATCCTCCATGATCCATACGAAAGACAGTACACCTACCGCACAAGTCGCAAGCTCCGCTTTAGACACTGCGGAAAGCCTCCTTTCAGAGGTGGGCGAAGTAACAATCCTACAGACCCACGGCACAGACTACGCTGAGATCGCATGGCAGCGACGCTTAAGAAACCAAGCCGGGAAAAAGAAGAAGCGAGGGAGGGGGATATGAGCCTTAGCCTCCATCCGCTCTGCGTTCACGACGCGCTCCCAAGTCGAAAGCAGAATCGAGAGAGTCGCGTCAAAAACGCCTGTAATTCAAATAGTCATAGTAACATTGCACCCTCAAATGACAAGCGCCCTTTGTTTGTGCAGATTCTAGCAATCCCAAGCGCTTCGCTCGTTTCTACCTTGTTACCCGTCCAATGCCTACGACCGAGTAACTTCTTCTTTTACAGGAGGATATTCCTGAATAGTTTTCTACGTCATCAATCTTTGATGACACATCATCAAACCTTCTTCACGCATGATCAATCTTTGATGACGCGCGATCAAACTTTCTTCGCGTGTGATCAATCTTTGATGGCGCGTGATCAAATTTTGATCACTCGAGATAGCAAAAAGCTCATGCGTCATCAAAATTCGATCACAGAAAAGTGAATCGATCACCCGTATAATACCGAACTACTTTATTCCCTCATTTCCCTTATCCCCCAATCCCCATAAAACACAAACTTATCCTCTGCCTCGTGTGCTGCCTGCTGCTTACGCGAACGGCGCACGCCCAATGGATCGTTACCGACCCTGTCAACTTGGCAGGCAACATCGCGAACACGATCAAAGAGATCGCCACCGCCTCCAAAACGGTGAACAACACTTAGAGGGTGTGTCAAACCCAAGAGAGGTGCCTCCCTTCGACACATACTCCTTCCGTTCTGCGGATATACCTGTAGGGGCGAATAATCATTCGCCTCTACGAAAGGACGCATGGGGACATTCTATCAATCTGGTTCATCTTCAAACTGTCCGCTGATAAACCGTCGGCCACGGAGCAAGGGCTGAACAAGGATGTCCCCGCAGGCGTCGTCTGACGAACTGCCAACAAGCGGGCCCAGGACGTACGAGCAGGGATCTAACGAAGGAACAACCCAAGATATATGTACACATAGACTTGGTGAGACTCTCTAAGGTCCCAAGTACCCGGCAAACTTCGCTGCGGGGCGCACCCCGCCATCGCCGAACTGCAAAATCCGGGCTACGTCCCCGACTCCGGCGACTGGTACTACATCGTCTTCTTCCTCATCGGCATTGTGGGCTTCTTCTGCGTGCCGACAGTTGCGGGCTGGATCATCGAGGCCGGTGGCATCGGCAACTATGGTCGCAATGTCAATCAGACGGCGCAACGTGGTGTGCAAGGCGCATACACCGGCGGCAAGGTGACGATGGCCGGAACGGGTGCCGCACTCGGCAATGCCGGCGGACGGATCAAGGGTTTACTCATTAAATGATAACGTATTATGGAGTTCAGATCACTCACCAACATAGAGACCTCATTCAAGCAGATCCGGCTCTACGCCGCCGCCTTCGTTGTGTTGTGCATAGTTATTACAGGCATCGTCGTCTATTCGTCGTACGCCTTTGCCAACCGTCAGCGGGAGAAGATCTACGTCTTGGACAACGGCAAGTCGCTCATCCTCGCCCTCAGTCAGGATGCGGCCGCGAACCGTCCCGTGGAGGCGCGCGAGCACGTCCGCCGTTTCCACGAACTCTTCTTCACCGTCGCACCTGACAAGGACGCCATCGAGAAGAACATGGAGCGCGCCTTCCTCTTGTGCGACAAAACGGCATACGACTACTACCGCGACCTCGCCGAGAAAGGCTACTTCAATCGCATCATCTCGGGCAACATCAACCAGCGCGTGGAGGTGGACTCGATCCGCTGCAACTTCGATCGCTACCCGTACGAGGTGACAACCTACGCCCGCCAGTTCATCGTCCGTCCGAGCAACGTGACGGAGCGCAACCTGATCACGACATGCACACTGCAAAACGCCGTCCGATCAGACAACAACCCGCAAGGCTTTCTGATGGAGCACTTCCTTGTTCGCGAAAACCGAGACATACAGACATATAAACGTTAGGCCATGAGCACAAGATTCACCCTCACCCGCCGCTACTTGCGGGCACACGTATGGCTGCACAGACAATGCGACCGTCTAAGTCCCAAGTGGCAGAAGCGGATTGTCTTCGGGCTTTGCATCGTCTATTTCGCTTGCGCAGCAGCCATGATTGCCCAGCTCTTCCTCCCACAAAAGGAGGGTCAGCTACCCATTACAAGAAGCGACCAAACGATTGTCGATAGCCCGATCAAGCGGGACAGCCTGCATCGCCACGTTATTGAACCCATAAAGACCTAACCTATCATGGGCACCAAACGCAAAGAACAACTACAGCGCACCCTTGTCTTCTTGGGGCTGGGGCTGCTGTTTACCCTGTCGATCTGGTTCATCTTCAAACCGTCCGCCGATGAACAGTCGGCCGCGGAGCAAGGACTGAACAAGGACGTCCCACAATCATCGTGGTGTTTGTGGAAGTTCCATAGTACCTATACAGTAGTGCACAAGCGCCTTGTACGGTAGCGTACAAGCATCGTGTACAGTAGCGTGCCCCGGCGTTTCCCAAGGTTTTAATGGTCGATAACTAACATAGATCGAGGGTCTGGCAAACTTCGCCGCGGGGCGTTCCCCGCCCGTCTCCGTCTCGCAGAATCGGCCCGCATTGAGGGCATGACGCTGCCCTCTAACACGGTACTTATTGCGCAATCTACAATCGACGGCAACCGGATGAAGCTCCATGTCACGAGTGTAGAACACGCCGGTCGTATCCTCGCCGTCAAGCTCTCCGCCTTCGACCTCGACGGGCAAGAAGGCTTATCCATCCCCGGCTCTGAGGAGGTCTCGGCCCTCAAAGAAGTAGGCGCAGGCGTCGGTGGAACAATCGGAACGAGCTTCACCTTCGCCTCGTCGGCCAAAGACCAACTCATCGCCGAGGCCGCCCGAGGCGTGATGCAGGGCGCCAGTCAGCTCCTCCAAAAGAAACTCCGTACGATCAAGGTGACAGTCAAAAGCGGTCACCGACTCTTCCTCGTCCAAGCCAAGTAATCCTCATTTCATCATCTGATTCCCATGAAAAAACTCCTCCTATCCGCCATCCTTTGCTGCGAATTCATCACCACAACCTTCGCTACAAGTACCGACACGTTGCGCACGCAGATGCGCTCTACCGGCAACCTGTATCAAGGCATGAGCCGCGCTGTCCCTAACTGCCGTTAGCCCTCTGGAAGAAACTTCCACGGTATCCTCAACCGCTGTTTGGTCTCTGGAAGAAACTTCCACGGTACCCCCAACGGAAGATAGGCCTCTGGCAGAAACTTCCACGGTATCTCTAACGGCTGTAAAGTCTCTGGCAGAAACTTCTACGGCACTTCAACCGGCTGTTGAGCCTCTGGCAGAAACTTCCACGGTATCTCCAACGGCTGTTAGGCCTCTGGCAGAAACTTCCACGGTTTTACTCGCCGCTCCCACCACCCATTCACATTATTTATTGCCCGCTGAGTATGCATGCCGGTTTACAAGAGGTTTTATCCGGACTAATCCAGCCGCTCGTCCTTGAGAAAATCCTTATGGAAGCCACCAACGTCCTCCAATCGAAGGTCGACATCGATAAAGAGCACAAGGCGGTTCGCGCCTTGTCGGAGGCGGCGGGCTGCATCTTACTGTAGAGCTGTTCCTGTCGGATCACCTGCTCTTTGTCGTTGGCGGCCGCGGACTGTTCCTCTTCGGCTCGGACGTACATCTCTTTCGACCTGCTATCTCGGCAGGTTTCCGCATCAACCTCTAACCCCAATGAATCATGAAAACGAACATCCGTAATGCGGCATGGACAATCATCGTCCTGCTCCTGGCCGGGTTTTGCTGGGTTGGCTGTGATCGCCGTCTGGATGTGCGAACGGTTTATCCGTTCCAAGTCACCACGATGCCCACCCCGAAAATCCTCACGCTGGGCGAAGAAGTCGAGATCCGCTGCACGCTCGCGCCCGAACGCATCGTGAAAGGCACGCGCTACACCCTCCGCTATTTTCAGTACGACGGCAAGGGCTCGCTGCGCATCGGTCGACGCGGTAAGTCACTCACGCCGAACGATCGCTACGCCATCGCGCCGGGACATTTCACTCTTTATTACCACTCACTCTCTGCCGAGCGACAGTCGCTCGAAGTCGTGTTCGAAGACAACCACGGCGAGAGTCAAACGCTCGCCTTCGACTTTAACAGCAAGGAAAAGGAAGCTGAAAGTGGCTATTCTTTGCTTTCGCATCCCGGTGGGCCGCTCACCGAGTCCGCTGGATCAAAAGCGAGCCAGTGAGTCGCTCTCCAGAGTCCATCGAAATCTTTTTTCATCGCCTATTTTGTTCATAACCCTGACATGAAAAGCATCTGTCCGCGACGGATCGGTGCTTTTGCTTTTTTATCCACCCCGAAAACATCTGACCACCCCCATGAAAACGAAAATCGGACGCGGCCTGCTCGCGCTCCTTGTTTGTGTCCAAGCGCTCGCCGCGCCCAACGCGCAGGCACAGCGTGGAGCCGATCGGCTGTTCAGCCTTCCGCTCTTCGAGCGCGTCGTCGCGTGCATCAAACATAACGAAGGGCTACACGGCCCGAAGAACCACCCTTATGTCGGCTACGGTCACCGTCTGCTGCCCGGTGAGCGGCTTTCGTGTGCGATGACAAAACGGCAGGCGGACTCTCAGCTTCGCGCAGATCTGAAGAAACGGCTCGTCACGTTTCGTCGCTTCGGGCGTGACTCCTTACTGCTTGCCGTGTTGTCATACAACGTCGGTGAATACCGCCTCTTAGGCTACGGCAAACAGCCGAAGAGTCGCCTCGTTCAGAAGTTGGAATCGGGCGACAGAGACATCCGAGGTGAGTACACCTCGTTCTGCCGATACCGCGGCAAAGAGCTGAAAGCACTGCGTTTACGACGTCGCGTAGAGCTTGCATTGCTCTATGAAAAGTGACGGGGAGGGTTCCGATGGAGCCTCTCCCAGTCATTGCTATGGGAGAACGTGTCAAAACAGCAGTCGGCAAACGACCCAAGCCAATGCAGCAGCAATGCAGATCCATCGAATAAGGTAGAATAGTACCCGAAGAACCATTCGGAGTGTTGTATGCACGAGATAGAAGACGGCAAGGAGCAGCAAGATAGCAGTCAATTCTTCCGAAGTGCCTATGGCTTTCAACGCCGCAATACAGATGACGATCCAAACGATTTTTTGCGGTAATGCGAGGAGGCGTCGTTTCGTTTCAAATCTGTTTTGGGGATGATAAGATCTTTCCGTTTTCATCGTGCTGACATTTTTTTTGCGTTCAAAGCTCGGAGTATGCCGGTTTCGTTTCGAGGGCAACAAAGGGCAGACGATGAAGGGAAAAGGCAAGGCTCTACGCCGATAAAATACACTGTGAAGCAGGAAGATTTTATCGGTGGCGAAGGCTTTGGGGCGTTCGGCCTTGACGTCACCCTTATCGTCTGCTGACCTTCGCCCGAAGAAAGGGGAGCCGACATCAGCTCCGAGCCGCAAACAAAAAGTGGAAGCAGGGAAACCCGTAGAGGAAAGATCCTCGGAATTGGATATTTTAGGTGTCGGGGTATAAAAACGGCCGCAGCGGAGTGCCACGGCCGAATGAAAAACGGGATGCAGAAGGGGCGGAGGCTACGGGAGCACCTTCACGCCGTCCGCCTCAAGTAGTTCGACGATGACACCGGTCAGCTCGGTGTAGAGCTGGTCGTACTCCGAACTGCCGTCGAAATCGTCGCCCGGCTCGTACTTCGCGATGGTCTCGCGGATAGTGTCACTCTGCAACAGCCGCAGCGCAAAATCCGCGGCACGTTCAGGCGGAACCACGTTGGCGAACTCGTTCTCAATAATCTGTTCGAGCATGTAATACGGCGAAAAATGCAGTCCTGCGAAAAGGACTTCCGTAGCGATATACCCGGCTTCGAGAACAGGATAGCCTTGCCGAAAGGCGTCTTCATAGGCCTGCACCGCGGCGTCCGATCGGTCGCGGATAAACGCCTCGTCGGCCAGCCGTTCGGGGTGATAATCTTTCAAATAGGACGCTAATCGCAGTCGGTAATAGGAGAACTCCTTCTTGTTTGTTGTTTTCATATCGTGTTTCTGTTTTTGATGTGACTTAGCTATTGTATCAGATCCCCATCGCGGAGTTGAACTTACCGAGCTTCTCGGACAGTTGCTCCATGTCGTGTTCGATCTTCTTGTTCGTGATGCGGGCGTAGATCTGCGTCGTGCGGATGTTCGTATGCCCCAACATCTTGGAAACGGATTCGATGGGGACGCCCTTGCTTAGCGACATGGTGGCAAAGGTGTGGCGGGCAAGATGGAAGGTCAGCTTCTTCTTGATCCCGCAGAGGTCCGCGATCTCCTTGAGATAGGAGTTGGTTTTCTGATTCGTCAGGACGGGAAAGAGCTTACCGTCCCGATACGTCTTGTGGCTGTACTTCGTAATAATTGCTCTCGGGATGTCGAGAAGCAGCACATTGGTCTCCACGCTTGTTTTCTGTCGCTTGGTCATGATCCATTGTTTGTCGTCCATCGTCACAATGTGGTCGGGCGTGAGGTTAGACACATCGATGTAGGCCAGTCCGGTGAAGCATGAAAAGATGAAGATGTCCCGCACCAACTCCAGTCGCTGGATACCCAAATCCTTGTTGGCTACTCGGAGGATCTCTTCGTCCGTCAGGAAGCCTCTATCTACTGGCTCCATGTGGAAATGGTGATTGACAAAGGGGTCATGAAGCAAAAAGCCTCGCTTCTGAGCATAGATGGTTATGGTCTTGAGCGTTTTCACCTTCTTGACCGAAGTGTTGTAGGCGCATCCCGTGACCGTACTCATATAGAGATGGAAGTCTTGAACGACAGCGGGGGTAAACTCATTCAGCCCAATGTCTTTCCGAGAATACTTGTACATGAGAAACTCAGCAAAGTGCCTCCTTAGCACGCTGTACTTCTGCAAACTGTCCGCACCGATGGTCTTACCGACACGCTGCTTGATGTCTTCCAAGAACTTATCGAAGACTGGGAGGAAAGAGGTGAACTCCCTGTTCTTACCGAAATAAACAGTCCGGATTAAATCCAATGACAGCGACTCGTCGTTCTCGTACTTGCGATAGATCCCGTGGAGTGTCGTGGAGATGGCATCCAGCGCTGCGTTCACCGACAAGGCTTCGGCTGTTCTCCCTCTGAGCCGACTTGTGGCATTGCTCCAAAGGGACTTCTTCACGAAAATCTTCGTCGTACCGAAGTTCGCCATCTCTCCGCCCAGAAAGACTCGAAGCATGACGGGCGACTTTCCCTCTTTGTTCTCGTAGTTCGAGCGTAGGTAGAAGGAGACCTTGAAGTTCATTCTCATATTGCATCGTTTTGTTATACAGCTTTTCGGCCGCAAAGTTCAACTTAGTGCAATGAAACAGAGAGAATTAATGCCGTCAATATGGTATTCACAATCCCGTCACTGCTACATTTTTTGCTGCTGCCGTTTTTGTGTAGCAGGAAGTGTAGCAGAATATGACCGAGAGGTGACTGCCAAAACATGGGGTTATGCCGTCAGGCAATCAGGTATATACAAAAGAAAAATCGCTGTAAAACCTTGATTTTACAACGATTATCTATGAGTTTGAAGGCTTAATTGACTTGCTTTCTGAAGCCCTATTGAAGCCTTCCAGCGGAGAAAGAGGGATTCGAACCCCCGGAACCTCTCGGTTCAACGGTTTTCAAGACCGCCGCAATCGACCACTCTGCCATCTCTCCTTGGTTTAGTTGCTGTCGTAGGGGACGCTTCCCCTCCTTGCTAATGCGCCGCAAAGATAAGGCGAGACATTTTTTACGCAAGTCTGGCTCTCGAATGTCAGACGACGATGTGCCGGAAGACTTGCCGCGGTAGGCCGGGGCGAAAGAAGACAATGCCCCACGTGTAGGCGTCAACGCAGACCGTGGCCGAGGGGTGGGCGCAGAAGAGGGCTTGCCAAGTGCGACGAGCGAGCGGCGTGGCGTGGATGCCGCGGATGAGTAACAGGGTCTCGTCCGATAGGTAGTCGGTGCAGAGGTGGAAGAGCGATGCGAGGCGATCTGGGGGGACGTCGAGGACGATGCAGTCTGGGTGGCCGTATTCGGTGAGCGCATTGGGAAGTTCCGTCTCGTAGGTGCCGCAACGCACTTCAATGGGCGACGTGGTGCGATTGTGGAAGAGCGTGCGGACGGTGTCGGCAGTAGTCGGACATTCCTCCAAAGCGATGGCGTGCAGGCCGCTTGAGACGTAGGCGGTCAGGCTGAGCGGTGTCAATCCGCCACCGGTGCCGACGATGACGAGATGCCGCGGGTGGAAACGGTTGGCTAAGCGGAAGAGCCACCGAGCGTCGCGTAACGGCAGTCGGTCGTGTGGGTCGGCAAGAGCGTGCGCAGCGTGCAGGCGAGTGTAGGCGTAATAACCGCGTGACTCTTCGAGCACGTTCGTGATCAGGTCGAAGACGAAGGGCGAATGAACGCCGTAGCCCTTGCGGCAGAACAGGCGACGGTAGAGGGGGACGATAAGGCGTCTCATGGCTCTTTACCGAAGAACTCGCCGACGGTGTAGTTCAAGAAACGGTTGAGGGGCTGCAGCAGGCGGAAGTCTTCCGTGGCGCGGTCGAGCCAGTCCGGGGCGGTGAAGTATGATTCGGGCTTGACGCTCATCACGACGTAACTCTTGAAGCGCAATAGTTCGCCGCGAGGCGTGTCGGCTGGGAAGCCTTGGGGCATGCGGGTGAGCTGTTCGCCGGTGAAGGTGCCGAACGTGTGGCGGAAGGCGGGCGCGTCGATGATGGCGGTCAGCTCGTCCATGTTGTCGCAGATGTCGCGGCGGAGCTGCTTGAGCATGGGCGAGGTGGGACACCAGACGCCGCCAGCTAATTGGGGCGCGTCGGGCTCGAGATGGATGTAATAGCCGCCATACGCGCTCGATCGGCCGCCGAAGCCGGTCATGTAGGCGCTGAAATAGGTCTTGTAGGGCGTCTTGTCGGGTGAGAAGCGGAGGTCGCGATAGATGCGATAGACGCAGCTGCGGGCATCGAGTCCGACGATCTCGGGGTCGAAGGTGGCGATGTGGTTGATCAGCTGGCCGACGTCGTTGATGAAGTCGGCGCGCAGGGCGTCATAACGCTTCTTGTTGTCCTGAAACCATTCGCGGTTATTGTTGGCGCGTAGCTCGCGCAGGAAGTCAAATACTTCGGGAGTCATTGTGATGGGTAGTTATACGTGAGAGGTAGAAATTGCTTTAGAGTTATCGCTGATGCCACGGCCAATGCTTTGAGAGCGGCGCAATCTGCGCAGACGTCGCGGCAAATGCTTTGGGAGTTGCGCAACCTGCGCCGACGTCACGGCCTTGCGCTTTTCGTTCAACAAAAAAGCTCATCGTACGCCTTGCAGACGCGACATGAGGGCTTGCAATTGTTGCTCGGTGCAGACGCCGACCTTACCGTCGGGCGCGAGGGTAGGCAGTTGCTTCGTCTGGCGGAAAAACATATCGGAGACGAACTTGTTCAGTTGCGTGTTCAGGAAACTCATCAGCTTGGCGTCGCGTTTGGGGCGGGCCAGGTATTCGGTAGCAAAAAGCACGGTGATGAAGCGGCTCCGACGGGCATAGGCTTCGTCTTTCTCGGCGCGCTCCGTGTCGTTGTAATGCTCCCAGATGCGGCCCAGCAGATCGAAGCGGTTGCGCTCCGTCCAGAGTTGATAATAGAGCGCATCGGAGCGTTCCTTTTGGCCGTCGCGCTCGAACGTCTCGGCGCGGAAGCGAGTGAGCATGTCGGTCAGTGCAGGGGCGGGCTGCATGAGCGCCTCGGCACGGTCGAAGAGGGCGAAGGCGCGGCGGCGATCGTAGGTGCGACCCAGGGCGGATCCGAGCAGCAGGCAGACGTCGACGGCGGTCGTGTCCCCATCGTAAGCCGACTCTAAGAGCGGGATGGCATCCATGAAGTGGCCCGTGTAATAGCGCGCGCAACCGCCGTATTTGAGCGTCAGTTGCGACGAATCGCCCTCGGAGAGGAGGGCCGCGTAAACCGAATCTGCCGCCAGATACGCGCCCATGCTGAAGAGCGCCATGCCCCGGTTACGTCGGAGCGCGCGATGGCGTGGGTGATAGGTGAGGGCCTTGTCGCAGACCTCGAGGGCGATGTCCGCCAGCTGCATCGACAGCATATAGTTGGCCAGCGCCGCTGCGGCCAGCGCATTTTCCGGCTCGACTTGGAACGCCTCCATGTAGGTCACCATCGCCACGCCATTCTGCCCCAACTGTCGGGCACAGTCGGCCACGTTGCGCATCAGCACCGGGTTCTGCGGGTCGCTGGCCAGCAGCTTCTCGTAATACGCCATCGCACGCTCGGTGTCGCCCTGCCGGTCATAGAATCGGGCCAGCTGATGGTTGGCGTAGAAGTCCGCCGTGTCACGCGCACGCAGTTGCAACAGGTAGCGCTCTGCCTCGTCCGTCTGCCCGATGGCGCCGGCGGTGCGTGCGAGCGCCACAAGCAGCTCCGTGCGTGCGGAGTCGGTGGCCGGGCAACGCCTATAATAATGGTAGGCGTCGCGGTACTTGAGCAGGCCCTCTGCGGCCTGTCCTGCGGCATAAAGGGCGGCAAAGTCCGTCGTGTCCGGATGCGACTTTGCCAAGGCCAACACCTCAGCAAAATGCTTCTGGTCGACCATACGTTGCCAGTCATCGCGCTGCGCCTGAAGGGTCTGCCCGGCAAGCAGTGCGGCAAGGGTGAGGAGGGTGTAGAATGCTTTCATGTGTGTGCATGATGGATGATGTGCGGCCAAAGGTAGGGGAGGGGAGAGAATTGCCCCCTTCACGCCCCCGGCCTCACTTCCCTGCCTCGGCAGAGGCCGCAGCCCCCCGGTCAAACTTCGCTGGCGTCCGTAGACGCCCCGATCGCCTCCTTGAGACGGACAATAGCGCGTGTGGCGTCGCCGCCTTCCTCCTCAAGCAGACTGACAAAGCGGCTGCCGATGATGGCGCCCGAGGCGTGGCGACAAGCATCGCTAAAGGTGGCACGGTTGGAGACGCCGAAGCCGATCATACGCGGATTGCGGAGGGGTAGGGCGGCGATGCGGCGGAAGTAGTCGAGCGTGGGTGCGTCGAACGCGTCGCGGGCGCCGGTGGTGGAGGCCGACGAGACCATATAAAGGAAGCCGTCGGTGGCGGCGTCGATGGCGCGGATCCGTTCCTCGGACGTCTCTGGCGTGATGAGCATGATCATATCCAGTCCGTAGCGTTGGGCCAGGGGGCGGTAGTCCGTCATATAGTCGGCGAAGGGGAGGTCGGGGATGATGACGCCGTCGATGCCCACCTCGGCGCAGCGGGCACAGAAGGCCTCGAAGCCGAAGCGAAGGATGGGGTTGAGGTAACCCATGAGGATGAGCGGTAGGCGGACGTCGCGGCGGATGTCGGCCAGGTCGTCGAAGAGTCGGCGGAGCGTCATGCCGTGGCGAAGGGCGTCGGTGGCGGCGCGCTGGATGACGGGGCCGTCGGCCATGGGGTCACTAAAGGGGATGCCGATTTCGATCAGGTCGACGTCGTGGCGCTCCAGGGCGCGAATGGTGTCGGCCGTAGCGTCGGGGCGCGGTGTGCCGGCGCAGAAGTAAATGGAGAGCAGGTCGCGACGGCCGCTCTGGAAGAGGGTTTCTATACGATTCATATTGGGGTTTGTGGTGTGATGGGGATGGATGATGAGTGAAATAATGGAGGGGCGGCGTCATGGCCGGGCATATTGCGGGGGCGTTGCCCCCGAACCCCTACCTCCTTTTCTTGTCTTGACACAAGAAAAGGAGGCAAAAGAAAGTCAAGGCCTCACCGAGGCCGGGGAAGTTTAGCCGGGTATATGATCAGCCTTGAAAAAGTACCAGGAAAGACTTCCTTGCCCCGGTAGGGGCCTTCCCTTGATGGAAGAAAAGGAGGCAAAAGAAGATCAAGGCCTCACCGAGGCCGGGGAAGTTTGGCCGGGTACGCCGTCTAAGCGTTGCAGGAACGTGCGTAGCGCCTCGACGTCTTTCTCGGCGGGGCAGCATTCGAAGCGACTGTTGAGGTCATAGCCGGCCAAGCGGGGATGGGTGAAGCGGCTGAGGGCGTCGCGGGCATCGGGCCCTAGTCCGCCACCGAGCAGGAAGGGCGTCTGGCCCACGTAGTCCTGCAACACGTGCCAGTCGAACGTGCGTCCCGAGCCGCCATGCGAGGTCGTGGGGGTGTCGAAGAGGAAGAGGCGACAGCCGGACGTGGCATAGCGCGCCGTGTCGTTACGCACCGCCTCGGGTGTAGCGGGGAAAGCCTTGATGACGCCCAGCCCCACGTCGGCCAGACGGCGACACATGTCGGGCGACTCGTGGCCGTGCAGCTGCACGAGATGCAGGCCATAGCGACGGGCCGTGGCCACGATCTGCTCCGCGGGGACGTCGACAAAGACGCCCACGCGACGCACGCCATCGGGCAGCGGCACGTCTGGCACATCTGTCACGCAGCGCGGCGATGCAGGGTGGAAGATGAAGCCCACCAGATCGACGCCGGGCAGCGCCGCCACTGCGCGCACATTGTCCGCCGCGCGCAGTCCGCAGACCTTGATCAGTCGGCCGCCGATCATGCTGTGGCCTCCGTGCCTTGCGCCTCCACGTCGCGGAGGAAGGAGGCGAGCGCTTCGCCCGGGCGGCTGGCGCGCATGAACGTCTCGCCGATGAGGAAGCCACGATAGCCCGCTCGGCGCAACCGGTGGATGGTGGCCGGATCCGAAAGGCCGCTCTCCGAGATGCGCACGACGTCGTCGCCCGCGGGCAGCAGTCCGGCCATGCGCAGCGAGTGTTCGGGGTCGGTGGAGAAGCTGCCGAGGTGGCGGTTGTTGATGCCGATCATATCCACCTCGGGGCAGATGTGCCGCAGCTCGTCGGCCGTATGCAGCTCCAGGAGCACCTCCAGCCCGAGCCGATGCGCCACGTCGGCCAGCTCGCGACATTGGTCGGGCGAGAGCACGGCGGCAATGAGCAGCACGGCGTCGGCGCCGATGATACGCGCCTCATAGAGCTGATAGGCGTCGATGATGAAGTCTTTGCGGAGGATGGGCAGATCCGTTAGCGGACGGACGGCGCGGAGGTCGCGGACGGTGCCGCCGAAGAACTTCTCGTCCGTGAGCACGGAGAGGGCGGCGGCGCCAGCGCGGGCATAGTCGGGCACGACGTGCGCCGGGTCGGCCTCGCGGGCGATCCAGCCTTTCGACGGCGATCGGCGTTTGAACTCGGCAATGATGCCCGTGGGCGATTCGGCCAGGGCGCGCCGCATGGAGTGCGTCGGCCGTGGCATGCCGTCGAGGAGGGCTTCTTCGAACTGTTCTTGGGGGATGATGCGCTTGCGGATGTCGATCTCGAAGCGCTTGTTGGCTATGATTTGGGAGAGGATGTCTTGCATTTGAATGGTCAATGGTTAGAGGGGATGTGTATATGATGTGTCTCCAGCCGGTAGGGTAGGGGCGTATCGCATACGCCCTCCTGACGGGCCCGAAGGGGCCGAATACATGTATCCGGCATTCGCCCCCTTCGGGTGCGTTTGTTGGGCGTATGCGATACGCCCCTACCCTACCGGCTGAAAAGAGATCTGTTTCTTGTTTATTGATTGAGTTCGATGAATCGCTTGAGGGTTTGGAGGGCGCGGCCACTGTCGATGGTCTCCGTGGCTTCGGCGATGCAGTCGGGGAGGGTGGCGTCGGGACGCATGAGGCGGATGGCGAAGGCGGCATTGGCGACGACGGCTTGCTTCTGCGCGGCTGTCGAACGGTTCTCGAGCACGCGACGGAAGATGTCGGCGGCTTCGTCGGGTGTCGCGCCGCCATAGAGCGCCTCCGGACGTAGTCGCGCGAGGCCTAACGTCTCGGGGCGATAGATCTGTTCGCCGTCGGCGCCCGACACCTTGAAGTCGGACGTGAGCGAGATCTCGTCGTAGCCATCCAAGCTATGCACCACGGCAAAGCGTGTCGTGCCGGCAGCCTGATAGGTGTAGGTGTAGAGCCGTTGCAGAGCCAAGTTGTAGACGCCTAACAGCTGTGCGGCCGGTAGGGCGGGATTGACCAGGGGGCCGAGGATGTTGAAGAAGGTGCGTACGCCGAGGGCTTTGCGCACGGGGGCGACGGCCTTCATGGCGGGGTTGAAGAGCGGGGCGTGGAGGTAGGCCAGACGGCAACCGTCCATGCTGCGGCGCAGTGCCCCCTCGTCGGCCGTGAAGCGCACTCCCATACGCTCGATGACGTTGCTGGCACCGCTGACCGACGTGGCGCCATAGTTGCCATGCTTGGCCACGGGCAGTCCGGCGGCAGCTACGACGAACGAGGCGGCGGTGGAGATGTTGAACGTGTTGCGACCGTCGCCGCCGGTGCCCACGATGTCGATGGGCGCGTAGTCCGAGAGGTCGACGGGGTGGCGCATCTCCAAGAGGGCGTCGCGGAAGCCGCAAAGCTCGTCCACGGAGATGGCGCGCATGAGGAAAACGGTGATGAGGGACGCTGTCTGGGCGTCGTTGTAGCGCCCCTGCGCGATGTCTTGCAGGATGGCGCGCGCCTCGTCGCGGCTGAGGCAGCGGTGCTCGGTGAGCTTGTTGAGGATATCTTTCATAAGGGTGAGTAGTTGGGGGATTGGGACCTTCTTTTCTTGCCTTGATGTGGGGAAAAGAAGCAAAAGAAAATCAAGGCGTCAGGGACGCCGGCCAAGTTTGGCCGGGTACGTGTATCGCGGTAGGGGCGTATTGCATACGCCCTCCTGACGGGCCGTGTGGATCATTGGGCTAAAAAGTTGCGGATGATCTTTTCTCCGACGGGCGTCAGGATGGACTCGGGGTGGAACTGTATGCCGTGCACGGGGTAGGTGCGATGGCGTAGGGCCATGATGTAGCCGTCGGGGCTTTCGGCTGTCACCTGGAGCGTGTCGTCGGGGAAGCCTTCGCGGCTGACGACCCACGAGTGGTAGCGCCCGGCGGTGAACTCGCCCGTGAGGCCGGCAAAGAGGGGCTCGTCGGTGGCGGTGAGTCGGATGGGCGTCTGGACGCCGTGAAAGACGTCGGAGAGGTTCTCGAGGCGTGCCCCGAACACTTGGCCGATGGCTTGATGGCCGAGGCAGACGCCCAGGATGGGCTTCGACGGGGCATAACGCCGGATGAGCGGCAGGAGTAGGCCGGCCTCTTCGGGGATGCCGGGGCCGGGCGAGAGGATGATCTTGTCGAACGCCGCGGCGGCGTCGAGGTCGATGCGGTCGTTGCGGACCACGGTGACGTCCTGCGCCCCAGCGTCGTGCAAGGCGTGCACCAGGTTGTAGGTGAAGGAGTCGTAGTTGTCTAAAAGGAGGATCTTCATAAAAGGGGGATGGGGAAAACTAAAAACGAAAAACTAAATATGGGGGCCCGTGGACACGATGTTTCGCGACAACGGCCCCAATCACCCTCGGTTGAACGAATTGTCGTACGACAATGGCCCCAATGGAGGGCTGGTGAGGGTGTTTCCTTGAGGATTTTTCACCGACGACCAGTCAATGGCAAAAATTCTCGAGGAAATTCTTTCAACCGAGGGCCGTTGGTCGAATTTCCTTGAGTATTTTTCACCGACGACTAGTCAACGGCAAAAATTCCTCGAGGAAATTCCTTCAACCGAGGGCCGTTGGCCGAATTTCCTTGAGTAATTTTCACCGACGACCAGTCAACGGTAAAAATTACTCAAAGAAATTCCTTCAACCGAAGGTCGTTGGCCGAATTTCTTCGAAGAAACACCTTCACCAACCCTCGGGTGGATGAATTTCCGTGTGGAAAGAGCTATCCGAGTGTGGCGGATTGCTCCTCCGCCTCCTCGATGGCGCGCCGGAGGGCGGCCAACTTGTTGTTCACCTCTTGCAGTTCGCCCTCGTCGCTACTGTCGGACACGACGCCGCATCCGGCCTGATACCAAAGCTCGTTGTTGCGGCTGACAAAGGTGCGGATGGTGATGGCCTGCGTCATGTCGCCATCCAGGCCGATGAAGCCGATCGTGCCTCCATAGGCGCCGCGGTTGTGCGGCTCGATCTGGCTGATGAGCTGCATGGCGCGCACCTTGGGCGCCCCGCTGAGTGTGCCCGCGGGGAAGGTGTCGGCGAAGGCCCGGAGCGGGTCTACCCCGGCGTTGAGGGTGCCCTCCACGCGACTGGCCAGGTGGATGACGTGGCTGTAATACTGCGGCTCTTTGTAGAAGACTACGCGCACGTCGTGACAGTTGCGAGAGAGGTCGTTACGGGCCAAATCGACCAGCATGACATGCTCCGCGTTCTCCTTCGGGTCGTTCAGGAGCGCCTCCGTCAGGTGGCGGTCGGTCGGGGCGTCACCCGTGCGTCGGGTGGTGCCGGCGATGGGATCGATGAAGGCGCGTTGGCCCTCGATCTTGCAGTGCGTCTCGGGCGATGAGCCGAAGATGCGGTAGCCGCCGAAGTCGAAATAGAAGAGGTAGGGCGAGGGGTTGATGCGGCGCAGGGCACGATAGACGGGGAAGTCGTCGCCGTCAAAAGGCTGGATGAAGCGGCGCGAGAGGACGATCTGGAAGACGTCGCCCCGCATGCAGTGGGCAATGCCGCGGCGCACATTGGCGCGCAGCTCCTCGTCGGTGAGGGTGCTCACCGCCGGGCCGCGTCGGGCGAAAGCGTAGGTGGCATAGTTGCGGTTGTCGATGGCCGCCTCCAGCGCCGGCAGCCCGCTCTCCTCTCCGTCGGCCCTAAGCTCCACGAGTCGCAGCTCGCTGCGGAAGGGGTTGATGACGATGACGTAGCGGTAGAGGATGTAGTAGATGTCCGGGGCGTCGTTGCGCTCCTCGCGGCTCTCGCGGACGGGGATGCGCTCGAAGTAACGGACGGCGTTGAAGGTGGTGTAGCCATAGAGGCCGCACACCCGGCGGTCGTCGCCCGAGACATGGAAGCGGTTCATGAAGTCGCGCAAGGCATCGGTCACGGCCTCGGGGCGGTCGGGCAGCGTGTGCTCCTCGCGGGCGCCGTCGGGCAGTGTTACGGTAGCCGTGCCGCGGTTGATAGCGATGCTCGCCAGCGGACAGAGCGCAATAAACGAACGCGAGTTCTCGCCCGCGTGATAATCCGAGCTCTCCATCAGCACCGATTGCGGATAGAGGTCGCGTAACTTGAGGTAAAGGCTCACCGGCGTATGCATATCGCCCGGGATCCGTTTGCTATGAGTAGTGTAGTTATAAGTTTCCATACGATGTAGATCAATTAATAATGAGTCAAAAATTAGAAGCACCCAGCAAAGACAGCCAAAGTCAGCCTCTCCCCACCAAGGTACCCGGCAAGGATGGCCGGCGTCCCTGACGCCTTGATTTTCTTTTGCTTCTTTTCTTGCATCAAGGCAAGAAAAGAAGGTCATCAAGGAAGGCCGTTAAGGCTTCGCAGAGAGATACGTCTCCATATCCTTATCCCCCCGTCCAGAGACAGTCAGCACCACCAGCTCATCCGGTCCGAAACGCAGTCGACCGAGCGCCCCCAGCGCGTGAGCAGACTCCAGCGCCGGGATGATCCCCTCCAGCCGAGTCAGCTCGTAAGCCGCCTCCACCGCCTCCCGATCCGTCACGGCCACCACCTCCGCCCGTCCGCGAGCAAAGAGGTTAGCGTGCATCGGTCCGATGCCCGGATAGTCCAGCCCCGCGGAGATCGAATAGGGCTCCTCGATCTGTCCGTCATTGTCCTGCATGACCAGCGTCCGTGCTCCGTGGATGATGCCCGGCAGACCCAGGTGAAGCGTCGCCGCACTCCGTCCACTCTCCACGCCGCAGCCCGCCGCCTCGGCCAATACGATCCGCACCCGCTCATCGTCCACGAACGGATAGATCGTCCCCGCCGCGTTGCTCCCTCCGCCGACGCACGCCATCAGGCAGTCTGGCCTGTCACGACCCTCGTGCTCCTGTAGTTGCCAGCTGATCTCACGTCCGATCACCGATTGCAGTCGTGCCACCAAGTCCGGGTAGGGGTGCGGTCCGACCGTCGAGCCGATCACGTAGTACGTGTCCGACGGGTGACGGCACCAGTCGCGGATCGCCTCGTTCGTGGCGTCCTTGAGCGTCATGTTACCCGACTCCACCGGCGTCACCTCCCCGCCCAGCATACGGATCTTCTCCACGTTCGCCCGCTGACGCTCTGTGTCCGTCCGCCCCATGTAGATCATACATTCCATGCCCATCAGTGCGCAGACGGTGGCCACGGCCACGCCGTGCTGTCCCGCGCCCGTCTCAGCGATCACCCTCCGCCGACCCATATGTCGTGCCAGCAGCACCTGTCCCAGTGCATTGTTGATCTTGTGCGAGCCCGTGTGGTTCAGGTCTTCCCGTTTGAGGTAGAGGCGGCATCCGTAGCGTTCCGACATGCGTGCCGCGTGGTAAAGTGGCGACGGCCGACCCGCATAGTCACGCAGCAGTGTGCTGAACTCCTGCATGAACGCTTCACTCTCGATCACGCGCAGGTAACTCTCGCGCAGCTCCTCCACGCATCGGTGCAGGATCTCTGGCACGTACGCGCCGCCAAACGTTCCGTAGTATCCTTCCGGGCTGACCCGGTAATTGTTGTCTTGTCCTTCCATTCTTTTGGGGTTTATGTCATCGTTCTTTTGGGGGGATTACATCCAAGGCACGGATTACTCCCCGAAAACAGCAGAGGCCCTGCCGCAAGTCGTGTGCGACAGAGCCTCCATTCATTGTCTCTATTGTCAATCGGATCGTTTGTGACTTATGGACATGCGGGCGTGCTCCCAATCTCACGACAGTATTGGAACATCATCGGGCGCCACCACCACCCACACATCGTCATTGTATTCACTAAACGGATCATATTTCCTTTCGTTTCCGGGCCGCAAAGATAAACACGCCTGCTAAACACCCAAATTCATGCGCATTTATTCCCCGTTAAGCGGATCTTGCCGAAAATCCATCTGCGTGTGATGGGCGCGAATGACCTTCTATCGCCGCACAGACGTCTGGCAGAGCCATATAGACGTGCCACTTTCCAAACTCTCTCTACATTCGCGCCCCCAATACAAAGCGTACATCGTATATATGAATCTCCAACAGAAAAGAATGCACAATGGACAACGGGCTTTTTGAGGGATACATCGGCCTCCGTCTGGCCGACGGATCCTATTTGAATGACGTCATCCCCGTCATCCTGCTCATTGAAATATCGCTTTTTGCTGCCGTCTTCCATTCCCATGCCTTCCTGCTTCGGAAGATGGCCAAGGATCTCCTTTCCGTCAAGGTGCGCGACAACCTTTTCGATCGTCCCGTCAAGAGCGACCTCTTCTTTCGTGGATTCATGAAGTTGCAGATGCTCTCCCTCTGCGCACTCTTCTTCTATCTCTTGGCCGGTCACTACTACCCCATGCCCACCGACGATCTCCGCTCGGTGTTGCTGCCTCTCGGACTCATCTTCGCAGCCGTCTGGCTTTACTACCTCCTCAAGCGCATCATCTACTTCCTTTACGGCCATGCTTTCGACGCTGGCGAACGGTACGCCATGTGGGATAATCGTTATCAAGCTCTAACGGGCATTTGGGGATGCACGCTCTACGTGCCTATTCTCTGGCTCTTCTTCGATAGTCGTTATCCTCATTATGTCGCTGCCGCTTTCCTTGCGCTTTATGCGCTCTATCGTATCTTGTTGATATATATCACTATCCGCATATTTTACAACAGGCGCACGGGCATATTGTTTTTATGTTCTTACCTTTGCGCCCAAGAAATCATCCCCTTATTCTTGGCTTACGAGGGGTTGAGATACACACTTCAATTAACGGATATAAGTTCTTTATGGCATTGAGTATAAAAAAACTGCTGGTATCGCAACCGAAACCGGAGACCGGGAAATCACCGTATTTCGACATCGCGGAACGATATGGCGTGGATATTGACTTTCGCCCCTTCATCAAGGTTGAGGCCTTGACGGCTAAAGAGTTCAGAAAGCAACGCATCGTTATACCAGATTACAGTGCAGTCATCTTTACGGCCCGTACGGCTGTTGACCATTTTTTTCACCTGTGCAAAGAATTACGCATCGTTGTTCCCGAAGCGATGAAATACTTCTGCATGACAGAAGCCATTGCCGTCTATCTGCAGAAATACACCGTCTACCGAAAGCGCAAGATCTTCTTCGGAGCCACTGGCAAAACGGACGATCTGATTAACCTCATCGTGAAGCATCCGAAAGAAAAGTACTTACTCCCCGCCTCCGATATCCATAAAGACGACATCTCTGAGGCACTTACAGAAAAGAAGATCCCTTGCAAGACAGCCATCATGTATCGCACCGTCTGCAGCGAGTTCTCGAAAGACGAATCGTTCGACTACGATATGCTTGTCTTCTTTAGCCCATCCGGCATCTCATCGTTGATGAAGAATTTCCCACAATTTAAGCAGGACGACATCCGTATTGGATGCTTCGGCGCCACCACCGCCAAAGCGGCCCTTGAGGCAGGGCTCCGTCTTGACATCGAAGCCCCTACGCCCGAAGCGCCCTCCATGACCGCCGCACTGGAGCAATACTTAAGGAAGCAACTGGAAAACGACGGCCCGCAAAACGACGAATGACAACGGGCGAGACGAAAAATCAACTCCCCAAAAGGGAGCGACTTTATCTGAAAAGAGATCTTGAACGACTGTTCGCTAGCGGGCAGTCGTTCATTGCATATCCCCTTAGGGTCGTCTACTGCTCGGAGCCAGCCACGGACCGTGCGCCCGGAGTAGCCATCCTGGCCAGCGCTCCCAAACGACGCGTGCGCCATGCCGTCGATCGGAACCGCATTAAGCGACTCATCCGCGAGGCCTATCGCACCCGCAAGACGCCCTTGACCGAACGCTGCGCCCTTCATGGCCGATGCCTGCACATCGGCTTCATGTACGTCGGCAATGACCTGCCCACGCATGCGGCCATCGAAAAAGCGATGCACAAAGCCGTCAGCCAGATCCTACAAAAAACGACATGATCCGCCGTCTCCTCACCGGCCTCCTCCTCCTGCCCATCTACTTCTACCGCAGCTGCATCTCCCCGCTGACGCCGCCCAGCTGCCGCTACACCCCCACCTGCTCCGAATACGCCATCCAGGCGCTCCGCCGTCACGGCCCCTTACGCGGATCGTGGCTTGCCATTCGCCGCATTCTGCGCTGCCATCCTTGGGGCGGAAGCGGCTATGACCCCGTACCCTGATCCCGCTCCCCATGCGACTTTACGACGTTCACACCCATCGTCCGCCCGCTGACCTCACCACGCCCGCCGTGGTCAGCATCGACGCCAGTGAGCCCTTCGAGCCACGGCCCGGGGGACGCTATGCGGTGGGCATTCATCCTTGGCATGCCGCGGCGGATCGCCTTCCGCTGTTGCGCCTCCGGGCCGCCCATCCGCAGGTCGTGATGATCGGCGAGGCCGGCCTCGATCGGTTGGCTGAGGCGCCGATGTCGCTGCAAATCGAGCTCTTCGAGGCGCAGGTCAGGCTGGCCGATGAGCTGCGTAAACCGCTGATCATCCATTGCGTACGTGCTTGGGGAGAACTGCTCGAGGTCAGAAAACGCCTTCGCCCGGATAGCCCGTGGATCGTCCACGGCTTTCGGGGCAAGTCGCCCTTGGCCACGCAACTCCTTGACGCTGGCCTCAGCCTCTCCTTCGGCCTCCTGCACCGCCCCGACGCCTTGCGGACGACTTGGGACCGGCGCCGATTGTTCGTCGAAACGGACGATAGTCCTACTCCGATCGTCGAAGTTTACGAGCGCATTGCCGGGGAACTACACGTCTCCGTCGAATCGTTGGCGCATGATGTAGAGAAACGATTCGCGGCGCTCTTCCCTTAAAATCCACCTTGTTTCCCCATTTCAGCGGGAGTAAATCATCGTAAATCACTTGCCTTGCGACAAATTACTCCGGTAAATCATCGCAAATCACTTGTCTTACAATAAATTACTTCGGTAAGTATTCGCAAATCATTTGCCTTGCAATAAATTACTCCAGTAAGTAGTCGCAAAGCATCTGCATTGCAATAAATTACTCCGGTAAGTATTCGCAAATCATCTGCCTTGCAATAAATTACTTCAGTAAGTATTCGCAAAGCATTTGAATTGCGATAAATTACTCCGGTAAGTATTCGCAAAGCATTTGCATTGCGATGTATTACTCCGGTAAATCATCGCAAATCATTCGCCTTGCGACAAATTGCTCCGGTAAGTATTCGCAAATCATTTACCTTGCGACAAATTAATCCGGTAAATAGTCGCAAAGCATTTGCATTACGATAAATTACTTCGGTAATTAGTCGTAAATCATTTGCATTGCAACAAATTACTCCGGTAATTATTCGCAAAGCATTTGCATTGTAATAAATTACTCCAGTAAATAGTCGCAAAGCATTTGCTTTGCAATAAATTACTCTGGTAAGTAGTCGTAAATCACTTGCATTGCAAAGAATTACTCTGGTAAGTAGTCGGAAAGCATTTGCATTGCGACAAATTACTCCCGTAATTAGTCGTAAATCACTTGCATTGCGAGAAATTACTTTGGTAGATGATCTTACGATATATGCTTTGCAATGAATGGCGCAGTCGTTTGTTTCTACGCAGCCTGTTTTGAAACCTCCGCTCAACGAAGTTTTCCTGCATCATCGCGCAGGGGGATGCGCAAATGAGGACGTTGTGGAACGACAGCGTGAAACAAATGAAAGCCCATGACCGGAGGGAGCAAACGGCTTGCAGGGCGCATGACTCCGCGGTTTGGTGAAAAGAGATACTTTTGCTCTCCCTCCAAGCGGAGGGGGACGAACAGCGGAGAAATAGAATGATACAACAAACCGAATACAATCAATTTCAGAAGTTTCTGGCCAAAACGAGCGGAAGTTTTCATGTGCTTGAGCATCAGATTCCGGTGGAGCGACAGATGGAGTACTTCCATTTCTCGAACCGGATCAAGCAGGAGAGGATCCCGTGGACAGCGGGCGACCTCGAAGCATTTGAAATAGACCTCTATAACCCCGAAACGACGGAAGAATACAAGCGGCGCATCCTGGCCATCTTCGCCATCTCGGGCGACGTGACTGCCTACCGACGGTTGGAGCGTTACGCACGGTTGGCCGAGCCTGACATGCGCGATTGGGCTTACATGGCACTCATGGAAGGGCGCATCATTCTGGAGTCGGAACTCTCTGACGAAAAGCAGATTTATATCTCCACTGGCCTGGGCGGCAAGGGGCAGAAGTTGCGCTTCTACCTGCTTTTCCCTGCGGCGGAGGGCATGACGATCGAGGGCTATCGGCGAGACGTGGTGGAGCGTGAGTTCAACTTCGCGCTTCGGCAGGCCGATTGGGACATCGAACGCCTGACGATACATCCGGACTACGCTGAACTGGTGGTGCTGCTGCCTCTTCGTGCGGACCTGAAGGCGGTGCTCGACGGGGTGCTCTGGGAGTGCAACCAGTATGGCGACTTTCTGGCCAAAACGTACACGATTTCGAATATGAAGGAGATGAACGAGGAGGAGATCCGTGCCACCATCCGCAGCAGTCGAGGGAAGAACTTTTTAGACGAAGAACAATGACACGGCGCCTATCAATCATCGTCCCCTGTTATAACGAGGAGGCAGTGCTGGCCGAGTCGTATCGGCGCACGCGCGCTGTGATCGACCGTCTGCCCTGCGAGGGCGAGATTATTTACATCAATGATGGCAGTCGAGACGGTACGCGTAACATGCTGAACGAGTTAGCCGACGAAGATCCAAGGGTGAAAGTGCTCCACTTCTCGCGCAACTTTGGCCATCAACCCGCCGTATCGGCCGGCATTCACCAGTGTACCGCCGATTGGGCCGTGATTATGGATGCCGATCTGCAAGATCCTCCGGAGTTGATCCCCGACATTCTGGCCCTCAGCGAACGCGAAGGCGCAAACAGCGTCTACTGCGTCCGCCGATCGCGCGAAAAGGAAACGCTCTTCAAACGCCTCTCCGCACGCCTGTTTTATCGCACCATGAACCGCATGAGTGAGGTGCAATTCCCGCTCGATACGGGCGATTTCCGCCTCATCGATCGCAAGATCATGGACCAGTTCAAGCGCCTGCCCGAGCATGGGAAGTACATCCGCGGCCTCATCAGTTGGATCGGCTTCAAGCAGGTGCCCTTCTACTACGAACGTAAGGCACGCGTGGCGGGCGAAACGAAGTACCCCTTGAGTAAAATGCTCCGCTTCGCCTCCAACGCCTTGTTGTATTTCTCCAAAAAGCCACTGCGACTGGCCTCGAGCCTCGGATTCCTGGCCGTCATCGTGGGGCTGCTGCTGGCCCTTTGGACCCTCTTGGGCAAGATCTGCGGTTTCAGTCATGCCGAAACCGGATGGAGCTCGATCATGACCGCCATCATCTTTTTCGGAGGTGTGCAACTGCTCACGATCGGCGTACTCGGGCAATACATTGGCGTCCTCTTCGACGAGATCAAAAACCGCCCGGAATACATCATCGACGAATGCCGTAACTGCACTGATTCATAACCTCCAACCGTCGCCACGGACCGTCGTTTTGCCTCGATCTGGGTAGGAACGTCCGACTTGTAATACATACAAAAAACACTAATGTGATCCATTTCGCCCCTTATGAAGTTGCGTATTCAAAGAATCCTCTCCTTCTTTGCCCCTGCATTCGGAAAGGGTAATGTGTTATACGAACAAAACAATCGGCATTTATCCCCCCCTCTGCGATGCCATACGTTATAAATGAAGAAAAACTGAATGAAGAAGAAGATTACACGACTATGTGCGGCCGCCCTGATGCTTAGCGCAGGGATCGCGTTCCCCACTGTCATACAAGCACAGCGCGTGAACACGTTCACGGTTGAACAACAAGCCCGAATCGACTCCCTCAAACAAGAATATATTAAGAAGGGTGTTCCGGCTCATTGGGCTGAGAAACGCGCCACAATGATCGTTGAGCGGGAGAGTAAAGCGCAACTACGATCCTCTACGCGTCTTGCTACGCCACATGCAGGCTCTATTTTGGTGGATCGCGGTACAGCACCAGGCGGATACTCCGCTCAGCATGCATATACCCCCGCCCAGTTAATCACCAATGTACTGTTGAATAATCCAGCAGCTGCATCTGCCATTTCAAACGTACAATTCACTGGGACATGGACAGCCACGGCGCGTTCTTTGGCTTATTTTGAAGCAGGATCCAGCGGCTTCCCTATCGATAAAGGGTTAATCCTCGCAACGGGTGATGTGATTGGCTCTGTTCCAGCCAATAATGCTGAGGGACCAAATGATCTTACTGGAGGTTTGGATGGTGGCGATATTGCGGTTGGATCAGATCCTGATTTAACGCCGTTGACGACAGGTTCGGTGACTTGTGGATCTATTCTCTCTTTTGACTTCAAGCCATTTCAGCCGGATGTGACGTTTGACTTCATCTTTGCCTCTACAGAGTATCCTGAATATTCGGGATCTACTTTCAATGATGTCTTTGGCTTTTTTGTGAGAGAACTGCCCTCGGGCCCCAAGCAGAATATTGCTTACTTCTCGGATGGATCGACATCGGTAACGATTAATAATTCAAATTGGGGTAATCCACATTCAGCTAACGTGCCGTCCAGTTTTCCAGGTAATCATGCTCTGCCTGGTTCTCCTCATCCCGAATGGCATATTCCAGTGTTCAATAATGATGCTAAGATGGAATATGATGGGCACACGGTTATGCTTACTGCGAAGGCATTAGGGTTGTCTACATCAAAAACGTATCGTCTGGAACTCAAAATAGCGAATGTGGTCGACCAAATTCTGGGTTCTGCAGTCTTCCTCTCCAATCTTGATTTGGGTGCACCTCAAGTGGGTTTAGATGCCCCTTATATGGGTGCTTGGAATCGGGAATGGGACGAACAAGGTAAAGATCACCTCTATACAGATTGTATCCAGACACTAAAACTGGGCTTCCTCCCTGCGGCATTTGATCGTAAACTCGTTCTTTCTTATATGGGTATTGCTTCAAAAGAGAACATTAGAAAGGCGGATGGATCTCCGTTGCCCGATACATTAGATTTGAAAGCCAACGAGGAGCTGATCACCTTCCCTGTTAAGATCCTTCCTGTTCCCGCTGCGGATAACGGAAAAGAAGGTGCGATCAAGGCTTGTATCGTAAGTGGAGATTGTGATACGGTGATGAACAAGACCACCAAACACTTCTTCAAGTTCTTCAATGGCATTCAGACGAACATTGACTTTGTGGCACCATCACCGAAATATCCCGGTCGATTCAAACTGAACATTACTGGAGGTTCGAATAAGGTCTATCGAAGCATTGATAACGGCTTACATTGGGAGTTCGCTCGTGATACAGCTACGGGTGAGGAACGTCCTTTCACCCACGATCAGATGGAGTACTTCTTGGCCAGCGATCGTAATATTTGGCTGCGTGAGCCCAATGCGTGTGCACAGGTGCAGTTCTTCCACTTCACAAAGGATTCTTTAGCTGGACCTGTTCAGCCAGGAATATCACGACAGGTAATTATGCCCGAAGTGTCAGGTTTGGTTTCGAGCTATGCTCCGGGAATCCACTACGTGAATTCAGGTAGCGATCTTACCTTCCGAGTGATGCCTACGGGTGCGAATGCCGGTAAGGTTCCTGTGGTGGAGACAGGCAGAAAGTCTATCCCCGACAAACAAGGTGTACGCGTGGTCAGCAATGGCGATGGCACCTATACGGTAACGATTTATATGGTTCGTGAAGCGATCGATCTCAGAATCTCGTTTGCTGCTCCGAATAGCAATGTGGAGGCTGACGGTTCTTCGATCTACACCGAGCGTGAGACCCTCTATGTGACGAGTCCCACGGCCAACACGGCCAAAGTGTACAATGTGAGTGGTGTGCTCGTACGCACGCTGACCCTCTCAGCCGGCGAGACAGTTCGCACGGCACTTCCTGCGGGCTTCTATGTGGTGGCTCTGGGGAATGGTAATACGCATAAAGTGATTGTGAAGTAAGCGATTCCGCTTACTGAAAAGAGATAAGAGTTGAGTCTGTAAAGATTTTAGTTTCATAGCTTTTTTTGTGGGAGGCCCTGGGGCGTGATGTCTCGGGGCTTCTATTTTTTGTACACCTACCTCAGTACGAAAAGGGAGAGGCGATTGCGACGTGTGACCCCCAAAATGAAAGAGGCTCGTAAGACGATGATGCTTACGAGCCTTCTTGCTATTTGTGTACGTGGGGAGGAGTTTATCGTCGGGCGAGGTAACGCTCCAGTCCTTCATGGCGTAGGCGACAAGCAGGACAATGTCCGCAACCGTCACCAAGGACGCCGTTGTAACACGTGAGGGTCTCGCGGCGGACCAGATCGAAGACACCGAGGCGGTCGGAGAGGGCCCAGACGTCGGCCTTGTCGAGCCACATGAGTGGCGTATGGATGACGAACTGTGCATCCATTGCCAGGTTGAGCGTAACGTTAAGCGAGCGGACAAACGTGTCGCGGCAGTCAGGATAGCCACTGAAATCGGTCTCGGAGACGCCCGTAACGAGGTGACGGATGCCACGTTCAGCAGCGTAGACAGCGGCCATACTCAAGAAAAAGAGATTGCGACCGGGCACGAACGTGTTTGGTGGGCCCTCTGCGGGCTTCTCGCTGTCCATGAGTATGCGGGTGTCGGTGAGGGCACTGGTGCCGAGGGAGGCGATGAAAGACGCGTCG
Organism: Tannerella serpentiformis; assembly: GCF_003033925.1. Classification (NCBI taxonomy): domain Bacteria; kingdom Pseudomonadati; phylum Bacteroidota; class Bacteroidia; order Bacteroidales; family Tannerellaceae; genus Tannerella; species Tannerella serpentiformis. The sequence continues at coordinate 1,748,485 of NZ_CP028365.1, forward strand.
AGCACATCCCATGCTACATCAGCCGTGCGGGCGATACGTTGCGCCACGTTGACCTCCTCACGGTGCTTTTGCCCGTAGAGGAAGGTCAGCGCACGGACCTCTGCGAAGTGTTCCTTGGCCCAAAAGAGGCACGTGGTGGAGTCTTGTCCACCACTGAAAACGACGAGCGCAGCGTCGTGACGTGTATCGGTTTTCATAGCTCCTTAATCTTCCAAACGTTGTATGAGATACCCTCGTCGTAGGTGTCGGTCTCGTCGACGCGCTTGATGTAATGCACCACGCGGATGGTGACGGGTAGGATGAGGATCTCGTAGAGCGTCTTGAGCAGTGCCTGCACCGCGATCATCTTCAGTAGCTCATCGGCCGGGATGATGCCGCCGAAAGCGATGGGGAAGAAGAGGAGCGAGTCTGCACTTTCGCCCACCAACGTGGAGAGGATGGCGCGCGCTGAGAAGTTGCGGCCTGCAGACCGGATCTTCATGCGGCTCATCACATAGGCGTTGAGGAACGACCCAACGAGGAAGGCCAGCAGACTGGCAGCGGCAATGCGTGGAGCGAGTCCGAAGACGAAATTGAAGGCCTCCTCGCCCTCCCAAAACGGTGCGGCGGGTAGCATGACGGCTACGCGGCTGAGGATAATAACGAGGAAGTTCATCGCAAAGCCGAGCCAGATGATGAGGCGTGCCTTGCGGTAGCCCCAGACTTCGGCGATGCAGTCGTTAATGATGTAGGAGATGGGGAAGACGAGCAGTCCGGCAGTGACGGAGAGGATGTGCCCGCCGGGCATTTGCCAAAGCCTCACGACTTTGGTCTCTAACAGGTTGGACGCTACGAGGCAGGTGCAGAAGAGCACGCCGAGCATCATGAAGGATACGGATACTTTACTTTTCATCTATCTTGTTTTTAACGTGGTGTTCAAGCACACGGGGGGAGAGGCGTCGTATGGCTGCCTATCTCGGAGATCGCTGCCACTCCCTGCGCCGCAAACCATCGCGGCGGGCGCAAAAGTAGGGAAACGAGGCTACGGGAGGAATAGAGTGTCTCTCTCGGACGGTCGTCGAAGCTCTGAACCCTAAGGGTTTTGCCCTTGGACGGTCGTCGGAGCCCTGAACCCTGAGGGTTTTGCCCTCGGACGGTCGTCGGAGCTCTGAACCCTGAGGGTTTCGCCCTCGGACGGTCGTCGGAGTTCTAAACCCTGAGGGTTTTGCCCTTGGACGGTCGTCGGAGCTCTAAACCCTGAGGGTTTCGCCCTTGGACGGTCGTCGGAGCTCCGAACCCTGAGGGTTTTGCCCTCGGACGGTCGTCGGAGCATCTCAACGCCCAGGCGTAGACCCATATGAAAAGCGCCCGGCCTTACATCTTGCGTGTAAAGTCGGGCGCCACCTTTTTGTGTAAGCTGTTATTGGAATAATTCGCGTGGAGCATACGAGACTCGAACTCGTCACCTTTTGATTGCGAACCAAATGCTCTACCAAGATGAGCTAATGCCCCATGTTTTTGCCCGTTTCCCTCCGGAAATGACGGGGCAAAGATAGATGGATTTTGAAACCGCATTTTCGCTTGGGTACCGTGCGTTGCTGGGGATGCTCTACGCGCTATCTGTCCCACTGGGGGCAGAAAAAGGAAGCGGGCAAGCAGAACGGATTCGTTCTACCTGCCCGCCTCTGTGATCTGTAAAGCCGATTGGCGATTACTTCTTGTAGCGGTTGCCATAGCGGCTCATGAACTTGTCGACGCGGCCGGCGGTGTCCACCAGTTTTGCCTTGCCCGTGTAGAAGGGGTGCGAGCTGCTGGAGATTTCGAGCTTGACCAAGGGATAGGTCACACCTTCGATTTCGATCGTCTCTTTCGTGTTGATCGTGGAGCGGGTGATGAATACCTCTTCGTTCGACATGTCTTTGAAGGCTACCTGACGGTAGTTTTCCGGATGAAGTCCTTTTTTCATTGCGGTGCTGTTTTTATATGTATAAAATTGATTCGTTTCTTCCTGTGAAACAGTGCGCAAAAGTAGGATAAATGTCTATTGGCGCAAGAAGTGAGGCACTTGCGCAGCGTGTCAGTCCTGTTCGTAAGCAGCGCGGCCCGTCTCGTAGACGTTGCGGCCCTGGCTGTCGATGGCTACAATGACGGGCAGCTCTGTGACGGTCAGGCGGCGGATGGCTTCGGGGCCGAGGTCGTCGAAGGCGATCACCTCGGCAGTGTCGACACAGCGGGCCATGAGGGCGGCTGCTCCACCGATGGCGGCGAAGAAGACGCCGGTGTATTGCTTTAATGCGTCGACTACTTCGGCGTTGCGGAGGCCTTTGCCGATCATCACTTTCAGGCCTTCACGGATGAGGCGGGGCGAATAGGCGTCCATGCGACCGGCCGTGGTGGGGCCGACGGATCCGATGGGTTGCCCGGGCTTGGCGGGGCAGGGACCGGCGTAGTAGACGACTTGTCCGGTGAAGTCGAAGGGCATGGGTTCGCCGCGGTCGAGCATTTCGTAGAGGCGCTTATGGGCGGCGTCGCGGGCGGTGTAGATGGTGCCGGAGAGGTAGACGAGGTCGCCGGCTGTGAGTGAGCGGATGACGTCGTCGGTGAAGGGGGCACGCAGGATGCGTTTCTCTATTTGGGGTGTTGCTTCCATTATGTGTGATAGTCAAATTCAATTTCTATTTGGATGATGGGGAGGGGAGGCCGGATCTATTCTTGTCTTGATGCTTCTTCTTTTTTTCCCTTGGTGGCTCTTCTTTTCTTGTCTTGATGTCTCTTCTTTTCTTGTCTTGACACAAGAAAAGAAGCAAAAGAAGGTCAAGGCGTTAGGGACGCCGGCCAAGTTGGCCGGGTACCGGGAGAACTTCCTTGCCTCGGTAGAGGGCCCCACCGGGGCCGGGGAATATGGCCGGGTACTTCAAGATCAGAGTGACCCTTCGGCGTGGCGGGTGGCGTGGCAGCCGATGTTGACGGAGACGGGTAGGCCGGCGATGTGGGTGGCGAAGGTGAGGATGTGGACGGCCAGCGCGGTGGTAGATCCGCCGAAGCCGACGGGACCGATGCCGAGGCGATTGATGTCGTCATACAGCTCTTGCTCAAGGGCGGCCAGGTCGGGGCGCTCGTTGACGGAGCCGACGGGGCGCAGCAGGGCTTTCTTGCTGAGGTAGGCGGCGCGCTCCATCGTGCCACCAATGCCGACACCGACGATGGTCGGCGGACAGGGGTTGGCGCCGGCGTGCGAGACGGTATCGATGACGAACTGCTTGATGCCGGGCACACCGTCGCTGGGCATGAGCATTTTCAGGTCGCTCTTGTTTTCGCTGCCGAAGCCTTTGGGCGCGACAACGATGTGGAAGGCGTCGCCGGGCACCATCTCATAGTGGATGATGGCGGGCGTGTTGTCTTTCGTATTCACGCGGTCGATGGGGTCGCGAACGACAGACTTGCGGAGGTAGCCCTTCTCGTAGCCCTGGCGGACGCCCTGGTTGATGGCGTCCTCGATGAAGCCGCCGGTGATGCGGACGTCTTGGCCCCAGGTGACGAAGATGACGGTCATGCCGGTGTCTTGACAGATGGGGACGCGCTCCTCGCGGGCGATGCGGGCGTTGTCGATGAGGGTGGTGAGCACCTGACGACCCAGTGGTGAGCGCTCGGTCTGGAGGCAGCTATGAAACTTACGATCGATGTCGTCGGCCAGCACATAGCAGGCTTCGATGCAGAGACGCTCGACGAGGGTGGTGATCTTTTCTGCTTGAATTTCTCTCATTGGTAGTTACGTGCTAAGAAGTAATGGGTATTGCGGTTGCTGACGTCTTCCTGCGGATCGTCGATGAAGCCGATGAGGCAGAAGTGGCCTGTCTTGGGGTCTTCGACGAGGGTCTTGTGAAGGGAGAAGTCAATGATTTCAGATGTGTTGCGGACGTGGAAACGAGGGCCATCGCAGGGGATGACACGGTCGCCGATGCGGACGTGATCCTCGTCGTGGTAGGCGATGTGGAGATGCTCGGCAATGCGCTCGCGGACACGTGCCTCGAGGCGCTCCAGATCGATCTCGGGGCGCTGGCGAAACTTGAGCATGAAGCCGTTTCGGACGTCGGAGAAGTAGTACTCGTCGTCAGAGATGCCAAACTCGTCGCTGAGGAGGAGCGTGGTGATGTCTTCGGCCGAGTGGGCCATCTTGCGATACTTGAGCGACTCGTGGACGATGTCGTAGATGCTCTGTGGCAAGGGGCCGAAGACGCCGGGGCGGGCCACGATGATCTCTTCGCCGATACCCACGAGCAGGTCGGCGTTGCGGCCGAGGGCGTCGTAGAGCAGGTTGAAGTGCTCAACGACGACACGGCGCTTGCGCTCCAGCAGCGAGCGGACAAAGTCGGCGATCTCGTACATCTGCATAAAGGCCATCTGGAAGCGGACGTCGAAGTGATAGGTGGTGGCGTCCTCGATGTCGTTGAGCGGGTTGCGCACCTGCATGATCTTGCGCGGGTTGACGATGTCGTCATCGTTGGAGAGTTGCAGGCCGGGGAACATGCCCTTGATGAAGGACGATTTGCCAGCGCCGGCGTCGCCGAGGATGCCGATGAGGCGGTCGTTAAAGAAGAGGTGGCGGTGGCTGATCTGTTCGCCGAGGAACATGAGTCGCTCTTTGCCACGCGGCGCGAAGTACTGCGCCGAGACCATATATTCTTGTGCGTGATTGCGCATAGGAGCTGTTGGAACTAAAAACTAAAAACTAAAAGTGCCGGGGCCAAGGGACATCAGTCCCCCTCCCTCCTGCCGGTAGGGTAGGGGCGTATCGCATACGCCCTTTTAGACGGCCCGCAGGGCCGAATACAGATACCGAGGTTTGCCCCTGCCGGGGCATTAGTAGGGCGTATGCGATACGCCCCTACCCTACCGGCAGAATGAGACGAGGATGTTATGCCGGCACTACCCTATAAGGTAGTTCCTCGCTAACCTATAGGGTAGGACGATGCTAACCTATAAGGGTAGTCATCACTAACGCATCGGGTTTTGGAACAAAAACGGGGGCAGGAACCGTTTGTGTCGGTCTTGCCCCCGCTTCTTCATATAAGGACAATGAACGATTATAAATCAAACTCTAGCTTCATCAGGGGGACGTGCTGTTGGGCGCCGTAGACGTCCGTTTCGCCGAGCGCGCCGGAGGGGATCGGACGCACGATGGTGGTCTTGATCGCCTTGGCGGGGTCGAAGTGCACGATGCCGATGATGTCCGTCTCGGGGATGTGGTAAAGCGAGGCGAACATGGCGTTGTTGAATACGCCGGCGGCCTTGACGCGCTCATACATCTCATAGTCCTTGAAGATGACGTCGAAGGTCAGCTCGTAGGGGCCCGAGTTCTTGCTTCGGATCACCGAAGCCACGTCTGTCAGTTTGTAATGCATGATAGATATCCTCCTTTCTTATTCCTGTCCCTGATTGAAGCTGATGTAGCGCGCGGGGAACAGCTCGGTGGAGTTGTCGACCTGCATCAGGTGGTAGATGTTGAACTCGAAGACCTCGCCCATCTTGGCATCCGAGGGCGAGAAGGGGAAGGCCAGGTTGCCGGCCGTCGCGATGCGCCCTTCGTAGCCGAAGTGGAGCATGGTGCTGCGGGCGAATCCGCAGATGGTGTTGGCCTGTTCCTGGGTGGCGGCCACGGCCTCGATGATGATCAGCAGCTCGTCGCTGTGCGACTCTTCGGCGTCCTTGAACATGGCCATGACGCCCTTCTTGCCGTAGATCTTGAAGTCGAGGTAGAAGTCGGTGATGCCATAGTGCTCGAAGTTGTTCTTCACGCGATCCTTGACGCTGCGGACGATGTCGTCGATCTTCGAGATCATGATCGGATCCTTGACGCCGGCGCACGAGATGGTGCGATAGCCTACGCGGCGCACGCCTTCGAGCTTGACGAAGAACTTGTCCGTGGGGACGAACTTCGATCCGGCCACCTTCACCTTGTTGTCGTCCACCTGCGTGAAGGTACACTCGTGCAAGTCGAGGGCGCCACCGGGGCCAGGCAGTACGTAAGGGTTGGTCTTTTCGTAGAGCGTATGGGCGGCGATGGAGAGCGTGGTGCACTTGCGCAGGGGCGAGAGGGGCTCGAGCACAAAGTGATCCTTGCGGAGGTAGCCGAACATGCAGTCGCTACCGCTGCCGGGCAGGGCGGCGATGGCGGCACACTCGAGGATCTTGCCCATGTGGAGCGCCAAGGCCTTGTCGTAGCCCTGCTTGATGGCGAGGGCGGCGAAGACGGCGGGGTCGTACGAGCGACCGGCGATGATCACGTTCGCGCCTTCGTCCAAGGCTTTGATGTAGGGCTCTTCGCCGATCTGAGCGACGATGTGTACGGCCTCGTCGACGTCCTTTTCGGCGATCTCTTTGGCCGGGTGCAGGGGCGTCACTTGACCCTTGCGGAGCTTCTCCTTAACGAGCTCTTTGTCCAGCTCGGAGCCGATGATGGCCATCTTGAAGCTGAGCTTCTTCTCGCGGGCGATCTCCTTGACGATGTCCACGGCCCAGTCCAGATGCGGCGTAGCACCGCTGCCGCCGGCCGTGCCGACGATGACGGGGATGCCGGCCTCGATGGCGGCGGGGATCATAATCTCTAAGTCGCGCTTCACCGAGTTGCGGTCGGTGAACGACTTGCCGGCGCCGAGGTAATAGGGGCCGGGATCGGACGATCCGGCGTCGACAGCAATGACGTGCGGCGCACGTTTCATGCCCTCCACGAACGACTCCATCGGGAAGCCGTAGCCCAGGATGGCGGTGGGGGATAAGACTCTTAATTCTTCCATTTCTATTTAGAGGGTAGAGGTTAGAGGGTAGAGGGTAGAGGTTAGAGATCGGAGGATAGAGATCATCTATCCTCTATCCTCTACCCTCTAAAGGTTTTACTTCTTCGCTTTCCGGATGGCCAGGATACGGCTCATCTCGTTGAATACAATCATATAGCCCTCGTCGACGCCCATGCCCGGCTTAGCCAGATACTGTACGGGCTGAGTGGCCATAGCGATGTGTGCGCAGACTTCGGCCGAGCGGTTCGTCTCGTTGCAGGTGCCGCCGAGGTAGGCGCCCATGCCGTGCTCCTTGCAGTAGAGGACTGCCTCGATGGCGTTGTTGATGCCGCCGAGGTCGGGCGTCTTGATCTGGGCCATGTGGCCGGATTTCTCCTTCGAGAAGTCCACGATGTCCTCCAGCGTGTTGCACCATTCGTCGGCTACGATTTCGGCGTTGATGCCTTCGCGGTCGATCACGGCGCGGATGTCGCGCAGAGCCTTGATCTGTGCCTCGCGCTCGCCCATGTCCACTGGACCCTCGACGCGCAGCTTGAATGGCGCTGCGATGGCTGCCACCTCACCGATGTAGTGAGCGATGGCCTCGGGGTCGTTGTTGAAGACGATGCCCAGCGTGCCGTAGACGTCGATGTGGATCGTCGGGTTGTAGCCCTCGAAGGGTTTCAGCTTCTGGATGCGGTTGCGCAGCCACTCCACGTATTCCTTGATCTTCTCGCCCTTGAGGCCCACCTTCGTCTCGACGTGGTTGAAAAGGGCGTGCGGCAGTACGTCGGCGGCCTTCATGATCATCTTGTCGGCGTTCAGGTAGCGGTCGTCGCCCGACTGGGAGAAGATGGGGATGATGGTGTCGGAGATCTTCGTGACGTACTCGTCAGCGATGACTTCGGCCATGAGCAGGCCGCGGCTCTTGGCCACAGCGTCGAGGCAGGCTTGGGTCACGCCGTAGCGGATGGCGGTGTGATATTTCTGGCCCGTCTTGGGGTCTACATACTTGTCGGTGCGGTCAGCCATCTCGCGGAAGGTGGTGATCTCCTTGCCCACGTAAAGCGGAGCGATTTCCTTCTCGATAACGGGGATGAAGTCCTTGGCCAGGAAGAGCGGGTCGCGTCCGCCGGCTCCGGAGTACTGCACAGCGGCGCAGTCGCCGTAAGCCATCGCACCGTTTTCGAGTACGAAGATGACTGAGATCGATTCGCCAGCCTGACGAACGGCCGTGAATCCGGGGGTTACAGGCGTTCCTTCATAGAAAGCGCCGTCGTTTTTCGCTCCGTTCTTAATGGCCTTCTGATCGTCGAAGAAGAAGCCCGTCTTGCCGGGAGCGCAGATTACTTGGGTGATTTTCATTTCTGTTTCTATTTGATTGTGTGTACTTATTCCTTATGTCTATGTGTGATGCCCTCTGCCGGGGCTGTGGATGGAGTCAAACCACCTGGTTTGGCCCCAATCGGGGTTGGGTTTTGCATCAAACCACCTGGTTTGGCCCCAATCGGAGTCGGGTTTTGCATCAAACCACCTGGTTTGGCCCCAATCGGGGTCGGGTTTTGCTTCAAACCATTGGTTTGGCCCCAATCGGGGTCGGGTTTTGCTTCAAACCATTGGTTTGGCCCGAATCGGGGTCAGGTTTTGCTTCAAACCATTGGTTTGGTCCAAATCGGAGGTGGGTTTCGCTTCAAACCATTGGTTTGACCCGAATCGGGGTCGGGTTTTGCTTCAAACCATTGGTTTGACCCAATCGCGGGCCGGTTTTGGATCAAACCACCGGGTTTGATCCAAACCAAGCCCCTCGGAAGGCAGTCGCCTTTAGTGTTCGCTATTCGCTCCGCGCGGGCGTCCGACCAGGAAGCCCTTGCCGATGGCGTACACGTCGTCGATGACCATTTGGAAGCTCACAGGGCGGTTCTCAAACGCAGCGCGCTCCTCGAGCTTGCGGCGGTGGAAGTCTACGATGTCTTTCGAGAGCGGCAGCGCGCCCATGTCGAGCAGGCGGACGGCGCCCACATTGTCGCGCGCCGGCATGGCCTTACCCGCATTGTAGCGGCTGGGGGCGAAGGGGATATCGAGCACACCGGCCTCGAAGGCGGCCACCGTGCCCACGGCATAGTCGCCGCGGCCCAGCTCCTCGACCTTGCCCAGGATGCAGTGCATTTCGGCCGAGATGATCTCGCTCTCCTCTAATACGGCGGGTACGGTGCGGAAGTCCTGGTCGCGCAGCATGGAGGTCACCTGCTTCGTGGCGCGGAGCCCGGCGGCGTTAGCCTCCTTCGTGGGCACACCCATCGCCTCGTGCGGCGTCTTGACGATCACCTTCGTGGCCTTGGCCAACGCTGCGGCGGCCGCACCCCACGAGATCACGCCGAAGGCCTTGGCCTCGTCTTGCGGGAATCCGCCCATCCACTGGTGGAAGACGGTCGTCACACGCACGTCGTGGAAGCCGTACCTATCGAGGTAATCGCGCGTGAGTACGTTTAGAGTATGCAGCGCGGCCACGTCCTGGATCAGGTTGCCACACTGGCCGTATCCCACGGTGATGTCCTTCACGCCCTGCGCAGCGGCGAGGAGTGTCTCGAGGACGGCCACCGAGTTCGAGATACAAGGCGGGATCAGTGTGCCCGTCAGCGGCCCGAACGGCTCGCGGTTGATCGACACGCCCGCCTCTTCGTAGAGGCCCACCAGGCGGTCGGCGTACTGCCAGTGTGCGATGGTCTTTTCGATCGAGTGGCTCTTGGAGTAGGGGATGTTGTACGAGATGCCGCCACCCTCATACGAGGTGAATCCGCCGGCGATGGAGATCTCCGTCAGCAGGCGGGCGTCGGGCGTACCGTGGCGCACCTGCACGGGGCTCTTGAGCGCCGAGGTCACGTCGCGGCAGATCGTCTTGCCATAGTTCACGATCGGGAATCCGTTCAGCATCGAGCGGTTCGTCTCTTTACTCTTTTCGATACCCGTCTCGGCCTCGTGGTAGCGGTTCAGACGCGTGTAGCTGTCCACCGTCGTAGGCAGCAGGTCGGCCTCGCCCTCGGTCTCGAGGAATTGGAGCAGCTTCTTGTGCTCCTCCGGCAGGGCCACACCGGCACGCGGCTGGATCAGAGTCCGCCGTTCCTCGGTAGCCTTTTGCAGCTTAGCGCCGAAACGCTTTTCTGCGGGGATGGATTTTTGATAGGCCACGGCCTCGTCGAAATCGATGTCTCGCCCCGTGTGCCATTGTCCAAGCACCTCCTTACGCTCGGCGAAGAAGGCGTCTTCTGAAATCTTCTGATTGCTGATTTCCATGTGTCTTATGTCTCTCTGTTTTTGCTGTTTCTATTTTGATGATGCGGTCTTTAACCGCTTTCGGAGTGTATTACATACGCCCCAGTTTATATCCGGCCAAGTTTTCCGGGTACCCGGCCAAACTTCCCTGCCCCCGGTGGGGGCCTTTTGCTCCTTTTCTTGTGTCAAGACAAGAAAAGGAGAAGAACAAGGGCTTCTTTATCCCGTGTCAAGACAAGAAAAGGAGAAGAACAGGGGCTTTGCCCCTTTACCCCCACCTTCTTTTCTTCCATCAAGGGAAGAAAAGAAGGCAAAAGAAGATCAAGGCGTCAGGGACGCCGGCCAAGTTTTCCGGGTACCCGGCCAAACTTCCCTGCCCCGGCAGGGGACGTCAGGGACGCTGGCCAAGTTTTCCGGGTATGTTATGCATCTACGGCGCAGTAGGTAGAGGGTAGAATCACTTCTGACTACCCGGCCTTTAGGCCGTAACTACCGGGGGCAAAGCCCCCTGACTACCGCGCCCGAATGGGCGCATAACTACCTGCGGCCGACAGGCCGTTAAGTAATCTCTTCTTTCATAATGCGCAGCGCCAGCTCCGGATTGACGGCGCTCAGCAGCCCCATCGAGGCGAAGATGTAGCGTCGGTCTAACTTGTAGGACGGGTGCTGCGGTTTGGCGTAAGTGAAGTCGCTCGCGTCGGCCTTCGAACCCTCGAGGATGTAGTCCGGGTGCTCGCTGTGGATGATGGCGCCGCCAATGCCGACCACGTAAGCCACATCGGCGAGGTCTTTCCCCGTCAGCGCGAACAACTGTCCGCACGGCGTGTAGACCGTCTGGTAGACGCCGCAATGGCGCTCCACCGCGAGGCGTATGGCACCGCGTGCCAGCTCCTCCTCGATGCGTTGCTCCACGCTGCCCGACTCGGCCAAGGTGTCCGGATGCTCCGTGCAGCGGTGCACCCACGCCTCCACCTGATCGCGTCCGGCAGCAGCCGCATCGGCCACCGCGTCGAGATCCAGCTCATCGGCCAGCGACGACAGACTGTAACGCATGCCCAGATCGCCCTCCACCGTACGCTTGGCATACGGCTCCGGCAGACCCTTCGTCACTGCGCCGTCGATCGTCGGCTTACCGTCCGTCATCGAGTAGACGTCCGTCGTGGCTCCGCCAATGTCGATAGCCAGCAGATCGCCCACGCCGGCCTCCTTGCGGGTGCCTTTGCTGAAGAGTTCGCAACCGTTCATCACCGCCAGTGGCGTAGGGATGATGCGGTGCGGCGTCATTTCCTGCACACGGCTCAGCCCTTTGGCCTCGATGATGCGACTGATGAAGAGTTCCTTGATCTTCTCCTTCGCCGGCGCGATGTTGAGCCGATTAAACTCCGGCATCACATTGTCCGTGATCACATAGTTCTTGTTCGACGCTGCAAAGACCTCCTCCAGCTCGTACGAGGCCGACTTGTTGCCAGCCACGATGACGGAGAAGTTGCGATCGATGGCGCAGAGGCGTCGGGCATTGGCCACGATCACCTCCTTGTTGCCGCCGTCCGTACCGCCGCAGAGCAGCACTAAGTCGGGGTCGATACGGTAGATCTCGTCTTGCTCCTGCTTCGAAATCTCGAAGGCGTACGTCTTCACCACCTTGGCGCCAGCGCTGGAGGCTGCCAGACGGGCTGCCTTGGATGTCAGCTCAGGCACCAGCCCTAATGCGACCATCTTCAGCCCGCCCGCAGCACTGCTGCAGCAGAGCAGCTCGTCGTACGCAAACGGTTCGCCGAGCGATTCCTCCAGCTGCGCCAGTGCGTTGCGGAAGCCCACACGCACGTCCGTGTCGATCGTGGTGAAGGCCGCAGCAGTGGCCACCACACAACCGCGATCAGCGTCGATGGCGCTCAATTTCGTGTACGTAGACCCGAAATCGACAGTTAGGTATTTCATCGTTGAATGTGAGAGTGTGTGGGGGAAGAATGCTTATTGAGCGGCCGCAGCGGCTTCGCGTGCTTCGAGGAGTGCTTGCAGGTCTTGGATCGTCGTCTCGATGGCTGTGCCCGGGGGATAAACCTTATTGAAGCCCATCGCCATGAAGCGCTTCTCAACGTCTTCAAAGTTCTGCTTACCCACCACGAGGTTGCCGCCAGCAAAGAGGGGAATGTCTTTCAGACCGGCCTCGTCACACTTCTCGCGCAGCCCGTTGCAGTCGATCTCGCCGTGCCCATAGAGCGACGAAACGAGGATGGCGTCTGCGTTAGTCTCCAACGCGGCTTCGATATACTCTTCCTGTGCCACCATCACGCCCAGGTTGACGACCTTGAAGCCGGCCTGCTGGAGCGCAAAGGCGATGATCTTATTGCCGACAGCATGCGCGTCAGCTCCGATCACTCCTGTTACGATAGTTTTTTGTTCCATTATTATTTGATTGAGGATGGGGCAAAGGAAAAGACTTTGCCATGAATAAAACAAGCCTGATCTGCGGATTTTTTAACGAGCTTACGATCTCGTCTAAACAGCATTTCGTGCGGTAACAAACCGACAGCAAAGGCCGCCTTTCAGTTTCGATCCGTTGAGGCCCTGCGAGGAGCCTGATGGGCGCAAGGTCGCCGCGGAGCTTTCCAGCCTCTCGGCCGACCGTCGCACAGCTGCCTGCGCCCATCCAACTTCCGTTATTAGAATTTAGTTATTCACTTAGCTTTGCGCTCCCAAAATCAGGGGGAAGGGACACTCATAAGAGAGATACACAATAACAATACACACATCAATCACACACTCACAGAGAAAATCATGAGCAAAAAGAACTTCTTGCCATTCCTTGTAATGGCCGCCATTCTCATGGCACTCGCTTCCTGCTCGGGGAAGCTCAAGCCGCTTTCGGCGCAGTACATTCAGGCCGATCCGCAGCCCTTAGAGGTCGTCGGCGGACAAGTGCCCGTCACGATTAGTATCGCTTATCCCGCCAAGTGGTTCAAGAAAAACGCTACGCTGACGATCACGCCCGTGCTCCGCTATCCCGGTGGAGAAACGTGGGGCACGGCTTACACCTTCCAAGGCGAAAAGGTGCGCGCCAACAACCAAGTGATCCCTTACGGTACGGGTGGCAACGTCACCATGAAGTCGTCTTTCAAGTATAAACCCGAGATGAAGCGATCGGAGCTTTACCTGACCTTCGACGTGAAGATCGGCAACAAGTCGTCGCGACTGCCCGACATCAAAATAGCCGACGGCGTCATCGCCACCTCCGCGCTGGCTAACGCCGCCACGGCCAACCCCGCCGTCGGTGCCGACAAGTTCCAACGCATCATCAAGGAGGCCTACGACGCCAACATCCTCTTCCTCATCCAGCAGGCCGAACTCCGCTCCAATGAGTTGAGCAAGGGCGAACTGAAGGACTGGAAGGATCGCGTGAAGAAGGCTAACGATGCCGCCAACCAAAACGTCTCCGTCGAAGTCTCTGCCTACGCCTCACCCGACGGCGGACTCTCGCTCAACGAATCGCTGGCCGAGCGACGCGAAGCCAACACGACGCGCTACCTGAAAGGCGAACTGAACAAACGCAAAATCGACGTCCCCGTCGGCGCACACTATACGGCTCAGGACTGGGAGGGCTTCAAGGAGCTCGTCTCGAAGTCGAACTTGCAAGACAAAGACCTCGTCCTGCGCGTCCTCTCCATGTATTCCGACCCTGAGCAGCGCGAGCGTGAGATCAAGAACATCTCCACCGTCTTCCGCTCCCTGGCCGACGAGATCCTGCCCAAGCTGCGCCGCTCACGCCTGACGGCCAACATCGAAATCATCGGTAAATCGGACGAGGAGATCAGCCGTCTGGCACAGTCGAACCCTAAAGCGCTCAACGTCGAGGAGCTGCTCTACGCCGCCACCCTGACCACGAACGACGTCGACCGCGAGGCGATCTACACCAAGGCCTCCGAGCTCTTCCCCGGCGACTGCCGCACTTGGAACAACATCGGTATGCAGCGCTACTACGCCGGCGACCTCCGCAAGGCAGAGGAACTCTTCAACAAGTCCAACAGCGTGCAGCAAAATAGCGCCGCCAACATCAACCTCGGCCTCCTGGCCCTCACCCGTGGCGAGCGCGACAAGGCGCAGCAGCTCATCGGCGGCGCCTCTGACGTGGCCGAGCTTGGCGAGGCCCTCGGCATGCTCTACCTCGAGCAGGGCGACTACGCCAAGGCCGTCAGCTCGTTCGGCGCTGCGAAGACGAACAACGCCGCCCTGGCCCAGATCCTCACCAAGGATTACAGCAAGGCCTCGCAGACCCTCAACGCCGTCACCCGCCCGGACGCAACGACGGACTACCTCAAGGCCATCGTCTCCGCCCGCACGAACGACGCTGCCGGCGTCATCAGCCACCTCAAGGCGGCCATCAGCAAGAAGAAATCCCTGGCCCGTGAGGCTGCTAACGACCTGGAGTTCGCTAAGTACGCCAAGGACGCAGCCTTCACGAACCTCGTGCGATAACTGAAACAATTCATTAGAGACGGCCTCGGCCGATCTCGTTTTCTAAAAGAATTAGAGGCGGCGCGCACCCGTGAAGGGCCCGGCCGCCTCGCTTTTTTTCACCCCTTTTTTCTTCATGATTATGTCTGAAAACCCTCTCCCCAGGCCGTTGCTTGGTCTGTTCACACCCCAAAACGGCGTCCTGGGCGCATTGCTCGGTTGGTTCACACCTAAAAACGGCGTCTTGGGCGTGTTGCTTGGTCTGTTCACACCCAAAAACGGCGTCCCGGGCGCGTTGCTACATGGGTTTACGCCCAAATTCCGGGTGTTAGCCCCGATACTGAATGTGGCTGTTCTGGCCATCTGCTTGTCTGCATGCGGCGGACAGGCGCGGATAGATAAAGAGGATCTGGCGGCCCGTGAGGCTGCGCGACAATACGCTGACTCTGCGGCGTGGCAGACGATCGATCGTGCCGATTTCTCCATCCGGTATCCGAGCGACTGGACGCTGCAGCCCGAGATCGAGAACGCTGTCTTTTATCTCTATGCCCCGGCAGAGAGCGACGGGGATCGGTTCCGCGAGAATGTGTCGCTCGTCGTGGAGGTACTCCCCAGCGGGAAATACGATGCCGATAGCTACGTCGAGGAGGCCGTCAAACTCCTGCAAGTTCAGGTGACAAAGAATGAGCGCGTCGAGTGGGCCGGTCACGTGGGGCGCCGATTGGTCTATACGCAGCGACCTGCGTTGGATATTGTGACTACGAACGAGCTTTACGTGTGGGTCATCAACGGAAAGGCTTACCTGCTTGCGTTCAGTCGCGAGGAGGGAAACGATGGCGAGCAAGCCATCACGGGGCAGCGCATCCTGCAAACCTTTGAGTTGAAATAAAAGCACCCTATGCGCGATCCTGGATCGACGTATCATTTTAGGGCTATCGTCTTCGGGCGGTAGCCCTATATTTTTACTGGTTCGGTTCGTTGATCGTGATAAATAGGTCTAACATGTAACTCGAAAGTGCTTTTGAATAAGATCAAAGGCATAATCATGTAACTCGAAATAGCTTTTGATTGCGATCAAAGGCATAAAATGTAAGTGAATAATGGTCTTGATTGCGGCGCGGTGTGTAATTCATAAACAAGTTTGTGCTTTTGAATGGGATCGGAGGTGTGCCTCAGTAGGTAGTTGGCTGTTTTGAATAAAGCGGAGAGGTGAGCAGCGATACAGGGTATAGATTCGCGAGGTGGAGGTGTGAATGAGATGGTAGATAGTTGGTGTATTGCTTAATGTATGAGAGATAAGACGCGCAACATGTTAGATATACAGCAAAGAAGAAACGCCCCCACAGGCCGGATTTTGGCCCCCAACAGCCCGAGAAATGAACCGCAGACGCCGTTTTTGGCCGTGAACAGACCCAAAAACACACCTAAAGACACCGCTCGCACCCCCGATTCGCCCTAACTTTGCGCCCGTACATTAGAATTTGACTCCGAACCCTATGCATTTACCTGCGCTTATTGTCGATTTGGTCGTTATTCTCATTGCTGCGGGCCTGACCACCCTGCTTTTCAAATGGCTCAAACAGCCGCTCGTATTGGGCTACCTGTTGGCGGGCGTGCTGGCGGGGCCGGCCGTCAAGGTACTGCCGACGGTGCGCGAGGTCTCGAGCATCGACACATGGGGCGAGATCGGCGTCATCTTCCTGCTCTTCAACCTCGGGCTCGACTTCAGCGTCAAGAAGCTGATGAAAGTCGGGGGTACGGCCACGGTGGGCGCCGCCACGGTGCTCATCGGCATGATGTTCGTCGGCTACACGGTCGGCTCGGCCCTCGGGCTGGATCGGATGAACTGCATCTTCCTCGGCGCCATGCTGTCCATGTCGTCCACGACGATCATCTTCAAAGCCTTCGACGAGATGGGGCTGCGCAGCCGACAGTTTACGGGCGTCGTGTTCGGTATCCTCATCGTGGAAGACATCTTCGCCGTGCTCATGCTCGTGTTGCTCTCCACGCTGGCCGTCAGCCGCTCGTTCGAGGGCGAGGAGCTGCTGATGAACATCGGCCGACTGGTGCTTTTCCTGGTAGGCTGCTTCGTGTTTGGCATCTATTTCATCCCCACGATCCTCCGGGCGATACGGAAATACCTGACCGACGAGATGCTGCTCATCGTCAGCATCGGGCTTTGCTTCGGGCTGGTGTACATCGCCAACGCGATGGGCTTCTCGTCGGCCCTGGGAGCGTTCATGATGGGCGCCATCCTGGCCGAAACGGTCGAGGCGGAGCATATCGAGGGGCTGGTCAAGCCGGTGAAAGACCTCTTCGGGGCCATCTTCTTCGTCTCCGTGGGCATGCTGATCGACCTCGAGGTCTTGTGGGAATATAAATGGTACGTGGCCATCCTCACGGCGGTCGTCATGGTCGGGCAGCTGCTGTTTGGCACGTGCGGTGTGCTGCTCTCGGGCCGGCCGCTCAAGACGGCCATCCAGAGCGGTTTCTCGTTGACGCAGATCGGTGAGTTCGCCTTCATCCTCGCCTCGCAAGGCATAGCGCTGAAGGTGATGCAGCCCTATATGTACCCCATCATCGTGGCCGTTTCCGTGGTCACCACCTTCTTCACGCCCTACATGATCCGCCTGGCCGATCCGGCTTATGCCCGCCTGGAGCGCGGCCTGCCCGCCAGCTGGATCCGCTTCTTGGACCGCTACGCATCGGGCTCGAACACCATCCGCCAGCAGAGCGAATGGCGACAGTTCCTGCGCGCCGTCAGTCGGTTTGTGGGCGTTTACTTGGCCGTGACGCTTGTGCTGCTCTTCGTCTGGCTGCAATTCGCCGTGCCGCTCATCTGCCGCCTGCTCCCGGGGCTCAACGGCCGACTGGTATCGCTTGTGGCGCTGCTCCTGCTCATGGCGCCGCTGCTGCGGGCCATTATGATGAAGAAGAATCGCTCCGAGGCCTTCCAGCGGCTCTGGAGCGACAACAAATACAACCGTGGCCCGCTCGTTTCGCTCATTGCGCTGCGCATTGTCCTGGCGCTGGCCTTGGTGCAGGTGCCTACGGCCATGCTGCTGCACATCAATCCGCTGTGGGAGGCCGCGATCACGGTGGGCGTTGTGCTCGTCATCCTGTTTTCGAAGGGCGTCCAGGCACGGTCGATCCTCATCGAGCAACATTTCGTCAGCAACCTCTCGGCGCGTGAGGCCGAGAAGGATCGGCGTGCACCCGTGCGGCGTGACTTTGCCAACCATCTCCTGGAGCGCGACCTCCACCTGACGGATATTGAGATCCGCCCCGACTCGCCCAGCGTAGGGCTGACGCTGAAAGAGCTGGACTTTCGTCGGAAGTGCAACGTGAACGTGGTGACCATCATTCGCGGCGGTCGGCGGATCAATATCCCCGGCGGTGAAGAGCGCCTCTACCCGTCGGACAAGGTGGTCGTGGTCGGTTCCGACGCCGACATCCAGCGCTTCCTGCAATACGTGACCGACCGCTACAACAAGGCCGCCGAGGCACGCCGTAAACAGAAGCGGAAGGAGATGAACATCGAGCAGTTCATCGTCGTGGAGGGCTCGCGACTGGTGGGCCGCTCGATCCGTGAGTCCGGCATCCGCGACAAATCGCAGTGCCTCGTGATCGGTATCGAGCGCGGCGACACGTCGCTCAAGAATCCGCCGCCCTCCACCGTCTTCGAGCCGGGCGACATCGTCTGGATCGTGGGCGAACACGAGAAAGCCATCCAGCTGAGCGAGGGCAAGACGTTGTGATGGCGAATTGTCTGTGATTAGATCGGCTGCCCGACAGCCCCCTCCTCACTCACCCAGAAGAATCAAACCCATTTTATACTACACACATGATGAAAGAACGAAAACTACTACTCGTCTCGGCCGTCGGCCGACGTGCCTCGTAGGGCTGCTTGTCCTACTGGCCCTCGTCACCCCTTCGGTGGCGCACGCGCAGCTTGGGCGCCCCACAGAGGCGCATGATCACGACCACGAAGGGCGGATTTTCGCCGGTGGTGCACTGACCTATTGGCGCAACACGAAGGAGCGAACGACCACCTTCGACTTTAGCCCCGAGATCGGCTATCTCTTCAACGACACCTGGGGCACAGGCCTCCTTCTCGGCTATGAGCACGGGTCGGCAGGCGAAGGCCCTGCTCGCAGCGTAGAGAATGCCTTCAAGATCTCCCCTTTCGTGCGCTGCTACTACATGCATCGGGGGCCTTTCAACCTGTTCATGGATGGCGGCGCGGGAGTCAACTTTGCCGAGGAGCGCAAGGGCGGATCGGTGGAGCGTCGCAACGGCTTTGAGGTCGGTATCCGCCCCGGTGGCTGTGTCGATCTGACCGAGGGACTGTGCCTCTGCCTTCGCTTCGGTTTTCTCGGCTACCGCAGTGGCTACTTCTCCGGTGAAGAACCAGGCCTCGGGCAAGACGGCTTCGGTATACGCTTCGATCCCGAAGAGCTAATGATCGGGTTGGAGCTGGAGTTCTGACCGTTTCGACCTCAGTCTACAGACGCGAAAGGGGGTATGTCCTTCATTGGGACATACCCCCTTCTTCTGTGCTGTCGGACGCAGCGAGAGCGGGATCAGTGCGCGGCAATGACCTCAATCTCCACGAGACCGCCCTTCGGCAACTTGCACACGTCGATGGCCGACCGTGCGGGACAATCCATGCCGGCAAACTGCGCGGCGTAGACCTCGTTGACGACGGCGAAGTCGTTCATGTCGACCAGAAAGACGGTGGCCTTCACCACGTCTGCCAGCGTGTATCCGGCTTCGGTGAGGATGGCGCGGAGGTTACGGAAGGCCTGTTCGGCCTGTTCGCGGACACCGCCCGGTACAAAATCGCCCGTAGCCGGGTCGAGGCCCAGCTGACCGGACACAAACAGCAGGTTGCCCGCCTCTACAGCCTGACTGTAGGGCCCAATGGCCGCGGGCGCTTGGTTGGTTGCAATTACTCTTTTCATTTCAGTATAGGGTTAGGGATGAATTTATGCCTGGTTGACGGCGCGAATCACAGCGTCCACCTCCTCGTCGGTGAGGGTAGGATACATCGGTAGGCTGAGGATCGCGTCGGCGAAGTCGTCGGTCGGGGTACGGGGCACGTCCTTGCATGGGCCGTGGTAGGCACGTTGTCGACGGATGGGAACTGGGTAGTGGATGAGTGTGCCGACACCCTCTTGTGCCAGTCGCTCGGAGAGTGCGGTGCGGTCCTTGGCCCGGACGACAAAGAGGTGGTAGTTCGGCAGACCGTACGCATGCTCCGTAAGGCATTCCACAGCCGTCAGTCCGGCACGGTAGCGTGCTGCAATGGTGCGCCTACGGACGTTCCAAGTGTCGAGGTGGCGCAGTTTGACGCGCAGGATGGCCGCCTGCATCTCGTCTAACCGGCTGTTGATGCCTTCGTAGTCGTGATGATAGCGCACCGTCTGCCCGTAGTTACGCAGCGAGCGGAGGCGTTCGGCCGTGGCGTCGTCGTTGGTTGTGATCGCACCGCCGTCGCCATAGGCGCCGAGGTTCTTGGTGGGGTAAAAGGAGTAGGCGGCGCAGTCGCCCCAGCCTCCCGCCTTACGGTCGTGATAGGTCGTGCCTGCCGCTTGCGCACAGTCCTCCATCACCTTCAGCCCGTGCGCCCGTGCGATACGGAGGATGGCGTCCATGTCGCAGCTCTGCCCGTAGAGGTGGACGGGGATGAGGCATTTGGTGCGTGGGGTGATCTGTGCCTCGATGAGGCGTTCGTCCAGGAGGCCATCTTCCGGACGGATGTCGACGACGACCGGGGTAGCGCCGGCTTGTACGATGCCGGTGACGGTGGCGAAGGCGGTCATGTCGGTGGTGATCACCTCGTCGCCGGGGCCAATATCCATGCCGCGCAAGGCCAGAGCGATGGCCTCGGTACCGTTGGCCACACCCACACAATGGCGGACGCCGAGGTAGTCGGCAAACTCACGTTCGAAGGCCTCGCCTTCTTTCCCGAGGATGTACCAGCCGGAGTCGAGCACACGGCGCAGGGCCGCGTCGATCTCGGTGCGGATAGCCTCGTATTCGCGCTTGAATTCGTTGAATAGGATCATATTGTCAGAATCGTTATCGGCCTTTGGCCGGGTAGTAATTAGAGAATTGTTCTATGTCGGGGCGGTTCATATGTCCGCCTGTTGTTTGACGAAGAGAGCGCTCCATGTAACCTGAAGCCTTGGCAGAATGTCTGCCGGCGTCATCACACCCCATGATAGCCTCGGCAGAATGTCTGCCGGCGTCACCACACCCCATGGTAGCCCTGGCGACAGTGTCGCCGGCGTCACCACACCCCATGGTGGCCTCGGCAGAATGTCTGCCGACGTTACCACACCCCATGATAGCTTCGGCAGAATGTCTGCGGGCATCATCACACCCCATGATAGCCTCGGCAGAATGTCTGCCGGCGTTACCACACCCCATGGTGGCCCTGGCGACAGTGTCGCCGGCGTTATCACACCCCATGGTGGTCCTGGCGACAGTGTCGCCGGCGTCACCACACCCCATGGTAGCCCTGGCGACAGTGTCGCCGACGTTATCACACCCCATGGTAGCCCTGGCGACAGTGTCGCCGGCGTTACCACACCCCATGGTAGCCTCGGCGACAGTGTCGCCGGCGTTATCACACCCCATGGTAGCCCTGGCGACAGTGTCGCCGGCGTTATCACACCCCATGGTAGCCCTGGCGACAGTGTCGCCGGCGTTATCACACCCCATGGTAGCCCTGGCGACAGTGTCGCCGGCGTTATCACACCCCTTCCGATAGTTGTGCACACGTGCCTCCTTCATACTTCTGGCTGTTGTTTCGGCTGCTCCTCCTTGACGATGCCGAAGGGTGTGCGGGTCAGGCGATGGGTGCGTGTTTCGCGGCGCAGGGCATGGTTGAAGCGGAGGGCGTCGGGTGTGACGTAGCCGCGCGAATGGTCGAGGTGGAGGCAGATGGCGGAGTAGCGGATCTGTCGGCCACGGATGCCTGCGTTCTCGAGGCGTTCGCCCAGCTCGCGGTCCTCGCCGCCATAGGCCATGCGTTCGTCGAAACCGTTCGCAGCCAAGATGTCGAGGAGCCAGCCCGAGGCGTTGTGCCCGTTCCATGTCGGGCGCGTGGGGGTGAAGGTGTTCAGCAGAGACTCCTTGAGGCCGAAGGCGGTGAGCTTGTTGTTCTTGAACGACCGCGGCATGCCGTGCGACTTGAGCCACGGGCTGCGGAAGCACCGGCCGCTGAGGATGTCGTCTCGGGTAATAGCCTTCGACGTCGCCATCGGCAGCTTGTGGTAGCCGCCACTGAGGAAGCGTCCTGGTGCACGGCGTGCGAGGTGCATGGCCACGAAGTCGCAGCGCGGGATGCAGTCGCCGTCGCTGAAAAGCAGGTAGCCCGTCGTGGCCTCTGCGATGGCTCGGTTCAGGATCTCGCATTTGCGGAAGCCGTTGTCCGGGTGCCAGACGTGGCGGATGGGGAAGGTCACCTCGCCCTGCATGCGTTCGATTAGGCTTCGGGTGCGGTCGTCCGACCCGTCGTCGGCAATCACCACCTCGAAGCGCCGATCCGTCTGCGCCTCGTAACCCCAGAGCACTTTCTCGAGCCACTCGGGCTGGTTGTAGGTGGAAAGGATCACGGACAACTTCTTCCGGTGGCCCTCCGCCGCCACATCATCCAGGGCGATAGGCAGCGGACGTTTGCGGGCGAAGCGTCGCCAGAAGGCCCGTCGGGCCGAGAGCATCCACGCCGTGCATTGCACCTCGTCTGCTCCGCGTGCCTCGGCATACACTTTGGCCAACAGGAAGAACATCCCATCTCCGCCCCACAGTCGGGCGAAGTTCTCGCAGCCACTGCGCACCGATACGGGGCCAAAGTGCATGCGGTTGATGTCGACCAAACAGAAGTCTATGCCTTGGGCACCTTTCCGGAAGAGGATGTTGCCGGGCGAATAGTCGGCGTGCAGGAACCCCGCCTCGTGCACCCGCGCTGTGAAGCGGGCGAAGGCGCGGAGGATGTCCTCCCGACCGTCGATGCCGCCGCGCCCGAACTCGTAGAAGTTGCGGTCGTGGGGCACTTGCTCGCTGACGAAGTAGCTGCGGCGGAGCAGTCCGCCCTGCCGTTCGATGAGGCAGGCCAGCGGTGTGGGCGTCTCGATGTCCGCCTGACGTAGGCGCAGTGCATAGTCGTAGGCGCGTCGAGCCTTGGGGGCACGGAAGAACGTGTAGACGAAACGTAAGGGGAGGGGCGGCACGCGATAACGCTTCACGTTGATCTGGCGGCCGTCCGGGAGGTCAAACACACGGATCTCGTTACGCTGGCGATAGATCACCCGGCCGCCCTGCTCGAAGGTCTCGGGCAGCGAATGGACGAAGCGGCGCAGCGACTCGTCGGCGTCGGGGGTGAGCGTCACGTCAATGCTTGAGGCCACGGAGCGTGCGTTGCGAGTTGTCGTTCAGCGTGAGGCGAATCAGGCAGGCACCCGTGGGGAGTGTGTGCGTGTCGACCGTCGTGCCCGGGCGATCCTGCTTCAGGAGGAGTCTGCCGTCAGCGCCGAAGATCTCAATCTGGCTGACGCGCTCGGGGGCACTGAGGGTGAGGTGATCGCCGAAGGGATTTGGGTAGATGGCTGGCTCAGCGGCATCCACCTCGGCGTTGGCCGTCGGGGTGAAGGACACGACCGCGCTCGGTTCGCTCTCATTGCGGCCATAGATAGCTGCCACCTGATAGTTCACCGTCCGCGTCAGCGTTGAGGGATCGGTGTAGCGCGTCGGTGTGGTGCCGACGGTGGCCAGCTTGGCGCGATCGCGATAGATGGTGTAACCCGTCACCTCGGGGAAGGCATAGGGCTGCATACTGCGCAGCGCTGCACGTTCGCTGACGTCCTCCACCCGTGCACTGCGCAGGCGAGGCGTAACATCAGACGGGGGGAGCACTTGTGCCCGACGACAGTCTGCATTCGTGCCGCATTCTTCCTGCACTCCCCTGCGCGAGCTGACCACGGCGGAGAGGAAGAAGTTGTAGTTGAATTTCGCTGCGTCCTTGCCCGTGTGCAGACGTTCCCAAGCGTGGCCGTCGAAGGAGTAGAGGTCGCCCTTGCCATCGATGGCGGGGCCCTCGTCACAGACGGCGGGGAAGTTGGTGGCGTCGGCCGTGAGGTGGGCCACATAGATGGCTACCGTGAGCGCTTCGGCACCGTCGATGGTGAAAGGCGTGGTGAGCGTCACGGTGTTTGTCACGCCGTAGGTGAAGGCTTGCGTGATAGCCTGTCGGTAGACACGGCGACCTTGTGAGATGTAGACTTCATACGTGTTGCCGCGTGTGGGGGAGAAGCGTACGGCGGTGATGGTGCGGAGGTTCAGGGGCGCAATGTCCGTAGGCTCCCAGCGTTGGCCGAAATAGAAGGGACGCGCCTCGCCGGTATTGTTCACGTTCACCTGATAGTGTGCCCGCGAGCCGCCCCAGTAGATGGATTGCTCGTACACGGGAGCCTCCCAGAGGATGGCTGCCCGGCCATTGGTGGTGCGTGTCACCTTCACGTTCGTCGGTGCCTTGAGGGCGACCTGTTCGAGGAGGGTCGTGCTGCCGTTCGACTCGTTGCCGGACGCATAGACGGCGGTCACGGCGTAGGCGAGCGTCCCCTGTCCCGGTGTCGTATCGATGTAGGAGGTCGTGGTCGACTCGCCGATCTTCGTTTGGTTGCGATAGATGTAGTAGGTACGGGGAGCGCCCGAAGTCGGGGCTGTCCACGTCAGGCGGACGCGTCCGTTATCCATGACAGCCTTCAATCCGCTCGGAGCACTGGCGCTGCGGTGATAACGTCCATCGAGCACCTCCACACCGCTGTTCGTGGGGTCGAGGAAACGGTCGAAATGCGTGTCTGTGCCCGCCTGTTTGTTCCAGTGATAGCTGAGCTTGCCATAGAGGTTGTCGCCCTCAGGCTTTGTGCACGCCGACGTACCGCCCGTCAGCGAACCCACGATGCGGTGGCTGCTGTTGAAGAGCGGTGCACCCGACGAGCCCACCTCGGTCACTCCGTGGCCATTGTCGGTCTGGGCAAAGACGGCGTTCCAGTGGGCATTCGGTGCGCCTTCCAGGCTACCCTCGCCGTAGAACGTAGCCGAGCTTAGGGGGCGGGTATAGGTTGAGATCTTCATGTAGTCGCCTTGCGGATGATGGAGCGAGATGCCCCAGGCCGATGCCTGCTCGCTGCGATCCCAGCCGTTATAGTAGACGTTGTAATCCTCCGGGATGCTCTGCCGGAGCAACAGCAGGAGTCCGTCCGATCCGCCGTGGGTAGGCGTGGAGGCCAGGCGGGTGCAGCCCACCATGCTGCGCGTGGGCGTCGTTTGCCCGTCGCTGCGGCAGGTGCTGTACGCCTTATGGAAGATGAACTGCCACTGGCGCAGCTCCTCGTCGGTAGCCTTGACGCCTGTGGCATCTTGTCCGCAATGGGTGGCGGTGAGGATGTAGGGCTTCAGATCCTGAGCCGTATTGTTCAGCAGGGCGCCGGTACAGACATAGCCACGGTCGTTGATCCGTTGGATCATTTGGCAGACGCCCCGCTTCTCGTTTTGCCAGGAGTCGCCCTCGGAGCAGTTCACGTTCACCTCGCACGAGGCCGCTGTCCGTCGGAGCTGCGCCCCTTGTCGCCACGTACGGTCGCCCTCGGGCAGGTTGTAGCCATACCCTACGGCCTCGATCTCCAGTCGTGGCTGACGGCCGTCCGGGCCCGGAGCGTATTCCAGCGTGATGGCATCGCCCGAAATGAAACTCGTGGCGAAGCGTCCGCCGTCGGGGTTGGTGGCGTGGGTATAGGCCCCCAACAGCTCCGATTTGTCCTGATTATATAGGTAGAGGCGCCCACCTTCGGGGATGAGGAAGTCGGCGTAATAGAGCATCAGGGCCTGTGCACCCTCGGCCTCGATCTCCAGCTGCCAGATGGTCTGGCCGTCGGGGAGGGTGGTCCATGCGCCGGCGTTCTGGGGGGTCATCTTGACGTCGATGAGTCGGGAGACGCATCGCGGCGCCAATCCCTCGCTCTCGCGCCAGCTGCCGACCAGCTTTTCGTCGGCTATGCTGAAGTTCACGGCCACCTTCTCGGCCGCGGCTCGACTGCGCAGCGTCTGTTCATAGCGGAAGCTGGGAGGTGTGCCCCCCAGACTTATCTGCGCCTTAGCGCCCCAGGCCATTCCCCAGGCCAGGCACCCCGCCAGTGCGGCGCGCAGGATCGTTGATTGAATAGGAGTCATAATAGCAATAGTTACGGCTCGCAAGTGGAGGCGAGCGGCGCAAAAGTAGGCCGATTTCGACGATCGAGGGGGGCCGTGAACCGACGCTCCGGGGGTGGGCCGTCCTGCCTCGCGGCCGGTCGGACTTGGGGAGGTGGCCGCAAGGCAGCCCGGAGCGGAATGCAGGCCTTGTCGTATATTGCGCCCACAAAAACAAAAGGTTATGTGTATGCAAAAGGAAAAGTTCCATATCGAGTACATCTTCGACAAGGTGTCGAACCACAGCTTGTGGAATCATCTGACTACGCCGCGCGGACTCTCGTCCTGGTTTGCTGACGACGTCAATATCCATTCACAGACCTACACCTTCACTTGGCGGAAAGTGCAGGAGCAGGCGGTCGTCATCAAGTTAGAGCCCGAGGTCTGCATCCGTTTCCATTGGGTGGACGACGAGGAGGCGGCGAGCTACTTCGAGTTCATCATACATCACATTGAGCTGACCGGCGCCACGGCGCTCGAGATAACCGACTTCGCTACGCCGGACGAAAAGGCGGACGCGATCGAGCTGTGGGACACCCAAGTGGCTGAGCTTCGTCGCACGTTGGGCATCTGACCCCCCGAAGTCACCCCATAAAGAAAGGAAGGCGCTTCACCCTCGGAACGAACAGAGGGGAGGCGCCTTCCTTTTTTGCGTGCGACACGTAGCGGGAGCGATAGCAAGCGGCCAGAACACCCGGTGAGTGGTCTCACCCGTCGGTGCCTGGCCGCCTCTTCGTCATTCCTCCGGCAGATGGATGTCGGGGCCACCGTCGTCGCCACCGGGTTTGGGCTTCTCGCCCGGTTTGCCCGGCTGTTTGGGATCCTTCGGGTCCTTGGGCGTGTCTGGCTGCTTCGGTTCCTTCGGCTCTTTGGGCTGTTTAGGCTCCTTGGGCGTCTTGGGATCCTTGGGCTGCTTAGCGGCCTTCTTCTGAGCCTGACTTTGGCGATAGACCTCGTTCAGCTCACTGGTGCGTGTGTTCATCTCGTCGACCATCGTGGCGATGAGGTCTTTCTCCACGGGCGCCTTGCCGAAGCTGTAGGCGTTTTGGAGCACGAAGAAGATTTGGTCGAGCACCTCGTCCGTCTTGGCGCGTGCCACGCGTGCAGGGGGCAGCTTGGCGGAGGCGGTGCGATCCTGAGTGCGTTTAGCGGCGTAGGCGTCAAACTCCTTGTTGACCGTCTCCAGCTTGTTTACGGCGTTGGTAAGCCGGAGGGTGGTCACATGCGAAGCGTATTTCTCGCTTCTGAAGTCTGTCACTAAGCCATCGATGTCAGCCGATTCGCGGTCGTTAGACTTCTGCTGTATACGGTCGTAAGCGCGGATCAGGGTGTAAAGCATTTTGGCTGCTTCTGCTTCGCTTGCTTCGGGCGAGAGGCGATAGTCACGGATCAGGCTGAAGATGAACGTGAGCAGGTTGTCACGCTCCACATCTTTCTTGTCCATGAGTTCGGTGTTGACATTCATCAGCGCTTCCTTGTTGATGTTGCCTTCCACCTTGAGGTCGCCATCCCATTCGTTCATCAGCTCGTTCGGGAGACCGATTTTGGTCAGATCGAACCGATGGACGATGCCATAGAGTTCGCTGTGGTAACGCACATGGAGCGAGTTATCCAGCTTATCCGTTCCGATTTTTTTGATCTCGATTGTCCTTGCCATTTTGTTTGAAAAGGGGGGATAGGGTGATTGTATGTGCTCTTTATCTTCATGGGATGAGGCCGGACGCCGATTGGCCCTCCCCATCGGACGCCAGTAAAGAGTTCCGCCGTCCGACGGGGGACAAATGTATAGGCAGAAGTAAAGAAGTCTACAACGGGCAGCACTTTTTAGGCCCCGACGGGGTGTTGGCCTGCAAAACAGACCGCCTTTTGGGCTCCGACGGGGTGTTGGCCTGCAAAACAGACCGCCTTTTAGGCCCCGACGGGGTGTTGGCCTGCAAAACGGGCCACCTTTTGGGCCCCGACGGGGTGTTGGCCTGCAAAACAGACCGCCTTTTGGGCCTCGACGGGGTGTTGGCCTACAAAACAGACCGCCTTTTGGACCCCGACGGGGTGTTGGCCTACAAAACAGCCCGCCTTTTGGGCCCCGACGGGGTGTTGGCCTACAAAACAGACCGCCTTTTGGACCCCGACGGGGTGTTGGCCTGCAAAACAGCCCGCCTTTTGGGCCTCGACGGGGTGTTGGCCTGCAAAACAGACCGCCTTTTGGGCCTCGACGGGGTGTTGGCCTGCAAAACGGGCCGCCAATTGGGGGCGCGTTCGGTCACTTCCTCTCTACGGCGTAATCCTTCGCGCGGCGGACGATCTGGTAGCCCGGAGCAAGCGTCAGCCGCCAGCCGGAGCCGACGGCGCCGGTGGGGCTCGTGGTGTGTGGGGCACGGACGGTGATGGTCGTCCAGCTGGGCGAGATCAGCGCGCCGCCGTCCGTTACGTCGAGGGTGCCCCAGAGATCGGTGAGCTGGAGCTGCGGATAGACGGTGCCCAAGGTGCTGCCGAGCGAGATGAGGGTGTTCGGGTTGAAGGAGAACTGCATGGCGCGGAGGGGCAGGGTCAGGTGTGGGCCGTCCACGAGGCTGGCGCGGAGGCTGTCGGTGAGCGACTTCCGGTCGGCTTCGCGAGCGGATTCTTGGCGGATGATGATGTCGCCATGATAGGCCGCGACCCATGACGCGGGGAGGCTGTCGGGCAGGGTGAGGCCAAAGAGCCGGGCGAGATGGTCCGTGATGGGCGTCTCGTCCGTGATGGTGCGATGCCAATCGGGCGCAGCGTCGGCGGCGAGCCGACCGTAAGCGGGCAGGGTGGCGTAAGCAAACGAGCGGACGAAGGTGGGATTGCCGAGCAGGGCGTCGATGCGCGCGATGAGATAGGCTTGGGCAAGGTCGGCTGGCATGCTGGCCACGGTCTGGCCGGTGTATTCCGCCAGCCCCTCGTTGCGCTCGAGGGCATGTTCGGACTCGGCGGCGCCGGGGAAACGTCGGTGGCGCTCCGTGCGGAAGGCGAGGGCATGGGTGAGGTGCGAGCGACGCTCGTCGGGCGTGGTGGCGCGGAGGGCATCTCGGAGCGCCTCCAGCTCGAGTCGCATCAGTACGCGCCCCTTCTCCGTGTCGAGGTGCCCGTTGTCGCCCCCATGACCCGTGAAGTGCAGTCGGGGTTGGGCGCAGTGGAAGAGCTCGTGGGCCAACAGGACGGTGCGATCTGTCGAATCCTTGGGCAGAGGCAAGAGGATCATCGCCCACGTCCGTCCGCCCCACTTCGTGGCGGTGTTGGCGGTGAGGACATCCTCCGGCAGGCGACCCGCATAGAGGGAGCCGCAGGGCCGAAGCAAGCCCGCGCTGTCCGGCTCGTTGGCGTAGGCCACGCGTGTCTCGGGGTCAATGAATAGGAGTGGGCCATAGAGGTCGAAGCCCCAGAGGGCCGTGTGTCGTGCAGTGGCTTGACGGATCATGCGGAGATCGGCTGCGAGGCTGTCGGCCAGGCCTTCGGATTGTGCATGGGCGATGGTTGTAGCCAGGCTCAGCAGCAGGAGGGGGAGCAGTTTGTTGCGCATCGTGGGGGAGGCGTTTAAGGGGCACTCATCATCGTGCCTCCCGACTCATTGGCCGGGGCTGGCAGGCTTCTCAAAGCGGATATGCAGCACCACCAGTTCGGAGCGGGTGCCGATGCGATAGGGCGGACCGGCGCAGCCGATGCCGGACGAGATGTAGAACTGCGCAGGCCCCTCGCGGAAGTATCCGTAGGTGTGTTTGTAGGCCAGCTTAATGATCCACGAGAAGGGCCAGATCTGCCCCGCGTGGGTGTGGCCAAAGAGGCCGAGGTCGGCGCCGTTCATCACCACCTCGCGAAACTTAGGCTGATGGTCGGCCACGATCACGGGGCGGCTCGTGTCTACCCCGCGCATGAGTTGGCTCAGGGCGGCGCGATGGCGATTGGTGTAGTCGTCGCGGCCGATGAGGGTGAAGGTGCTGTCGGGCTGCACGACGGAGTCGATCAGTAGCGTCCCCCCCGTGCGTCGGAGCCACCGCTGCTTGGCGATGCGGTTGGCGCGATATTCATGGTTGCCAAGCGTGATGTAGACGCCCAAGGGGGCGCGGAGCCGACGCAGATCCTCTTCGATGTGTTCGCGGGCGGCGATGCGCAGCTCGTAGTCGATCACGTCGCCAGCGATGACGACCATGTCCGGCTGCTCGGCATTGCTGAGGGTCACGAACCGTTGGGCGTTGCGCTTACCGATCGACTCGCCGAAGTGGGTGTCCGTCATCAGCACCACCTTCAGGCTGTCGCGCCCGGGCGTGGACTTGGGGATGGTGATCCGGACGTGTTTCACTCTGGGGTCTTCGACGTTGTGATAACCTTGAATCATCAGCCCAACCGTGAAAAGGGCCAGCAGCAGGTAGGCGCCACGCCTCAGCTGGAGGGCGTTCGCCGTGATCCATGCGGGGAACCAGCCCGGCCGACGGCGGTAGATCCAACGGCAGAGATCGAAGAAGAGTAGCCCGGTGACGAGATAAATGGAGGCGATGTACCACGTGCCACAGATCATAAGGATCGGCACCATGACGCTGTCCGGCAGTTCCGAGTGCGTGAAGTAGCCGAAGAAGTACAGGGCCCATTCGGCAGCAAAGAAGAGCGTGTAGAGGAGGCGCCATCGGCGTCGCCTCGGCAAGACAGCGCGCCCCCGGAGGTAGATGTAGAGGGTGAAGAGCAGCTGCCCGAAGATCGCTTGCAGGAAGACCCTCATAACTCAGCGGGGATGAGTCGGAAGACAACCAGCTCCGAGCGTGTGCCGATGCGGAAGGGCGGCCCCCAGAGCGAGAGGCCCGAGGAGACATAGATGTTCGTCCGGCCGCGGCGTGTGTAGCCATAGGCCACATCGAAGAGTCGATCGGTGGCGAGGTTCAGCGGCCAAACCTGCCCGTGATGCGTATGTCCGCAGAAGATCAGGTCTACCCCGGCGCGTTCAGCCTGCGTCAAGTCGGTCGGCTGATGGTCGAGCACGATGATGGGCACCACCGTGTCGATGCGGCTCATCAGCTCCGGCAGTGTCTTTCGCGCCGTGTTCGTGCGGTCGTCTCGCCCCACGATCCGTATGCCGTCGGGCAGGGTAGCCACGGAGTCCATGAGCAGATGAATGTTTGTGCGTCCGCGGATGAAGCGCTTGCAGGCATCGATTCCGCTGAGGTATTCGTGGTTGCCCGGCACCATGTAGATGCCATACGTGGCATGTAGACGGTTGAGCTCCTCGTCCATGGCCGCCTCGTCCACCGGTCGGACGTCGTTATCGATCAGATCGCCACTGATCAGAATGATGTCCGGATGCTGGGCGTTGATCAGATCCACATAGCGACTGAGATCGTCGCGGGTCGTACCGAGCCCCAAGTGGACGTCGCTCACGCCGACGATCTTCAGGCCCAGCGATCCCGCGGGCAGTCGGTCTGTGATGATGTCTACTTCGCGCAGTTGAGGATGCTTATAGGTGTAGTATCCGTAGGCGAGCACCCCAGTCGTAACGAGCAGGGCGCACGCGAAACCGTGTCGGAAGCTGGGGACAAGCAGTCGGAAGAGGTCGAAGCAGACGAGCGCCAGCACCATATAGAGCGTAAAGACGAGCCAGCCCGTGCTGACCTGAAAGAAGAAGTGCCCCCAAGGATCGGCGCTCTCCCGTGCACGGAAGATGAAGACCAAAAAGATAGACAGCGCATAGCCCCAGTAGGCCAGCCCGAAGAGCCACTTAAAGATGGCGGGCATCGGCGGTAAGGCTTGGAGGGCACGCGTGAAGATGTAGGCGTTGCCGCCGATGTAGGCGGCCAGCATAAGGATGAGGAAAAAAGGCATCATGTATTTTCTGTTATGTGTTTGATGTTGTTTGGAATGACGGGCCAAAGGTAGGGCGCGAAACGAGAAGCCGTTTTATGAATCGGCTGTGGCTCTACCTTTGGCGCCGCTTCGCCTAAGCCGATGCGCAGCGTCAGGCGCCCCTCGCACGAGGCCGCCCTAACAAAATCGTTACACGTATGAAATCATCCCTACTCTTCGCCCTGCTCGGGCTACTCGTAGCCGTCTTGTGGATAGCCAGCCTGGCCTACGGCACTGTGCCCATCCCGCCCATTGACGTCGTCCGGATTCTGC
Organism: Tannerella serpentiformis; assembly: GCF_003033925.1. Classification (NCBI taxonomy): domain Bacteria; kingdom Pseudomonadati; phylum Bacteroidota; class Bacteroidia; order Bacteroidales; family Tannerellaceae; genus Tannerella; species Tannerella serpentiformis. The sequence continues at coordinate 1,780,338 of NZ_CP028365.1, forward strand.
TTGGTCAGCCCTCAGACCCGGTGGCATGGAGCACCATCGTCCTCGAGTCACGCCTGCCACAAGCCACGACGGCCCTTCTCGTGGGCGCCTCTCTGGCCGCCGCCGGACTGCTCCTACAGACGCTCTTCCGCAACCCTCTGGCCGGCCCCTCGATCCTGGGCATCAGCGACGGCGCCAACCTCGGTGTGGCTGTCGTGATGCTATTCTTCGGCGGAACCATCGGCCTGACGACGGGCGGGGCGGCCATCGGTGGTTCTTTGGCGCTCATTCTGGCAGCCTTTGCCGGTGCTTGCTGCGTGTTGGCGCTGATCATCTATTTCTCTACGCGGGTGAGCGGCAACGTGATGCTCCTCATCCTCGGCATCATGGTGGGCTACCTCGCTTCCTCGCTGATCTCGCTCCTGAACTTCTACGCCTCGGCCGATCGCATCCGCGGTTACGTCATGTGGGGCATGGGCGATTTCGGTTCCGTCTCCAATACCCGCCTGCCCTTCTTTGCGCTTTGCACCTTGGGTGGGTTGATTGCCGCGCTGCTCCTTGTGAAGCCCCTGAACGCCCTGCTGCTTGGCGAACGTTACGCCACGAACTTGGGCGTTAAGATCCGTCGGACGCGCGTTCTTATCCTGCTTTGCACAGGGTTGCTGACGGCCACTGCCACCGCTTTTTGTGGCCCCGTATCGTTTATCGGCTTGGCTGTGCCACACGTGGCGCGTCTTACGCTCGGCCGCGCTGACCATCGCATGCTCCTGCCCGTTACGATGCTGCTCGGATCCGCAATGGCACTGCTCTGCAACCTCTTGACCGTCATCCCCGGCACCGGCACAGTCTTCCCTCTGAATGCCGTGACGCCCATCTTCGGTGCCCCGGTGATTATCTACGTCATCCTGCGCCGCCGTGGAATATGACCCTAAGCGCGTCGAGACCATTTCCGGCCTGCACATGTTGGCGGGCTATCGTCAGAGCTCTGGGGGCTATCTCGGGCAGTGTGGAATGCGTCTTCGCAGTCTATGAAACGTGAGTTCGGTGTAAGAATAAAACCAGCAGAGAGTTTCTACGGAAGCCTGGCCAAAACGTTTTTGGAAATGCCTACAACACTGCGACAAATGCTTCGGAGAACTTTTTGGTGTTTGCGGGTACTCCCGCAAGTCTCGCGGCGTTTGCCTTGGCGTTTGCGGGTACTCCCGCAAGTCTCACGGCGTTTGCCTTGGCGTTTGCGGGAGTCCCGCAAGAGCGCTTTTCTCCATTTTGGCGCTTACAAGACTGTTGCAAGCATTTCCAAAGGCACTTTGGCCATTACAACATGCTATCAGAGACATTCTCTATGAATAAGGGAGTCTCATTCTTTTGTCGAACTCACATTATGGACAGTATCGGAACGCTTGCCTGATAGGACGTCAGACTTATTTTTGGCACCCAATGAAGCCCGAGCTTCAGAGAGACAATCATTATTCATATCCACTATACGTAAACGCAACCCATTATGGAATACGAGAACGATACGCTGGACGACTACAGTTCATCGTCGGAGAGGTATAGGACACGCCATGTGAACATCCGAACGCTGAGAGTCGAACCGCAATTCAACTTCGATGAGACCTACATTACCATTTTCTCCGAACGTCGGATATACGATCCTGACGGGGATATACATTACGATCCCATAAAGCCTCGCCGGACGTCCACACAGGTGGAGATGTTCGATGCTTTTCGCTATTACTTGGACGAGGGGAAGTCTAGCCTGCGTAACTTTTGCAGATCCTACGGACTCACCGTTCCCTATTTGCATGGCCTGATCTTCTGCCTCACCGGTATGGACGCCACCGACTATCGTCTCTCTTGGCAAATGAAGCGTGCCGACGAATTGCTTCGGTACACCAATCTGTCTATCCCTGAGGTTGCCCGAATGAGCGGTGTAGGTACGCCGCCCAACCTCTTTTATGCTTACCAGCGCGACTATGATTGCTCGCCCTCAGAGCGGCGCCGCGCCATTCGCCAACCGAATGATGTGGGGCGTTTCCGTTAAGCGGGATGAAACCGAAACGAAACAATTAGATGCAATCAGATGATGACAGCGAAACGATGTAGTTGGTGCGAACGGGATGCCCTTTATCGCGCCTATCACGACGAGGAATGGGGGAGGCCTATCCATGACGATCGGCGATTGTTCGAGTTGCTTGTTTTGGAGAGTTTCCAAGCCGGGTTGAGTTGGTACACGATTCTGGCCAAGCGTGAGGGATTCCGCGCGGCTTTCGACGGATTCGACTATCGGCTTATCGCCACTTACGACGATGTGAAAGTGGAGGCGCTCATGCAAGACACACGGATCGTCCGCAACCGGCAGAAGATCTTGGCGACCATTCAGAATGCCGCCCGATTTATGGAAATACAACAGGAATTCGGATCATTCTCCGAGTTTATTTGGGCTTTTGTCGGCGGGAGCCCTTGCGTGAACCATCCCCGCAAGCTGGAGGATGTCCCGGCTAGCAATCAGACTTCCGACGCGATAGCCTCCGAGCTCAAACGTCGCGGATTCAAGTTCTTCGGCACAACCGTGGCCTACGCCTTTATGCAATCCGCGGGCTTGGTGAACGACCATATCGAGGATTGTGCCTTCAAGTATCCGGGCTGACTGAATCTTCATGGATGATGCTTTTCCCAAGCATCCGGGCTGACCGAATCCCCATAGACGATGCTTTTCTCAAGCACTTAGGCTGGCTGAAGCCTCGCAGACGGTATTTTCTCCAAGCGTTTGGGCTGACTGAAGCCCAACAGCGATCTTTGCGGGCATGTAGACGCACTCAGCGAATACGAATCATTATTCATTTTATCTATCACTGAACAATGGAGTATATTGCAATTGCAGCGAAATTGGTTGTCGGCATGGTCGGCATATTGGTGTTTTTACGTGTGGCGGGTAAGGCACAGATGGCGCAATTGACGCCATTAGATACGGTGAGCGCATTCGTGATCGGCGCGCTTGTCGGCGGCGTTCTCTATAACCCTGACATGAGTGTCTGGCATATCCTATTTGCATTAGCGGTGTGGACTGTCTTCAACCTGTTCATACGCTTCTGTATGCGTTCTTCCCTATTGCGGAGACTCATCAAAGGGGACAGCGTCTATCTGGTGAAGAATGGCGTACTGAACTTCAAAGTCTTCAAGAGAAACAGTTTGGAAATGGAGCAATTCCGGCTAATGCTTCGGCAGAAAGGAATCTTTAGCATGTTCGACGTGGAGGACGTACGCTTTGAAACGAATGGCGCAGTCACGGTGCCCGGGATTGGCGATACAACTACCTCGTACCTATTGGTGAATAACGGCGCAATCGTACAGAGTTCGCTGGTGCATTGCGATCGCACGGAGGAGTGGGTGTTACAAGTTATTCACGCCTATGGCTACAAGCGGCCGTCTGAGCTTTTCTATTTGGAGTGGACTCCGGGTCGCGGTTTTTACTTGGTCGCTAAAAGTGGGGACGTGAAGCGTGGGGAAGAGGAGTTTGGCGTCGAGAAGATCGGTTCCGAAGTGCTGAACTAAACCGTAGGGACGTATCGAAAGCTATGTGCATCCCCCTTCAGTCTGGGGTTGCCAAAAACGAATGCCGAGCGCATGCGCGGGAAATATCCGCAAGCATGTGCTCGGCATTTTTCGTTATCCGCCGGTCGATCCGAAAACCCTCAGCGATTCCGTTAGCCTATCCACCGCACTAGACGAAAACCCTCCACCATTTCAGCGACCTATCCACTACACCAGACGAAAGCCCTCCGCCATTTCAGCGACCTATCCACTACACCAGACGAAAGTCCTCCGAACCACGGAATGCCTATCCGCCGCTCCAGACGAAAGCCCTCCGAACCACGGAACGTCTATCCGCTGCACCAGACGAAAGCCATCCGAACCAGAGAAGGCCTATCCGCCGCATCGGATGATAGCCCGCAGCAATTTCTGCGGCCTATCGGGCGGTCTGGCTACTCCTTATAATAGATGCGTTTTACGCGGGGCGAGATGGAGGTGAGTACCTCGTAGGGGATCGTTCCGAGGCGTTCGGCCATCTCCGATACGGGTAAGCCGGGCCCGAAGATAGTCACCGAGTCTCCCTCTTTGGCGTCCGTATCGGTGACGTCGATCATGCAGAGGTCCATGCAGATGTTCCCGACCGTCGGACAGCGATGTCCGCCTATCAGCACTTGCCCAACGCCATTGCCGAGGTGTCGGTCCATGCCGTCGGCATAGCCAATCGGAATGATGGCGATGCGTGACGGGCGCTGGAGGTAGGTGCGCCGACCGTATCCGACCGAGTCGCCGGCGGGGACGATTTGTATTTGGAGGATCGTTGTGCGTAGCGAGCTGACCGGCTGTAGGCGACGGCTGTCGCGATCGGTTGCGCTGATGCCGTAGAGTGAGATCCCGAGACGCACCATGTCCATCTGCTGCTCTCCGAAACGCTCAATACCGGCTGAGTTTAGGATGTGGCGGAGGATGGAGTAACCCAATCCGTGTTCCAATTGGCTTGCGGCGTCGGTAAACAGTTGGAATTGGCGACGCGTGAAGTCATCATGCTCGGCGCTGTCACTGCCCACAAGATGTGAGAAGGTCGATCGCACGGCCAATTCGCTTTGCGAAGAGAGGCGCTGACAGATTGCGGGCACATCCTCCGGTTGGAAACCGAGACGATGCATGCCTGTGTCGAACTTAATATGAATGGGGTAAGAAGTTATGCCGCGCCTTCCCGCTTCGTGGATGAGTGCCTCCAGCAGTCTAAAACTGTAAACCTCGGGCTCGAGCCTATACTCAAAGAGGGTGTTGAAGCTACTAAATTCCGGATCCATAACCATAATGGGAATCGTGATGCCTTCCTTCCGCAGTGCCTCTCCCTCGTCAGCAACGGCTACGGCCAAGTAATCGCACCGGTGCTCTTGCAAAGTGCGCGCCACTTCGTATGCTCCGGCACCATAGCCAAAGGCTTTGACCATGCAAACCATTTTGGTTTCTCTCCGGAGTCGGGAACGGAAATAGTTGAAGTTATGCACCACGGCGTCGAGGTTGACCTCAAGAACAGTTTCGTGAACCTTTTTCTCCAGGAGCTCGGTAATCCGTTCGAAGTGGAACACTCGCGAACCCTTGAGCAATACCAATTCGTGATCAAATGAGCGTATGGAGGGTGAATGGATAAACTCATCGGTAGTTAAGTAGAACTCCTTCTCGGGTATTTCAAAGGCCGCAGCATATTCTTTTAGGTCGCGTCCGATGCCAATGATACGCTCCACGTGTTTCCGACGCAGTAGCTCGGCCACCTTCCGATAGAGCGTCTTAGGTAGCATGCCCGACTGGAGAATGTCGGAGATAACGATCGTCGTTTTAAGTGGCTTACCGGCGCGACGACTTAGTTGGAAATCGAGAGCTATATCGAGAGAGTTGATGTCCGAGTTATAGGTGTCATTGATGAGCTGACACCCATTGATGCCTTCCTTTACTTCCAAACGCATAGCCACGGGCTCAAGCTCGGAGAAAATTTGCTTGTTCTCCAGCGATGTGGGCTTCAAGTAGAGCATGAGGGCGATACAGTGAATAACATCCTCGATGGATGCGTCGTCAGTAAACGGTATCTCATAGACATGCTCGCGGTCTAGCATCTCGCAACGGAGCTCGGTCGTCGATTCCTTTTTTTGGATAGACTTAATGTAGAGCGGAGCCTCCGAGTCTCTCCGAGACCAACCGACGGCTTTATGGGATAGGTAAGCCTTATCCAGCGAGGATGCGATGAAGTCGTCGTCAGCGTTGTAGATTACCACGTCGCTATCGGTGAACAAGGATAGTTTCTCTAAGCACTTCTGTGTGGCAGACGCGAAGTTCTCCTGATGGGCCTCACCGATGTTGGTGATGATTCCTATGGTGGGGAGGATAATGCGCTGCAGTTTTTCCATCTCGTCCGGCTGCGAGATGCCTGCCTCAAAAATTCCTAAGGTGTGTCGTTCGTCCATTTGCCAAACCGAAAGCGGCGCCCCGATCTGTGAGTTGTAACTCCGGGGAGAGCGAACGATATTAAAGTCGGCATGCAGCAGCTGATAGAGCAACTCCTTCACAATTGTTTTTCCGTTGCTCCCGGTGATGCCGATTACCGGTATTTGAAATCTTTTGCGATGGTAGGCAGCCAGCGATTGCATCGCCGCGAGCACGTCGGTAACCACCAGGAAGTTGGCATCGGGCATCATGCGCGCTTCGGCAGGCTCATGGTTGACGACAAAGCTGCGCACGCCCAGGCGGTAAAGCTCGAAGAGATAGCGATGGCCGTCATTCGTTCGGGTTTTCAATGCAAAGAAGAGGGTAGTCTCCGGAAAGGAGAGCATACGGCTATCGATGAGCAAGCGCTCAATGACGCCGTCGTTCAGTGTGCGATGGGTGGCACGAATGATCTTAGCGATCTCTTGAATGGAGTACTTCATTATAAGCAGGTAGTTGCGGCCAGAAGCCGCTGATTTATAGGGGCCAGTTCCCCCGATTCATAGATGTACTTACGGCGGGATATCCCCCGGGGCCAGCGATAGCCGTCAGGCATTCCGATGCCCTATCCCAGAGGGACGGCAGTCCGTCTTGGCGCCTCGTTTCCTCGATCACTGAGGCACACCGATAGGCCGCAGAAGGTTCGGAGCGCATCTGACCGACGGGGGTGAAGACCACATAAGCACGTTTTCTATCGAGCAAAAGTAGGCGGGGTTGGCAATTCGGCCCGTAGCTGCTTCAGCTTTAACTTAGTTTGCACCAAAAAGCGACGGTGCGCCTCACTGTCCGGGTGGATGGGTCGGTGTTGCAGATCGCGGTGCAGAGCCTCGGCGCGTCGGAGCCAGGCGATTGTCTTCGCGTCCATATACGTCGACTCGAATCGATCACTAATATAATGTATAGCGGCGGGTGACGGATGGCACATGTCTTCCGCATAGAATCGGTAATCCCTTAGCTCGTCCATCATCAGTTCGTAAGCCGGGAAGTAGTTGGCTATCGTAGGGTAAAGGGAGATGAGCTTCTCGATGATGAGATGAAGCACGGACTTGCTGAGGTTGTTCTCATGGGCGCCGTCGCGCAAGTGGCGGACGGGGCTGACTGTGAAAATCCATTTCACTTCGGGTCGCCGGCGCACCATGCTATCCAAAAGCAAGTTCCACCGGTGTACCACCTTATCCACCGATAGCCGTTCACGACGAAAATAGCTATCCGGCATCTTGTGGCAGTTGCCCACCACGGCGCCTGTGCCCTTCCACCGATAGACGTAGGATGTGCCAAAGGTGACGATGATGCGATCGGCCGCAGCCAGGAATTCGGCTCCGGCGCTCAGGCGGGCATTGATTCGCTCAAGACACTCGTCCGCCGTAGGTGCGGAGAAGGATCCATGATGCAGCAGGCTATGGTACAGATCATCGTATCGGGTAAGCTCGTCGGCCGTGAATAGGTTGCCGTCCATCAGGCGACGTATCGCCGCGGCGATGGAGTCGGGATTATAAAGTATGCCGAAGGGATTCAGGTCAACGGGGAATAGCAGATCGGAAAGCCGCTGACCTATCGCCTCGGCAAAGCAGGAGCCAAAAATCATCGTGCGATGCTCATAGCCGATGCGGATGGTAGACGGCGGAATCTGAATCGGGGTAATGAAATTCATAGGGGATAAGCGATAGGAAAGAGTTTGGGGTTGCGAATGATCCGAATGAATGCCGATAGAGGTGGCGAAGGCCTTTCCCCTACCGGCATCAGTTATCGACTAAAGCGCCGCGTGGCAATCATCTGGTGCGGGCGATTGCCCACACGAAGTTCAGCGCTTCATGATCCACTCACCGACGAATTGCAACACTTCTGGCGAGACCGTCTCGCGGATCTCTCCGTATTCATCTGGCAGACACGTTTGGCAATGCTGGAGCATATGGTTAAGCCCGGGGAACTCCTTGACGGTAACTGCCTTATTCCCGTGAAGGGTCAAAGCCTTCTCGACGATGGGGAGATTTGCCGCGGCGGGTACCTGCACATCTTCACTTCCCTGTACGGCGAGCACGGGACATTGCACGCGGGAAAGCATGGGGGCTGGGTCATAGCGCAGGAAGTCACGCATCCAAGGTGCAGTTAGCATTTCCATCTCCTGATTGATAGCCAACTCGACTTGCTCGTGTGGCATGGGCGGAGCCAGCGGTCCGTCAAAGAAAGCGCCACGGAGCACCTCGGCCAGCGATTGACGGAGCGCCTCCTCGTCCGTGGTCGGTGGCACGAGCAGCGCGAAGAGCGAACGGTTCAGCTGCACGGTTGCTTCGCGTATGCTGTCAGGCGTATGGGAAAGTCGGGAGATCACCTCGCTCTGCATGAGCAAGATGCTATCACCTCGCAGTCCAGGAGCCGCGAGGAGGACGATAAACGACACGTCTTTCGGTCGGCTTACGGCTACGATCGGCGCAATCATTCCGCCTTCGCTGTGGCCAATCAGACCGATCCGCTGATTGTCAATTTCTTTTCGTGAGCGGAGGTAATCGACTGCAGCTTCGACGTCGCGAGCAAGGTCGGTAGTCCTCGCCTCGTTGAAATTGCCCGTAGAAGCGCCTACGCCCCTGTCGTCGTAGCGGAGGACAGCTATTCCGAGCCGCGTAAGGGCATCAGCCCAGACCAGGAAAGGTCGATGGTTCATAATGGGCTCATCCCTGCTCTGCGGACCACTACCGGTAATCATAACGACGGCCCTGTGCGGACCCGGCGTGGTAGGCATCGTGAGTGTCCCGGCCAAAGTGTCTCCATCGGTTGAATTGACAAAGCGAACCTCTTCGACCTGGTACGGATACGGCGGTTTAGGCTCCTGAGGGTGGAGCGCCGATCGATCTTCCTCGGCGGAAGGCGTAAGAACAAGCGGAGAGGATGCTCCGCCCTGAATGAATTGGCCTCGGAGACTATTGTCCTCAAGTGTCGCCTCATAGCGAGCGCCAATGGAGGAGATGATGACCTTCAAATGGGGCGCGGAGTAGACGACCGAATCGCAGGGGATATCATAGGCTCCCTGATCGGGACTATCCATGAAGGCCGATAGCTTACCGCCTTCGACTTCTTGTATACGAAGAACAAGCGTGAGCTGTCCCCCGGAGACTTGCAACTTGCCGACCCATCGGCCGGTCACGCTTTGTGCAGCGGCTGTGCAGGTCATGCATAGCGCGATGATACATACGTAGAGATATTTTGCCATGATGTATAACAATTAATAAGTGATCGCTGATAGAATGGGATTGCCGATCGATCCTCCGGCGTCCCTTCGTTAGGAAAATGGGATTACTAATCGAATCTCCGGCCCCCCTTCATCCGTTAGGGTAGGGGCGTATGGCATACGCCCCACAAATATTCCCTAAAGAGGATGAATGAAGAATGAACCTCCGGAATCCCTTCGTTAGGAAAATGGGATTACCAATCGATCCTCTGGCATCCATTCGTCCGTCAGGGTAGGGGCGTATGGCATACTCCCCGCAACTATCCTCTAAAGAGAATGAATGAAGAATGAACCTCCGGCATCCCTTCGTTAGGAAAATGGTATTACCAATCGATCCTCCGGTATCCATTCATCCGTCAAGGTAGGGGCGTATTGCATACGCCCTCCAAGCACCCCCGGATGGGGATGAAAGACCGCAGCTTTAGGCGGGATTTTTCCAACGCTCGCGCCGGTATCTATTATATACGCTCGCCAAATATCCCCAAATAGAAATGAATAACGAAAGAATCTCCGGCTGCCCTTCATCTAATGAATGGGAAACGCGCGGCAAATACCGACGGCCCTTCATCTAATGAATGGGGAACGCGCAGTAAACCCCGATTGCCCTTCCAATGGCGCCGGGGAATACCCATAAGAACGCCTGATGGCTATCCCCCGTGCTCCGCGATAGGTCTCACTCTTCCGGAAGATGAATCTCGGGGCCTCCGCCACTGCCCGCACCACCTCCTGTGCCGCCGCCCGGACTGCCCGGGGTAGGCTTTTTGCCATCGTCAGGCTTTTTGCCTTCACCCTCACCACCGGGTTTCTTAGGCCCATTCTCAGGCAAACGGATGTCGGGATCGCTCTCCTTTCTCTTTTTCTTGGGTTCCTTAGGCTGCTTCGGAGCCTTCGGATCTTTCGGTTTCTTTTTCCGGTCGGCCGATGCTTTCTTCTGGGCTAAGCTGCGGCGATACGATGTCTTCGTGTACTGGAGCGCCTTGTTGATGCGGTCAATCAATTCGCCAATGGCTTTGCGGTCATCATCTGATGTGGTCGATAGGTAAGCGGCTTCGATATGCCGAAAGACTTCGTTTGCCGTTTCATCGTTCCTCGTGCGAAGGACAGAGCCCTTTGTGACGCCAATCGACGCCTCCGACTTTAAGCGCTCATCTCTTAATGTGATGAACTCCGAGTTGATGGTGCGAAGCATCTGAACCAGTGGCGCCATTCCAATAGTGGCCAGATCTGCCGCCGCGTCCGTCTTTTCCAAATCAATGAGCAAGCCGGATATGTGTCCGGTGGCATCATTCATATTCTCGTTCTGCAAACCTTTGTACGCATCTGTTGCGATACGCAATCGATGACCGGCCGTGCTACGCGCCTCGATCGGAGACTTCGATGCCAGGCGGATCTCCTGAAACAAAAGCGAAATGATTTCACTACGCTTCTTATTCTTCTCAGACAAATACTTGGTTACTTTGGAAGCCGTCGGCTCTCGAACTGACTCCTTCTCGAGATCGATGTCCGACTTCCACTTCGGGATGTCTGTCGCATCCAAAAGGATTTTCTCTGCGCCGAAAGGATGGACAAGGTCATAGATTTGCTGTTGCAAATCGACGTGCATACCCAAAGGGTACTGGCTGGTTATGCCAACAATGATCTTTGATTTTCTCATGTCTTACAATCTTTGATTAGTGAATGAAGAGGTCTAACTGGATGAATATATGTGTTACAAATGTGTTGCGCTGATGAGCGATGCTATAGAATAGGTAAGTGTATTTTCAATGCCTGACTCTATGGAGTCGCAAATATAAACAGGTATTTGGAACTTCCTCATGCCCCGGATCGCTCACACAATTTTTTGCGGGCAACCTCGGAGCCTTCGGCGCTGCAAATGTAAACAACTCTTGGTTATCACCTCGCCTCATAGTATCTAAATCGAAATTTTTTTCTGGCTTCATCCGTATCGGGCGATAGGCCTAAGAAACACCTGTGGAGCTTCGCGGAGTACCGCTGAAGCGAGTCCGTACCTACTTCTGCGAATCACCCAGCCTCGGTGAATGGGTAAAGCAACCCCTGTTCCCTATCATCGGAAGTAGATGCAGCCAAAAATGGCTTCTGATCAGTCTTCTGAGGGCATTTGAGCATGCTTATCGAAAATCATTTTTGCCTTCACCGACACTCAGTGAAGCAAAATCGAGATTCATTTTGGGCTTTCGGAGTGTCCGGGAAGCAAAATCGAGATTCATTTTGGGCTTTCGGAGTGTCCGGGAAGCAAAATCGAGATTCATTTTTGGCTTCCTGAGTGCCCGGAGAGCCAAATCGTAATTCATTTTTCGCTTCACTGAGTCTCCGGGAAGCCAAAATGAATCTCGATTTTGCTTCACTGAGTACCCAGGAAGCCAAATTGCAATTCATTTTTGCCTCGCCAAGTACCCGGAGATCAAAATCGGGATTCATTTTTGGCTTCGCATAGTGTCCGTGGATCAAAAACGAGATTCATTTTCGGCTTCATGGAGTGTCCGGGAATCAAAAACGAGATTCGTTTTCGGCTTCATGGAGTGGCCGAGGATTGAAATCTGGATTTGTTTTTCGCTTCATAGAATAGCCGAGAATCAGAATCGATATTTGTTTTCAGCTTCGTGGAAAGACAGGGAATCAGAATCAAGATTTGTCTCCGGATTCATCGGGTATTGGCGAAGGGAAATAAGGATCTGTGGAGGCTATGACTGATGTCCTACGTAGCTAAACAAGAAGTGCGGGCGTGATACCCCTAAGCATAGAGATAGATGAAAGGAGTTCAGACGGATAACTGCCGAATGCGGACAATAGTATGAACTACATGCGGAGGTCAAGTGGCGAGAAAAAGAAAATCCCACCAGACGTCAGGGTGATCTACCCCAATCGTCCGGCAGGACTGTTCAGAAATAGCTTTCGTCGTTTCTGTTTACTCGTCCTTAGTCCGCCCGCGGATGTTACGGATAGCGGCCTCGATCATCGTATCCTTACCGCAATCCATGTCGGCCTTCGTCATATCCACGCGAATATCCGGATCGATTCCGCTCTCTATGCTCCGTTTGTCAGCGTCAAGCAACGGCGACGCCGAAAAGCGAACCTGCCACCCGTTCGGTAGCTCCGAGCTAAACGGCATGCCTCCCCCGCCGCCCGTGCGATCGCCAAGAATAACGACGCGATCGATTCGCCGCATGACGTTGATAAAGTCATTCGTTGCGCTGTAGCTATGTCGGTTAGTCAGGACAACCGTCGGCCGACGCCAGCGCGTATGCGTCGAGGGTCGGAGGTCGACGGGATAAGGTTCGGAGAAGTCGGAATGACCCGGGCCAGTCTTGTGCACAATGTATCCCGTCCTTATCGGCTCACTCAGGAATCGTGACGCGATACGCTCGACGTTAGTCAATGCGCCCCCGCCATTGCCACGCACATCGATGATCAGCCCTCGGCAAGTGCGGAAGAAATAGAAAATCTCATCCAAATTTGTTTCGCTGACTGCGGATGAAAAGCTACCGTAATAGATGTAGCCTATCTCCGTGCCCGGCAGCTTGACGTAACGCATGCCGCCGGCTATCCCATAGCGCGTGCCTAAGTAATTTCGCTGGATGTCGGCATTGAAATTGCGCGGATAGTCCTCAAACCACGCCCAGTAGCGAGCCGTATTGAACGGAGATACAAGATTCGTGTGACCGTCTTTCAACTCCGCCAACATATCGGAAAGCAAATCGAAGAGCTCATAGCGACTCATCGTATCCGAGAGTTGCCGTTCGTACTTTCTGCGGACAACCTCCCAGTCGACGCCCTTCTCCTCAAAGAAACAATAATGCTCGTCGATGATGTGCCAGAGCGCTTCAAAGTTCTCGCGAGGGCTTGCGCTGTAACGGTCCGCTTTGTCGCAGCCCGGCAAAAGCAGAATCAAAAAGATCAGGAAATAGGGAACACGTATTTTCATAAGCAATCAATGAGTAACAGCGAATAGCCGCCTACCCTCCGGAACGCAATCACTGACACACCCCGATAGACAAACGACCCTAATTCGCTTTTCGTTTTTCATTTTCGGGTCAATGATACGCACTTTTATAAGCAATCAATGAGTAACAGTGAATGGTTTCCGATCCTTCGGAGCGCAATCGCTAGCACTATACGATAGATAAACGGCAATGATTCGCCTTTCATTTTTCATTTTCGGGTCAACAATATGTGCTTTCATAAATATTCAATGAGTAATGGCGAATAGCCGCCGACACTTCGAGTGCAAATGCAGGCACTCACCGATAGATAAATGGAGATGATTTGCCTTTAGTTTTTCATTTTCGGATCAGCAATACGTACTTCCATAGGTGTTTAATGAATGACGGCGAATAGCCGCCGATACTTCGAGGTGCAATTGCTGATACTCTACGATAGGCAAACGGAAATAATCCGCCTTTAGTCCTTCGTTATCGGGTTAGCGATACGTGCTTTCATAGGTGTTCAATGAATGACGGCGAATAGCTGCCGATCCTTCGGATCGTAATCGCCAGCACTTCAGGATAGGAAAACGGGAACGATGCGCTTTTACTCCTTCGCTTTTAGATCAGCGACACGTAACTACACAAGCATTCAATGAGAGACAGCGAATAGCCGCCAACCATCCGGAGTGCAATCGCCAGTACTTCACGATAGACGAACGGAAATGATTCGCCTTTCGTTTTTCATTTTCGGGTCAGCAATACGTGCTTTCATAGGTATTCAATGAGAGACAGCGAATAGCCGTCGATCCTTCGGAGCGCAATCGCCAGCACTTCACGATAGGCAAACGGCAATGATTCGCTTTTAGTCCTTCGTTATCGGGTTAGCGATACGTGCTTTCAAAAGCATTCAATGAGAGACAGCGAATAGCCGACGACCATTCGGAGTGCAATCGCTGGCACTCTCTGATAGGAAAACAGGAATGATCCGCCTTTAGTCCTTCGTTATCGAGTTAGCGATACGTGCTTTCATAGGTGTTCAATGAATGACGGCGAATAGCTGCCGACACTTCGGAATACAATCGCTGGCACTCTCTGATAGGAAAACAGGAATGATTCGCCATTAGTCTTTTATTTTCGGATCAGTAATATGCACTCCGGAAGGCCTTGTTATGGCGCACGCGCTTGCCGGAAAAGGGTATGAATTCCTTGGCCACACCGAGGAGGATACTGCTACCGAAATAATGCGTGCGAATGCCGTTGGTGTGCGATTGGTAAACGTCGGCCTCATACCCAATCCGCATGGTCCATGGACCCACGGGCACATCGGCGGTGAGCAGGCTCCGCAAGGCGAACCTATTGTGCAGCGATCCCAATCGGACTATACCGGCACGATGGCCAAGAGTAAAGATCTCGTAGTACGATTGCCCGTAGTGCGGGGAGAAGAAGACACCAACGAGTGGGAGGTTGGCCTGCCAGCGGACAGTCACCGGATAGCGCCGGCGACCCAAGTCGAAACCGTAGAGGATAGCCGCAGAGAGCCCCAGATCGCCTTCCACGTGCAGCACCGCAGGGTTATTGCCGCCCTGCGAGCGATAGGCCGTGCCCAAGAGATAGCGCCCCGTACCGCCGACGAGCAATCGCAGACCGTCCACACTGGTCTCCAGACGTCGGTGCAGGCTGTAGCTGTAGTCAATGAAGGCCGCGTAACCACTCGATGTGCCTGCTGGATTGCGGATCGAAGCGAGATCGATGCGAAAGGTGCGTTGCCGCGACCAACGGTCATTGATGATCCGCATACGTTCGTTGATAACGCCGATGCCCAGGCCATCATAACCGACGTCGGAGAGGTATGTGTTCTTAACGTAGCGACTGCCCAGGCTGACCATCGTGCCTTCATTCACCGACCGCGGTGCTTGAACGACGCTATCCGTCTGTGCACGCAGGGTGAGAGGAAGGAGAATGAAGAGAGTGAGCAGAAAGAGGAAGCTGCGGATCATGGCTTATTCCTCAAACAGCGACATCTGCCCATCCTCATCCTCTTCCGACGGCACATCGGTAGCGGATGGCTCTCCGTCGGATGAGGGTGATGGGGCGTGGCGCGTCGGTTCCAGTTCGTCAACCGAGGCGACGGTGAATGTCGTCACCCGTTTGCCGCGCGCTTTGACGCTCTTCACGCCCACAAACTCCGCCGCCTCGATGGTCAAGGGATCGCGATAGCTGTCGTGTCCGCCAAAGGTCACCTCGATGCGCGGATAAGCCTCGTCGGTCAGCAGGAAGAGGCGGTGACGAGGGTTGTCGCCCATCAGGTTCTGCCGCTTCTCGGAGTCTTCGGACGGGAAGCGCTTGAGATAGACATAGCCCTGATCGGCGTCGAAGTAGACGGCCGTCCATGTTTTGCGCGCGTCGTAACGCTCGATGAGCAGGATGTTCTCTTCGTAATGGTTGCTCAGGTCGAAGCCCGTGGTGTAGAACTCGCCCGTCTGCAACACGACGAGGATGCGGTCGTCGCTGCGGAACTCGCCGAGGGCTTCGCCGCGGCCGTCGTAGTTCAGGCGGAGCACGTCGCGGTCGAACCACACCTCGCGCCCGCCGAGCGTCGACGAACCACGCTGCTTGAGCGAGATCTTGTGGATCTCTGCCCGGGTGAGGATGTTGCCGAGCGAGGTGCGACCCTTGATCAATATCTCGCTGAAGTCTTTCTCGAAGACGAGCGTCTTCTGCCGTAGCTTCGGCTTGAGGATCACCTTCACTGTCTCTGCCTCACCGTTTGGATTGGCGCTGAAATAAAGGATGCGTGAGCCTTCTGTGCCACGCGTCACGTTGTATTCCTTGTCGCGCGTCGAGCCGGTGACGGCGAACCGCTTGATGTAGTTGCAGCCTGCGCGGCCGTCGCGATAGATCACGTTGTAGATCGTCCGTGTGTCGTTGCGGTTGAAGACGTTGACGTAGATCACGTCTTGCCCGACGAAGATCTTTTCGCTCACTCGCATCACTTTGTACACGCCGCTGCGATAGAAGAGGATGATGTCGTCAATGTCCGAGCAATTGCAGACGAACTCGGCCTTCTTTAGCCCTGTGCCCACGAAACCCTCCTCGCGGTCGATGTAGAGCTTTTCGTTGGCCTCGGCCACCTTGGTGGCTTCCACGCGGTCGAAGCTGCGGATCTCCGTGCGCCGCGGCTTGTCGGCGCCGTACTTCTTCTTCAGCCCCTCGAACCACGTCACGGCGTAATCCGTGAGGTGCGACAGGTGATGCTCCACGCGCTCGATCTCGGTCTTCAGCCGCGCGATCTGCTCGTCGTTGCGGTCGGCGTTGAACTTTAGGATGCGCCCCATTTTGATCTCCATCAGCTTCAGGATGTCCTCCCGGGTGACCTCCCGGATGAGCCGCGGTTTGAACGGCTCCAGCCGGCGGTCAATGTGCACCACGGCCGCGTCCATGTCCGGCGCCTGTTCGAACTCCTTATCCTTATAGATCCGCTCCTCGATGAAGATCCGCTCGAGCGAGGCGTAGAAGAGTTCCTCGCGCAGCTCGCTGCGTTCGATCTCCAGCTCCGTGCGCAGCAGCCCGAGCGTCTGTTCGGTGGAGTGTCGCAAGACCTCGCTGACCGACATGAATCGCGGCTTGTTGTCCTCGATCACGCAGCAATTCATGTACACGCTCTTCTCGCAGTCGGTGAAGGCGTAGAGCGCGTCGATTGTCTTGTCCGACGATACGCCCGGGGCCAGATGGATCAGGATCTCCACCTCGCGCGCCGTGTTGTCGTCCACCTTGCGGATCTTGATTTTCCCCTTCTCGTTGGCCTTGATGATGGAGTCGATCAGGGTGCCCGTCGTGTAGCCATAGGGGATCTCGGTGATGGCCAGCGTGCGGTTATCCACCTTCGTGATCCGCGCCCGAACCTTCACCATGCCGCCGCGGTTGCCGTCGTTGTACTTCGCCACGTCCACCAAACCGCCCGTCTGAAAGTCGGGGTAGAGCGTGAACTCCTCGCCGCGCAGACAGGCCACGGAGGCGTCGATCAGCTCGTTGAAATTGTGCGGCAGGATCTTCGACGACAGTCCCACGGCGATGCCCTCCGCCCCTTGCGCCAGCAGCAGGGGGAACTTGATCGGTAGGCTGACCGGCTCGCGGTTGCGCCCGTCGTACGACTGCTTCCAGACGGTCGTCTTGGGGTTAAACACCGTCTCGAGCGCGAACCGCGAGAGGCGCGCCTCGATGTATCGCGGTGCCGCCGCGCTGTCGCCCGTGAGGATGTTGCCCCAGTTACCCTGGCAGTCGATCAGCAGATCCTTCTGCCCGAGCTGCACCAGCGCGTCGCCGATCGAGGCGTCGCCGTGCGGGTGAAACTGCATCGTCTGGCCCACCACGTTGGCCACCTTATTATATCGTCCGTCGTCGATCCGCCGCATGGCGTGCAGGATGCGCCGCTGCACTGGCTTCAGCCCGTCGTTGATGTGTGGCACGGCCCGCTCCAGGATCACGTACGAGGCATAATCCAAGAACCAGCTCTGATACATGCCCGGCAGATGGCGCACGCTGTCCGCACCGATCGCCCCCCCAGGCACCACATAGCCTCCGCCCGTGCCCTCGGTCGTGTTCGCCTCCATCGCCTCGTCCGGCAGCCTTTCCTCTTCGCGTTCGTCTTCTTCTTTCATATTGATGGGGATTCTATCTGTCTAACCTACGCGCCGTTTCCATCGGCGGCGGGCAAAAGTAGGCGAATTTGCCCACCCCTTTGGCGCGAAATGGCGGCCATCCGCGTCGGGGCGGAAATACTGCGCAAATCCGTCTGCCGCTCCCGGTTTACCCTCGAAAGTCTCCAACGACGCGATGCCCCCAATCCGTAAAACCCTCATCGTGCCGAACGACGCGACGGTCTCAACCCATAAAACTCCCGCCGTGCTGAATGATGTGATGGTCTCAATTCATAAAAGCCCCATTATGCCGAACGAGGGCATGGCCTTGTGTCTGTTGGTTTTTGGCGAGCGACTTTTTATATCTGTGGAAAATATCTCGATAATAAAATGGTGACCATTTATAAGTAGAGAGATTTTGTTGAGAATAAATCGTCCACTTTTTTATTCCCGATAAAGTCGATTGCCTATAAAAAAGTCACTCGCTTATTCCTGATAAAGTCTATTGGGTATAAACGGGTGACTTTTTATTTCCGATGGAGACTTGCTCACAATAAAAAAGTCGCTGTTTTATTTCTGAGAGAGTTTGTTCAGTAATAAAAAGTGACCCGCTAAAAACCGAAGCAACCGAGACCATGCCCTCGTTCGACATGATGGGGCCTTCATGTACCGAGACCATGCCCTCGTGCGGCATGATGGGGTCTTCATGCACCGAGACCATGCCCTCGTGCGACATGATGGGGCCTTCACACACCCGGACCATGCCTTCGTGCGACATGATAAACCCTTCACGCACCGAGACCGTGCCTTCGTGCGACATGATGGGGCTTTCACGCACCCGGACCATGCCTTCGCGCGACATGATGGGGTCTTCACACACCCGAGCCGTGGCGTCGTTCGGCACGATGAAACCTTCACGAATCCAGCCCGTAGGGTCGTTGGACAGAATGAGGAATTTGCGAATCGGCGCGGTCGTGTCGCGGGGCATGACAGGGGCGGATGAATTTGAGCGGTATAGCTGCATTCAGGAATTGAAACTGCTGCTTACATTTGCCGCCGTATTGCAAACTCGATATAGCAATTGGGTTTATTATGAAGAAATTTATTCAGCATCGTGGTATTGTAAGACATACCGGAGGAGGCCGTATTGTGGTCTGTATCGAACAGCAAAGCGCGTGCTCTGCGTGCCATGCCCGTTCGGCCTGCCTCGCATCGGACAAAAAGGAGAAACTCATTGAGGTGAAGGGCGAGAGCCGTCAGTTTGCTCCCGGGGAGGAGGTCATGGTCGTGGCCCAATCCTCGAGCGGCATGCAGGCCGTAGCCCTTGCGTTCGCCGTGCCCTTTGTGCTGGTGGTGGCTGCCGTATTTATCGGCGCCCGCCTGAGCGGAGGCGACGACGGCATCGGTGGACTCGCGGGGCTGGCCGTCCTGGCCGTCTATTACGCCCTGCTGTACGCCTTTCGGGAGAAGATCGGGCGACGGTTTTCATTCTCCGTCGCTAAGCTCGAAGCTGGCTCTCAGCTCGACACAGCTGCTTATTAACCGCCAAATCAATCTTACACGAAATGTATATAGCGATCATTTTATTAGGAACGGTGGGGGCCATTGCGGCGCTCATCCTATTTGCGGTATCGAAGAAATTCGAGGTGCATGAAGATCCGCGCATCGGGCAGATACAGGAAGCCCTGCCGGGCGCCAACTGCGGCGGCTGCGGATTCCCGGGCTGCGGCGGCTTTGCCAACGCGTGCTTTAAGGCTGAGGCGCTCGACGGGCTGTATTGCCCCGTGGGCGGTCAGGACGTGATGAAGAAAGTGGCCGAGATCAAGGGCGTGGCCATGGTGGCTGCGGCACCGAAGATCGCCGTGGTGCGCTGCAACGGCACCTGCGAGGCGCGTCCGCGGACGAACACCTACGACGGCGCATCGAACTGCACCATCGCCGCCTCACTCTATCGGGGCGAGACGGGCTGCTCGTTCGGCTGCTTCGGTCTGGGCGACTGCGTGGACGCCTGCGAGTTCGACGCCATCCACATCAACCCCGTGACACGCATCGCGGAGGTGGTAGAAGACAAATGCGTAGCCTGCGGGGCGTGCGTTAAGGCCTGCCCGACGAAGATCATCGAGCTGCGTAAGAAGGGGCCGAAGTCGCGTCGCATCTTCGTCTCCTGCATGAACAAGGACAAGGGCGGCGTGGCGCGTAAAGTCTGCTCGAACGCCTGCATCGGCTGTGCACGCTGCGTCAAGGAGTGCGCCTTCGAGGCCATCACGGTGACGAGCAACCTGGCTTACATCGACGACACGAAGTGCCGCCTCTGTCGCAAGTGCGTCGTGGTCTGCCCCACGAAGGCCATCCATGAACTGAACTTCCCGCCGCGTAAGGAGCCGAAGCCCGACGCACCGAAGGCCGCTGCTCCAGCCGCACTGTCGCTCGTGGAGGCCGCTCGCGCCAATACCCCGGCGGCTAAACCCGCTCTGGCTGAAACGGCTGTTGCCACTGCTGAACCAGCCGTGAAAGATTAACCCACACCCACACAACGACCTGTCTATAATGTACACTTTTAGAATAGGGGGCATTCACCCCTCAGGAAACAAGTTATCGGCCGGGCGACCGATCGAGGCGATCGCGCCCACGGCCAAGGTGGTCATACCGCTCGGGCAGCACATCGGTGCACCGGCTGAGGCGGTGGTGGCCAAAGGCGACAAGGTGAAGGTCGGGACGCTGATCGGCAAGGCCGCAGGCTTCGTTTCGGCCAACGTACACTCGTCCGTTTCGGGCACCGTGACCAAGATCGACACCATGCTCGACGCCGCTGGTCTGCCCAAGCCCGCAGTCTACATCAACGTCGAGGGCGACGAATGGGAAGAGACCATCGACCGCAGCGAGACCCTCGTCCGCGACTGCACGCTGTCCGCCAAAGAGATCATCGGAAAGATCGCTGCCGCCGGCATTGTCGGTATGGGTGGCGCCACCTTCCCCACGCAAGTCAAGCTCTCGCCTCCCCCGGGCAGCAAGGCCGAGATACTGATCGTTAACGCCGTCGAGTGCGAGCCGTATCTGACGTCGGACCACTCGCTGATGTTGGCCAAAGGCGAAGAAATCATCGTCGGGGTGAAGATCCTCATGACCGCCATCGACGTTCGCCGCGCCGTGATCGGCATTGAAAGCAACAAGCCCGACGCCATCAAGCTGATGAAGAAGTTGGCCGCCAAAGAGCAGGGCATCGAGGTGATGCCGCTCAAGATGCGTTACCCGCAAGGGGGCGAGAAGCAGCTCATCGACGCCGTGATTCGCCGTCAGGTGAAGAGCGGCGCACTGCCCATCTCGGTCGGCGCCGTGGTGCAAAACGTGGGCACCGTCTTCGCCGTCTACGAGGCCGTGCAGAAGAATAAGCCGCTCATCGAGCGCGTCATCACCGTCACGGGCAAGAGCGTTGTGAAGCCATCGAACTTTATCGCCCGCATCGGTACGCCGATCAGCACCCTGATCGAAGCCGCTGGCGGCATCCCCGAAGACACGGGTAAGATCATCGGTGGAGGCCCCATGATGGGTCGCACGATGATCACGGACGATGTGCCGATGATGAAGGGTAGCTCTGGCATCCTGCTCATCCCACGCGCCGAGGCCATGCGCAAACCCATGCGTGACTGCATCCGTTGCGCCAAGTGTGTCGACGTCTGCCCGATGGGCTTGGAGCCCTATCTGCTGATGAACCTGGCCGTCCATAAGACGTGGGACGAGGCCGAAGAACATTACATCGTCGACTGCATCGAGTGCGGCTCCTGCAGCTACACCTGCCCCTCGTATCGCCCGCTGCTGGACTATATCCGCATGGGCAAGGGCACGGTGATGGGCATCATCCGCTCGCGGAAGAAGTAACCCCCCGAGAGACGAACAGACTTAGTTTTAATGTATGAACAGACAATAACCGGATAACATGGACTCCAAACTGATCATCTCTCCGTCGCCACACATTCATGGGGGCGATTCGATAAGCAAAAACATGTACGGCGTGCTTATCGCACTGGTGCCGGCCTTCCTCGTGTCGCTTTACTGCTTCGGGTTGGGCGCACTCGTCGTGACGCTCGTATCCGTCGCCTCGTGCGTCATCTTCGAGTATCTCATTCAGAAGTACCTCTTCAAGCGCGAGCCCACCATTGCCGACGGCTCGGCCATCCTCACGGGCGTCTTGCTGGCGTTCAACCTGCCGTCCAACCTGCCCGCGTGGATCGTCATCCTGGGCGCACTCTTTGCCATCGGCGTCGGCAAGATGTCGTTCGGCGGATTGGGCAACAACATCTTCAACCCCGCGCTCGTGGGGCGTGTCTTCCTGCTCATCTCCTTCCCAGCACAGATGACGACGTGGCCCGTGGCCGGCGTCTTCCCCCTGACTTACACCGACGCGCAGACCGGTGCCACGACGCTCTCGTTGATCCATTTCACGAAAGACATTGCCGGCTTCGGCCCGTCAGCCATCGGACTGACCGGCGGTAGCCTCGGTGAGATGAGTGAGGTGGCGCTGCTCCTGGGCTTTGCCTACCTGCTCTATCGGCGTATCATCACGTGGCACATCCCCGTGGCCATCATCGGCACCGTGGCTGTGTTCACCACCATCATGTACCTCTTCAACCCGACCGAAGTCAACAACCCGCTGATCCATCTCACCTCCGGCGGACTCATGCTCGGCGCCGTCTTCATGGCCACCGACTATGTGACCTCGCCCATGACCAAGCGCGGCTCGCTGATCTATGGCGCGGGCATCGGCCTCCTGACCGTGCTCATCCGCATCTTCGGATCCTACCCCGAGGGCATGTCCTTCTCCATTCTGATCTGGAACGGCCTCACGCCGCTGATCAACACCTACATCAAACCCAAACATTTCGGAGGCAGATAAACGATGGAAAAAATCAAATCCACATTCATCACCATTCTGGCGTCGCTCACGTGCTTCTGCCTCATCGCAGGCACCGCGCTGGCCGTAGCCAACAAGCTGACCGAGGATAAAATCGCCGCCGCCAAAGCAGCCGCCCTGCAAGAAGCCATTAAGAAGGTGGCGCCCGAGTTCGACAACGACCCCTCGGCCGAACAATACAGGGCCGCCACAGCCGACGGCGATTCGCTCACCATCTATCCCGCCAAGAAGGGCGGCAAGCTGGTCGGTGCCGCCGTAGAGACGAACACCAAGAAGGGCTTCGGCGGCGAGATCCGCATCATGGTCGGCTTCGACGCGGACCAGAAGATCGTCAACTACTCCGTGCTCGAGCACAACGAGACCCCCGGCCTCGGATCGAAGATGGAGGAGTGGTTCCGCACGGATAAAGGCAAGCAGAGCGTCCTCGGACGCGACATGAAGGGCGGCGCGCTGAAAGTCTCGAAAGACGGCGGCGAAGTAGACGCCATCACGGCCGCCACCATCTCCTCACGCGCCTTCCTCGACGCCATCAACCGCGCCTATGCCGCCTACGCACAAGGTGCTAGCAAGGGCGACGCCAAAGCCGACGGTGCCTCTGGCGCCACCCAACAAACGGCTGCCGATTCGACCGCCTCAACGTCTCACAGCAAATAACCCCCCGGACTATGAACTACCTCAAAGTCATCAAGAATGGGATGATCACCGAGAATCCCACCTTCGCCCTCCTCCTGGGCATGTGCCCCACGCTGGCCACCACCTCCTCGGCCATCAACGGCATGAGCATGGGCCTGGCCACCGCCTTCGTGCTCATCTGTTCCAACGCCGCCATCTCGGCCATCAAGAAGCTCGTGCCTGACGAGGTGCGCATCCCCGTCTACGTCGTCGTTATCGCCTCCTTCGTGACCATCCTCCAGATGTGCATGCAGGCCTACATGCCAGAACTCTACAAGAGCCTCGGTCTCTTCATCCCGCTGATCGTGGTGAACTGCATCGTGCTCGGTCGCGCCGAAGCCTTCGCCTCGAAAAACGGCGTCGTAGCCTCTGCTTGCGACGGCATCGGTATTGGCGTCGGCTTCACCCTCGCCCTCACCCTGCTCGGCACCTGCCGCGAGCTCCTCGGCACCGGCCGCGCCTTCTCGCTCACCCTCTTCCCCGAGCACTACGGCGCCCTGCTCTTCGTCCTTGCCCCCGGCGCCTTCATCGCCCTGGGCTACCTTATCGCCATCGTCAATAAACTGAAGAAATAACCCCCCGCCCTTATGGAATACATCATCATTTTCATCGCCGCCGTCTTTGTCAACAACATCGTCCTGTCGCAATTCCTCGGCATCTGCCCCTTCCTGGGCGTGTCGAAAAAGATCGACACAGCGATGGGCATGGGCATGGCCGTGACGTTCGTCCTCACCATCTCCACGATCGTCACCTTCTTGATCCAGAAATACATCCTCGACGCCTTCGGGTTGGCCTACCTACAGACCATCGTCTTCATCCTCATCATCGCCGCCTTGGTGCAGATGGTGGAGATCATCCTCAAGAAAGTCTCCCCCGCGCTCTACCAAGCCCTCGGCGTCTTCCTACCGCTGATCACGACCAACTGCGCCATCCTTGGCGTCGCCATCCTCGTTATTCAGAAGGATTACAACCTGCCGCAGTCCATCGTCTTCGCCTTTTCGACAGCCATCGGTTTCGCGCTTTCGCTCATCATCTTCGCCGGCATCCGCGAGCAGCTCTCGCGCCTGAACGTCCCCGCGGCGATGAAAGGCATCCCCATCGCGCTCCTCACCGCCGGCCTGCTGGCCATGGCCTTCATGGGCTTCTCCGGCATCGTGTGACGCGATTGCGATGCAAATAGGCATAGACATAGAATAGAAAGGAGTAAAAGAAGAAATGGAAACCATCACATTGAATAATGGAGTAAAGATGCCGCAGCTGGGCTACGGCGTGTATCAGGTGGAACCGGCCGAAGCCGAACGCTGCGTGAGCGACGCCCTCAGCGTGGGCTACCGCATGGTGGATACGGCGCAGGCCTACCGTAACGAGGAGGGTGTGGGCGCGGCCGTCAAGAAGAGCGGCCTCAAGCGCGACGAGGTCTTTATCGTCAGCAAAGTGTGGATCAGCAACTATGGCTACGAGCGTGCCCGAGCCAGCATCGATGACAGTCTGAAGTGCTTACAAACGGATTACATCGACCTCATGCTGCTTCACCAGCCCTTCTGCGACTATTATGGCGCTTACCGCGCCCTCGAGGAGGCCTATCACGCGGGCAAGCTGCGCGCCATAGGCGTGAGCAATTTCCAGCCGAACCACTTCATCGACCTCGCCAGCAACGTGGAGGTAGTGCCGGCCGTAAATCAAGTGGAGACACACGTCTTCTATCAGCAGATCCGCGCCAAGAAGTACATGGACGAGTTCGACACCAAGATCATGTCATGGGGCCCACTGGCTGAGGGACGCAATGGCCTCTTCACCAACCCCACGTTGGCAGAGATCGGCCAGGCGCACGGCCGGAGCGTGGTACAAGTCGCCCTGCGTTACCTCACACAGCGCGGCGTAATCATCATTCCCAAATCTGTGCGCCGCGAACGCATGGCGGAGAACTTCCAGATCTACGACTTTAAGCTCACGCCAGACGAGATGGCACGCATCGAACGGCTCGACACCGCTCACAGTCTCTTCTTCGATCACAACGACCCGGAGACCGTGAAGATGTTCATGGGCTGGCGTAGCCTATAGTGAGAAGCTGTTTGGATACGTGTAGCAAGCAATAGGAGCTCATACCGTATCCTGACCGATAGCCTGGGGACGGGTTCCCCGAAAGATTCTCCGGCCGTCGTGTGACGCTCCGTCATTTCCAGGGGTTGCGCGTCAAGAAAAAGGCACCTCCACCGTGTGTGGGGGTGCCTTTTTTACGTGCGGGCGTATTCTCCCGCGCAGTTTCAGCGCAGAATCGGTGTTTCTGAAGCATTCCCGAACGGTTTCAGCATAGAGTCGGTGTTTCTGGAGCATTCCCGCGTGGTATCAGTGTAGAATCGGTGTTTCTGGAGCATTCCCGAACGGTTTCAGCATAGAGTCGGTGTTTCTGGAGCATTCCCGAACGGTTTCGGTACAGAATCGGTGTTTCTGAAGCATTCCCGCGCGGTTTCAGCGTAGAATCGGTGTTTCTGAATCATTCCCGAACGGTTTCAGCGTAGAATCGGTGTTTCTGGAGCATTTCCGAACGGTATCAGCGTAGAATCGGTGTTTCTGGAGCATTTCCGAACGGTATCAGCGTAGAATCGGTGTTTCTGAATCATTCCCGAACGGTTTCGGTACAGAATCAGGGTGGGTTTCTGGAGTATTAGATGTCAGAGCACCTCGTCGAGGAAACGGAGGATGTGCGCCGTGTCGTCGGGGTGGAACCAGGTGATGGACGGGTCGCGGCGGAACCAGGTCTGCTGTTTGCGGGCGTAGACGCGGGTGTTGCGCTTGATGCGGGCCACGGCCTCGTCGAGCGAAAGCTGGCCGTCGAAGTGCTGAAAAAGCTCCTTGTAACCGACTGTGTTGAGGGCGTTGAGGTGACGCTGGGGGTAGAGGGCGCGGGCCTCGCGGAGGAGGCCGTCGGCCATCATTTGGTCGACGCGGGCGTCGATGCGACGGAAGAGCTCTTCGCGCGGGCGGACGAGCCCGATCTTGAGGATGCGGAAGGGGCGCACTTTGACGGTACGCGTGCGGAAGTCGGAGTAGGGGCGGCCGGCGGTACGGCAGATCTCGACGGCGTGGATGACACGACGCGGGTTGCGGCGGTCGACTTCGGCGAAGTGCACGGGGTCGGCCTGTCGGAGCTCGTCGAGCAGGGCGTCGAGTCCGAGGTGCCCATAGTCCGCCAGGACGGCGGCACGGATGTCGGTGGGTACGGTGGGGATGTCGTCGATGCCCTGACAGACGGCGTCGATGTACATCATCGATCCGCCGGTGAGGAGGACGGTGGCGTGGGTCGTGAAAAGGGTCGTAAGGAGCGCGAGGGCGTCCGTTTCATAGCGTGCGGCGCTGTACGGTTCGGCGAGGTCGAGGAGGTCGACAAAGTAGTGCGTGACGCGGGCGCGTTCGTCGGCTGTGGGGGCGGCGGTGCCGATGGGCATGCCGCGATAGATCTGTCGGGAGTCGGCCGAGAGGATGGGGCTGCCGAGGCGTTCGGCCAGTCGCAGGCTGAGCGCCGTCTTGCCCACGCCGGTGGGGCCGAGCAGGACGAGGAGGGTGGGGGGCGTCGTCGTTGTCAATGGGTAAAGTGGGGAGGTTATCCTGTTCGCGAGGGCGTCAGGGACGCCGGCCAACTTGGCCGGGTACCGGTAGAGGCGGCTCAATAGCGCTCTTCTAAGTCGGAGAGGCCGACGCTATCGCCATCCTCAAAGCCGCCCATGCCCTCGCGATCGAGTTCGTCGTCGTCATACTCGGAGTCGCCGTAGAAGTCTTCGCCGGTGGCGGAGACGGTTGGGGTGAGCGTCTTACCGAGATCTTTTTCGAGCTCTTCTTCGGTGAAGGCTTGCTCGGGCGGATCGCCGACAGAGCGTGTGCAGACGGCCTCCTGGAGGGTGCGTCCGGTGATGATCTCGCGAAGCTCCATGTAGAAGGCGCGGTCGAACATGTAGTCGAAGACGTAGATGAGTCGCTGGTGCTCGTCTTCGAGAAGCTCCTCGAGCCGTGTGTCTTCCATGAGGCACGTGTCGGCGTCGGTGGGTGCGCCCATGTCGACGAGGGTGATCTCGGTGCGGCGTGTCCAGTCGTCGTCGCAGATGAAGAAGCTGCTCATCTCCACGGGCTGGAAGTCGACAGCCTGGAGGATGGCTTGATGGAGGTCGAGGAAGGTGGCCTCGGCGTCGATTTGTATCTCGCGCTTGAAGTCTTCGACTTCGTCAGAAACAAGTAGGAATCGGTAAACCATAGTTAGAGGGTAGAGAGTGGAGGGTAGAGAATAGAGAGTAGGGGGTAGAGGTTGGAGAATAGAGAGTCGCCTCATGTACCCGGCTCTACCCTCTACCCTCTATTCATCGATGGAGCCGCGGACGATGCCGCGTTT